>JBGQGS010000053.1:0-12574 GCA_041497555.1 Candidatus Dormibacteraceae bacterium | reverse complement strand
GTGGTGGGAATCGTGCTCGACCTGCGGGGAGATCCGGGTGGTTTCATATCGGCGGCCGACGACGTCATCAGCCAATTCGTCTCGAGCGGTGAGACGTTCGAGCTTCGCGGCCGCAGCGGCAGCGTGGAGCGGCACACCGTCGCCGGACAGCATGCGGCGCCAACGCTTCCGCTGGTCGTGCTGGTGGACGCGAACAGTGCGTCGGCCTCCGAGATCGTGGCCGGTTCGCTGCAGGTCCACCAGCGCGCGAAGTTGGTTGGGACGGTGACCTACGGCAAGGGCTCGGTGCAGCAGGACTTTGTGCTGGCGGACGGGGCGGACGTCCACCTCACGGTCAAGCGGTGGTACCTGCCGAACGGCCAGACGATCGACCACAAGGGACTGCAGCCCGATGTCACCGTGGCCCTGGCGAATCCCACCGACGCTTTCGATGTCACCGCGCCGTCGCAGGGCTACGCGAAAGACGCGCAGCTCAACGCCGCGCTCGCGCTGCTGCCTGGGTAGACTGACTCTCCGCGCCGGGCGGTTAGCTCAGTTGGCTAGAGCGCCTCGCTTACACCGAGGAGGCCGTTGGTTCAAGTCCATCACCGCCCACTCCGAACGCCCGGGGGCAGCGGTGCGCCTTGCGCGCGCCCCGGCGGCCGGCCGATAGAATCATCCGCCGTGCCGAGGTAGCTCAGCTTGGTAGAGCACTTGACTGAAAATCAAGGTGTCGGCGGTTCAAGTCCGCCCCTCGGCACCACCTTCGTGCGGGCCTAGTGGACGTAGTCCGCCGCGAGGGAGGCGGCGAACAGGGCGAGGCCCACCCACCCGGCCGCGAAAGCTCTCAAAGCGATTGAGTCCCGCCGAACCTGCGACCAGTTGTCCATGGCGGTCGCCATGACCAGGTACAGGTATGTGACCTCGGCCGCCATGACGAAGAAGTGAAACTGTCCGATGTCACTCCAGTGGAACGCGATCGGCATCGACCAGTTGACCAGGTCGAGCTTGGCCTGCATCAGGAACGCGGCGGTGGCTGTCGCAAAGCCGAGGAGCAGATAAATCGGCAGGCGCTTCCAGGGGATGCCCGGCGCCAATTGACGAAGTAGCACGAAAGCCGAAACGTTGACCGCTGGGATCAGGAGACCGTCGCCCAGCACGCCCGAGTAGTACGAGAAGACGGTGTGCTGGTGGCCACGGTAACTGAAGAAAAAAGCCCACTGGTACCCGAACAGCAGCAACCAGCTGACTGCGGCCGGCACCACCGGTATCCAGACGCGATCGCGGGCCAACCGAATGACAGCGGCCACAACGGGCCGATGTTAGCCGACTGGTCCCGACCCCGCCTTTTGGACGCCGCATACTAACGCGCCGTGGGCCAGCCCCGGACGTTCCGGTTTGGCGTGGAGGAGCACCGCGCTCCGGACGCAAAAAAATGGCGTGAAAAAGCCCGCCTCGTCGAGGCACTCGGATATTCCACGCTGCTTCTTCCGGACCACTTCGGCGATCAGTTTTCGCCGATCGCAGCGCTGATGTCCGCGGCTGACGCGACCACCAGGCTCCGCATCGGCTCGCTCGTGTTCGACAACGACTACCGGCACCCGGTGGTGCTGGCCAAGGAGGCGGCGACTCTGGATCTCCTGTCCGAGGGCCGCCTGGACTTCGGCTTGGGAGCGGGCTGGATGGCCTCTGATTACGAGCAGACGGGCATTCCGTTAGACCCGCCCGGAACGCGGATCGAACGCATGGCGGAGGCGCTCGAGATCATCAAGGCTTTCTTCGCCGGTGGCAGCGTCTCATTCACTGGCAAGCACTACAGAATCGAGGGAGTCGAGGCTGTTCCGTCACCGGTGCAGAAGCCGCACCCGCCGATCGTTCTCGGAGGCGGTGGCCGGCGAATGTTGCGCCTGGCGGCGCGGGAGGCGGACATCGTAAGCATCAACTACAAGTTGAGTGAGGGTAGGGTCAACCGCAAACTCATCCGCTCCGGCCTGGCCGAGGCGACCGATCAGAAGCTGGCCTGGATCAAAGAAGCCGCGGCCGACCGGTTCCCGGAGATCGAGCTGTGCGCCACCGTCTTCGTCGTCAACGTGACCGACGACCGAGACGCGGTGGCGGCGGCGATGGCGTCTGGGTTCGGGTCCGAGCCGCGTGACGTCCTGGAGATGCCGCACTTCTTGATCGGGCCCGTCGAGCAGATGATCGAAGCACTCCAGGCGCGGCGCGAACGGTACGGAATCTCGTACATCGTCGTGCCCGGAGAGGCTGTTGAGTCGTTTGCGCCGATTGTCGAGCGGTTGACGGGCACCTGAACTCCTACTGTAGATTTGGTGGCGATGGCCACCACTGAGCAGGTCGTTCTCAAGGGCCCAAACGAGGGACGCTCGAGCGAAGTGCTGACGCCCGAGGCGCTGGCTTTCGTCGCCCGCCTGCAGCGCGAGTTCGGCAGTCGGCGTCTCGAGCTGCTTCGGATGCGGGACGAGCGCCAGGCGCGACTCGACGCCGGCGAGTCACCTCAGTTCCTGGCGGATACCCAATCGGTTCGCAAGTCGGAATGGAAGGTGGCCCAGGCCCCCAAGGATTTGCAAGACCGGCGGGTCGAGATCACCGGCCCGACCGATCGCAAGATGCTGATCAACGCTCTCAACTCGGGTGCGCGCGTCTTCATGGCAGATTTCGAGGACGCAAACTCACCGACCTGGTCGAACCTCGTGGAAGGCCAGGTCAACCTGATCGACGCGATCGAGAAGCGGATCGATTTCACCAGCCCCGAGGGCAAGGAATATCGCCTCAACGACAAAGTTGCGACACTGCTCGTCCGCCCGCGCGGGTGGCATCTGGACGAGAGGCACGTGGAGGTGGACGGCAAGCCGTTGTCGGGCAGCCTCTTCGACTTCGGCCTCTACTTCTTCCACAACGCCAAGCGGCTTCTCAGCAAGGGCAGCGGCCCGTACTTCTACCTGCCGAAGCTCGAGAGCCATCTCGAAGCGCGGCTGTGGAACGACATCTTCAACTTCGCGCAGGACGACCTTGGGATTCCGCAGGGCACGATCCGCGCCACCGTGCTGATCGAGACGATCCTGGCCGCGCTCGAGATGGAGGAAATCCTGTACGAGCTCCGGGACCACTCGAGCGGTCTCAATGCCGGGCGGTGGGACTACATCTTCAGCATCATCAAGAAGTTTCGTAACCGGCCGGATTTCGTGCTTCCGGACCGCGTCCAGGTGACGATGACCGTGCCATTCATGCGGGCCTACACCGAGCTTTTAGTGAAGACGTGCCATCGGCGCGGCGCGCACGCGATGGGCGGGATGGCCGCGTTCATCCCCTCACGCCGTGACGCGGAGGTCAACCGCATCGCGCTCGCCAAGGTCAAGGAGGACAAGGACCGGGAAGCGGGCGATGGCTTCGACGGGACCTGGGTGGCGCATCCGGACCTCGTGCCGACCGCGACCGAAGCGTTTGATCGGGTACTCGGCGACCGGCCCAACCAGCTCGAGCGCCAGCGGCCCGAGGTGGCTGTCACGGCGGCGCAGATCATCGATGTGCGAGTGCCCGACGGAAGCGTCACCGAGAACGGCCTGCGCATGAACGTGAGCGTGGGCGTCCAGTACATCGAGTCGTGGTTGAGGGGCGTCGGTGCTGCGGCGATCAACAACCTGATGGAGGATGTAGCGACGGCCGAGATATCGCGGTCCCAGGTCTGGCAGTGGATCAGGCATTCGTCGCGGCTGGGCGACGGTTCGATCGTGAACGCTGACCTGGTGCGTGAGATCGCGGACGACGAGCTCGCCAAGATCCGCGAGCGGCTGGGCGAGGATGGATGGTCGAAGAGCCGGTTCAGCGAGGCCCGCGCGGTTTTCGAGGAGGTTGCGCTTGCCAGCTCGTTCCCCGCTTTCCTGACCCTCGTGGCACAGCGCCACATCGACTGAAATTCGGGGCTAGGGACCGACCCTGGGCGTCGCGGGCGGTTTGCCTGGCAGCCGGCGCCACTGCCGTGGGCCGACACCGTTGTTCGGGTTGCCCGGCACGAACGCGACGGCCGACGGCTTGACCATGCAGTTGTCCTTCCGAACGACGCTCCGCTCGCCGCCTTCCTGGTGCTCGATCACGACCGTGCGCTCGAGCACCGCGCGCACGCGGACCTGCTTGCCGTCGACGATCGCGTTGAATCCGCCGCTGACCTCGTGGTTGAGGGGTGGGACGATGCTGGCCAGGGAAACGAGATCAACGATCTTGCTCATATGGTGTGCTTCCTTCCCTCTGGCTGGGCGGCGGTTTGGGGCCGCGGAAAATAAATAAGACGTCGAGCCCTGCTCGGCGGAAGCGAACTTTACCAGAACCTCCGCCCGCGCCCCGATCGTAGACCGAGTTCTCGCGGACCGAGTTGTCGCGCGGTTGCGGCGCTACGCCGCGGAGCTGTGCTCCTGCATCCGGAGCTGGCGTGCGGCTTCTCGGCCGCGGCGTGCCGCTTCCTTGCTCGCCAGGTGACGGACACGCAGATGCCCGGGGTTGACCATCAGGCGGCGGCGGTTGACCAGCACCTTCGGCTCACCGGGAGCGGGTTCGATCACGGCCGTTCGCTCGAGAACCGCGGTCACCCAGACCCGTCGGCCATCCACCTCGGCTTCGAAGTCGGGGAGGATCTCGTCATCTTCATCCATCGACACGCTGTCGAGCTGCACCAGCTCAGTCGGGCTGCTCGACGGTCTCTCGATGGTCTTTCGGTTTGAAGCCATGCTCATATGCCAGATACCCGATCGCGAGCAAGGTCAAACCCAACGTCAGCCCCGGAATCAGGTGGGCTGGGAACAGCACGAACAGGTCTCGAACTCGAGGTCCGAGGCGGCGCCCCAACTCGAGAAAGATCGCCGCCCAGATCGAAGCAGATACAAGAACGCACGGTATGAAAACCCTGTAAGGGACGCCAAGTATTCCAGACAAGGCGGAAAGGACGATCCGCATGCCCGGGACAGGCCGCCCGATGATGATGGCCCAGGGTCCCCATGCCGCCCGTCAGTCTCAGCGAGCCAGGGTTGGCCGAACCTTCTGGGCGGAGCCCCACTCGAGCACAGCGCCGAAGACATGCGAGAAATGCTGGGCATACGCGCGGGCGGCGACCTGCGTCCCGACCTGCTCCCCGGTGATCGCCTCCACCGAGGTCGGCCGCTTGTCGGCATGCCCGCACGGGACGATGCCATCGAAATAGGCAAGGTCGGTCGTGAGGTTGAGGGCAAAACCGTGACTCACGATCGAGCGGTTCAGCTTGATCCCGATGGCGGCGAGCTTCTCGCCCCTTGACCAGACGCCGGTGAGCCCTGGCTCGCCCGGCTGCGAATCGATGCCCAGGTCGTGCAGGTAATCGATCAGCGACCGTTCGAGTTTCTCCAGGTAGTGGGGAATCGTCAGACCGAAGTGAGCCAGGTCGAGGATCGGGTATCCGACGAGCTGGCCTGGGCCGTGATACGTCGCTTCGCCGCCGCGGTCCGACCAGACAACGTCCATCCGGCGCTGAACTCGTTCGGCTTCGTCCCACAGCAGGTGATCGGACCTCGCCGCCTTGCCCATGGTGAAAACATGGGGGTGTTCGAGCAGGAGCAGCGTGTCGGACGCATGACCTTCCCGCAGGGCGGAGACAAGCTCCGCCTGGATGTCCCAGGCCTCCCGATAGGGAGTCCTACCCAGCCAGCAGGCTCTTACGCTCTGGGACCTGTTCATCGGCATGGTAGGAGGAGCGGACCAGCGGACCGGCTTCGACGTGCCCGAACCCCATCTCGAGCGCCTGCTCTTTCAAGCGAGCGAACTCGTCGGGGCGGTAGTAGCGGACCACCTCGGCATGTTTCTTCGAGGGCCGCAGGTACTGACCCACGGTGAGCACATCGATGGTGTGCGCGCGCATGTTGCGAAAGACATCCAGAAGCTCATCCTCGGTTTCCCCCAATCCAACCATCAAGCCGGACTTGGTCACCATGTGGGGCGCCAGCGATTTCACGTGGCGCAGCAGGGCGAGGCTGTTCGCA
Source organism: Candidatus Dormibacteraceae bacterium (assembly GCA_041497555.1). GTDB lineage: Bacteria > Chloroflexota > Dormibacteria > Dormibacterales > Dormibacteraceae > Palsa-870. The sequence continues at coordinate 6,575 of JBGQGS010000053.1, read as the reverse complement.
TAGACGGCCTTGGGCCGGATCTGTGAATAGAGCCGCGGCACCGTCTCGGTGTTGTGGTTGAAGATGTCCGGCCCCGCCTCGACGACTGTCTGCGCGGACTCCAGGTCGCCCTGGAAATCCGGCGTGAGAACTTCGATGGTCGTGCCCGGGCTGCGGCGGCGGATCGCGCGGATCGTTCGAGCGAAGATGCCCGCGCCTCCGTCTTTCAGGTCGTCGCGGTCGACCGAGGTGATGACAGCGTGTTTCAGGCCGAGCTCGGCGACCGACTCGGCGACGCGCAGCGGTTCGCCGAGGTCGAGCTCGCTCGGCCTGCCCGAGGTCACCGCGCAGAACCGGCAGGCCCTTGTGCACACGTCGCCTAGGATCATGAAGGTGGCCGTCCGGCGGTTCCAGCAGTCGAAGATGTTTGGGCAGCGCGCCTCTTCGCAGACGGTGTGGAGACGGCCGGCGCGCACCATCTGCTTCAGGTCTTTGAAGTTCTCGCCTTCGGTGACCCGCACGCGAATCCAGGGCGGGATCGGAGTGGGCATCAGTGGTTGAGGGCTGCTCACAGGCGGATGCTACCGGGCGTCCACTCTTCCAGCCGCTTCTTGATGGCTCCGAGAAACTGTCCGGCCATCATCCCGTCGACGATCCGATGGTCGAAGGTCAAGCACATGTTCATCATGTGCCGGACCGCGATCGCATCAGCGATCACGACCGGGCGCTTGACGATCGACTCCGTGGTCAGGATCGCCGCCTGCGGCTGGTTGATGATGGGCTGGCTGGCGACAGACCCCGTCGCGCCCGTGTTGTTGAGCGTGAACGTGCCACCCTGCACGTCCTCCACCTTGAGCTGCTTGTTTCGTGCCCGTTCGACCAGGTCGTTGAGCGCGCGAACAAGGTCGGTGAACCCGCGCTGGTCGGCGTCTTTCACCACCGGCACGATGAGGCCGTCCGGGATGGAGACTGCGATGCCCATGTTGATGTAGCGCTTGAGGAGCACGCCCTCTTCCGTCCAGGTCGAGTTGAGCCACGGGTACTGTTTGATCACCTCGCAGACGATCTGCACCACGAACGGCAGGTAGGTCAGCGCTGCGCCATGCCGCGCCTTGAAGCTTTCCTTTTCGGCGTCCCGATAGCGGACGAGGTTGGTGACGTCGACCTCTTGCAGAGTCCACGCGTGGGGCGATGTCGCAAGGCTCCTGACCATGTGCTCGGCGATCGAGCGCCGCATCGCGCCGAGCTTCACGAGCTCTTCCCGCGTGCCGTCGATCTTGGTCGGTGGCGTCCTTGCCGGAGCTGGAGCCTGCGGGGGCGCCGTGGCGCCCGGTGTCGCGGTTGCAGCCGGGCCGGCTTCCACTGCCGCCAGGACGTCATCGCGCGTGACACGGCCGCCCATACCTGAGCCGTGCAGCGACCCGGCGTCGATCCCGTGCTCGGCCGCCAGCTTGCGCACGGCGGGTGACAGGCGCGGGCGCTCCGCACCGCCGTCTTCGCTTGGTGCGGCCACGGCGGCTGTGCTCGGCGGTGGGGCTGCGGCCGGCTGAGATGGGACCTGGGTTCCGGCCACCCCCTCCACGCGCGCCGGGCTTGCAGGCGGCGTCGCAGCTGCTGCGGCCGCTCCGGCGACCTCGATCTGTGCGAGCACCGCACCCACCAGCACGGTCTGGCCTTCGGGGACAGAGATCTTGACCAGCTTCCCTTCAAACGGCGAAGGGATCTCGGCGTTGACCTTGTCGGTGACCACCTCGACGATGGGCTCGTCGCGCTTCACGAAATCGCCCTCGTGTTTGAGCCACTTGTCGACTGTGCCCTCGGTGACCGATTCGCCGAGCTGCGGCATCTTGATCTGGGACAGGCCCATCCCGGCTACTCCTCGCAAATGTCGAGTGGAGGCGACGCCCAGAATCGAACTGGGGATGGAGGTTTTGCAGACCTCTGCCTTGCCACTTGGCTACGTCGCCGTGTTTCGAAGTCGATTCTACCTTCGCCGCCAGGGCGGCCAGCCTCGCGGTTAGGCTGTGAAGGGAGTTGGCAGAGCACGATTTTCGGGACGTCATGGCGCGCCTTCCGGCAGGGGTCGTGGTCGTCAGCGCGCGAAGCGAGAATGGCTTTCGCGGGCTCACCGCAAGCAGCCTGGTCTCGATCTCGGTCGATCCGCCCATGGTGCTCGTCGGACTCGAGCGCGAGGCGGCCACCCGAGCGGCAGTCGGCGAGGGCAGAGCGTTCAACGTGAGCGTGCTGACACGCTCTCAGGAGTTCATCGCGGACAGGTTCGCCGGCCGCGCACCGGCAATCGACGCCGGATGGCAGGGCGTGCCGCACCGTCTGGGCACCAACGGCATCCCGTTGATCGAGGGATGCGCCGCCTGGCTCGAGTGCCGGCTCGTCGAAGTCCATCCGGCCGGAGACCACGACATCTGCGTGGGCGAGGTGACAGCGGCCAGCGCCGGCTCGGGCGACCCGTTGATCTTGTGGGATCGAACCTTCTGGACCCTTCGCTAATAGGGTAGGTCGTCCTCATCCATGCCGAAGTGATGCCCGACCTCGTGCAGGATCGTGCGCTGGACCTCCGCAACGAGCTCCTCCATGCTCTCCGTGGCCTCTTCATGCGCGCGCTTGTAGAGCGTGATGCGCTCCGGCATGCCCAAGCCGGCGAGCGCGGTCGCACCTTCATAAAGTCCCATCAACCCCTCAGGCGAGCTCTCCTCGATGACGAACACGGTGTTTTCCAGGAAAGGCCTGAACTCGTCCGGGATCGAATCGACGGCCGCCTGCGCCGCGGCCTCGAATTGCTTCATGCTCACTCGCATGCATGAATTGAAGCGCGTGCTGGTCGTCGGCGCTGGGACCATGGGTTCGCAGATCGCGCTGCAGACGGCGCTGTCCGGCCGCTACGAGGTGACTCTTGTCGACTCCGCGCCAGGTCAGCTCGAGCGGGCCCGCGCACAGAACAAGCGCTTGCTCGACCGCTCGGTCGAGAAAGGCCGGCTCACGGAGGCCGCAGCCACCGAAGCGCTGGCCCGCATCAAGGACTCGAGCGACCTGGACTCGGTCGCGGCCTCTGCCGACCTCGTGATCGAGGCGGTGATCGAGGACTTCGACGCCAAGAAGGGCGTGTTCGAAGCTCTCGGCAAGCACGCGAAGAAGGACGCGATCCTCGCCAGCAACTCGAGCACCATCGCGATCAGCCGGCTGGCCGATTTCACGGGCCGGCCCGAGCTGTGCTGCAACACGCACTTCTTCCACCCCGTCACGGTGATGCAGCTGTGCGAGGTCGTGCGCGGTCCCAAGACCTCTGAGGCGACCATCGAGTCGGCGATGGAGTTCGTGCGCAGCATCGACCGGACGCCGGTGCTGCTGCAGAAGGAGATCTGGGGCTTCATCGTCAACCGCATCCTGTTTGCGGCCTCGGAGGAGGCCATGCGTCTTTTGGAAGGCGGCTACGCGAGCGCCGAGGACATCGACGTCGCGGTGCAGAAGGGGCTCAATTGGCCGATGGGTCCTTTTCATCTGCTCGACTTCAGCGGTCTCGACATTTTCTATGGGGCGATGAAGGACCGCCACCGGCAGGGCGAGGGTGGGGACGCGCCCGAGCTGCTCCGCAAGCTCGTTGAGGCCGGCCATCTCGGCCGCAAGTCGGGCAAGGGGTTTTTCGAATACCCCAAATAGGCGTGCCGGGCGATCAGTTGGTCCCATCCTTATCGCCGCTTTGCGCGCTCAGAATTGTTTTGCCCCCGTAGCCCAATGGCAGAGGCAGCCGGCTTAAACCCGGTCCAGCGCGGGTTCGACCCCCGCCGGGGGTATTCCCTCTTACAATCGACTGAAATGGGCCTCCGATCTGAAGACGACCCCGACGACGAACCTGACGAGCCGGATCAGCCGCACCATCCAGGCGACGGAGCGGCAACCGCGACGGGCATGGTGCCCACGGTGGGGCTTCCCCTCCGCGAGTGGGAGTTCTCGACCAAGGTTCTGACCGTGGCTCAGCTCATCGACGGTGTCACGTTGGTCAACCTGCTGAAGGAGGCCGGAGCGGACGGTTGGGAGCTCACCGAGGTGATCGACGGGGGCGAGAAGCGCGTGCTCCTGATGAGGAGATCCAAGCGCTCGGCGCGTGAGTCGCCACGGGTGGGGTTCGCGCCTCCGAAACACAACTGACGAGCGCGCCAGCCCGTCGCATGCGGCGCATCTTGGTCGTCGAGGACGACGCTCCGACCCGTGCGCTCCTCGCGGAGGTTTGCAGGCTCCAGGGCCATGACGTGCTCGAGGCGGCGACTGGTGCGCAGGCGATCGAGCTCGCCACGGGTGGTCAGCCCGACCTCGTGCTGATCGACTGGGTGCTGCCCGACATCAGCGGGACCGACGTCATCCGCGAGCTGCGGCGCCAGGGCTTCGTCAGCCCGATGGTTATGTTGACCGGCCGCACGACCAAGATGGACGAGGTCGTCGGCCTCGAGGTCGGCGCCGACGACTACATCACCAAGCCATTCGACTCGCGCATCCTCGCCGCGCGGATCAATGCCCACCTGAGGCGTTCGGCGCTGGCCGAGGCCGGTGCTGGGCGCGAGGGCGTGCTCAGCATCGGTTTGCTCCAGATCGACAACGCCGCGCGCAGGGTGAGGGTTGGCGACCAGGAGATCCCGCTGACCCTGACCGAGTTCAACCTGCTGGCCGTGCTGGCCGCCAATCCTGAGCGGGTGCTCACGCGGGCGCAGCTGCGAGACAAGGTGTGGGGCTATCCGCACGACCTGGACGACCATTCGGTCGATCCCCACGTGCAGCGGCTCCGCCGAAAGCTGTCTGATCACTCGAACGCCGGAGTGAGCCTGGAGGCGGTGCCGGGGCTTGGTTACCGTCTCACGGTCAAATCCGTTTGAACGTTCAGGTGGGTTACATCTGAGCATGGGCGACCAGCGCCCGATCGGGATCTTCGACTCCGGCGTGGGCGGGCTCACGGTCCTCAAGGAAATCCGTGGGCGACTTCCGCGCGAGCCGACGATCTACGTCGCGGACCTGCTGCATTTCCCGTACGGACCGCGCTACCAGGACGAGGTGCGCGGCTTTGCGATCGACATCATTCGCTATCTCGAATCGCGCGACGTGAAGCTCGTGGTCATCGCCTGCAACACGGCCACCGCGGCGGCGCTGAACCACGCGCGCGAGCTCTTCGAATTGCCGATCATCGGGGTCATCAGTCCCGGCGCGCAGGCCGCGGTCGAGGCGACGAAGAACAATCGCATCGGGGTCATCTCCACGGAAGGCACGATGCGCAGCCAGGAGTACCTGCACGCCATCAAGGAGATCAACCCGATGGTGGGCGTGTATCAGAAAGCATGCCCTGAGCTCGTCGAGATCGTCGAGGCCGGCGAGGCGGATTCGCCCAGGGCGGAGCGGGTCCTGCGCGACGACCTCTCTGACATCGTGCGCCTCGGCGCCGACACGCTGGTCCTCGGATGCACGCACTACCCGCTGTTGAAGCCCGCGATCAACCGTGTCTATCCGGGACATTTCGCGCTCATCGACTCGGCCAGCACGACCGCGTCCAAGGTCGAGCGGCACCTCGAGCACTCGCGGCTACGAGCTACCGATGGCAACCCCCGTCATGAGGTCCTGGTCACGGCCGTCCCCCACCGATTCGACGAGATCGCGGCCAACCTCTTTGGCGAAGCGATCGAGGCTGAGGAGGTCCAGATCTGGGAGCCCCAGAAGACGTAGAGACCTTCGGTCCTGTGGTCGCTGATCTTGCCACTGTCGAGGCGGCTCTCCGGGACGAGATCCAGCGTGATCCCGATGTCGTGTCCGCGCCCATGGCCGACCTCTTTTCAGCCGGAGGCAAGCGCCTCCGCCCAGGGCTCGTTCTCCTGTCCGCAAGATGCGGCCGTTACGACCTCGACCGGCTCACCCCGGCCGCGATGGCAGTGGAGCTCACGCATGCGGCGACGCTCGTGCACGATGACGTCATCGACCGTTCGTCGGTTCGGCGCGGGCGTCCGACCGTAGCCGCCGCGTTGGGCGACGAGCCCGCCATCGTGGTGGGAGATTTCTATTTCGCCAAGGCCTACGAGCATGCGGCGCGGACCAACTCCACCGAGGTGGTCGGCATCCTTGCGCGGACCGTGATGGAAATCTGCGCCGGGGAGGTGCGGCAGCAAGCGATCCGATATCGCTACACCACGGGCGTCGAGGAGTACATGCGACGCATCGAGGCGAAGACGGCAACGCTGCTCGCGGCGTGTTGCGACATCGGTGCGGTGCTGGCCGGACTCCCGAAGGTACAGCGTTCCGCACTGCACGCTTATGGCCGCCTGTTGGGTCTCGCGTTCCAGATCGCCGATGACGTGCTCGACTACCTGGGCAGCGAGGGGGAGCTCGGCAAGCCGATCGGCCAAGACATCGCGGAGGGATTTGCCACGCTGCCGCTCATGCTCGCGATGGAAGACGAGTCGGCCGCCAACCGGCTCGAGAAAGTCCTGCAGGACGGTCGCAAGCTCAGCACCGAGGAGGCGCGCGAGGTCGTTACTTCCGTGCGTGAGAGCAAAGCTCCGCAGCTCGCGCTCGATCACGCCCAAGAATTCGCATCAGCCGCGGGC
>JBGQGS010000052.1:0-12593 GCA_041497555.1 Candidatus Dormibacteraceae bacterium | reverse complement strand
AGCATGGGCGCGCGCGGTCACCTCGGTGGCCTGTCGCTCGCCACGCGCGAAGCGATCCGGCTGCTGGGAGCCTTCGGTTTCGACGAGGTCATCCTCGAGACGGTCGGGGTTGGTCAATCTGAGCTGGAAGTCGCGGCCGTTGCCGACACGACCGTCGTGGTCCTGACGCCGAACCTCGGCGACGGGGTACAGATGATCAAGGCCGGCATCCTGGAGATCGCGGACATCCTGGTCGTCAACAAGGCTGACCTGGACGGCCACGCTCGCGTCGTGACCGAGCTGAGGTCCATGCTGAGCCTTGCGCCCAAAGCCGGGTGGAAGCCTCCGATCCTGGCGACGGTTGCTGCGAAGCAGGAGGGTCTCGAGGATCTCTGGGAGGCGGTGCTCGCCCACCGGCGCCACCTGGAATCGAGCGGGCGGGGCCGCCGGCTGGCCGAGCAGCGACTCAAAAATGAGACCGCCGAGGTGGCCGCCGAAATCGCCCGCGACCGCGTGTGGCGGGCGTTCGCAGACGAACCCGCGCTGGCCGCGCGCCTGCTCGAGGAAGGCGCGCCGTACAGCACGGCCGAGGAGATCCTGGACCGAGGGCGATAATTGAGCGCAGATCAGTGAAAGTTCGAGCCCGTGACCCGAAGCAGGCCTGGAAGGAGGATTTCGAGTCCAGTCCTGAGCGAGACGACGGCATCGAGACGTCGACGATCTCCGGGATACCGCTCAAGCCTCTGTACACGACCGAAGACCTTTCCCATGAGCCGGAAGAGCTCCCCGGCCAGTTTCCTTACACCCGCGGGATTCACCCTGGCGGATACCGCGGGCGCCTGTGGACCATGCGCCAGTTCTCCGGCTTCGCCACGGCCGAGGAGACCAACCGCCGCTACAAGTACCTGCTGGCGAACGGCCAGACCGGCCTCTCGGTGGCCTTTGACATGCCCACCCTGATGGGGCAGGACTCGGACGCGCCGACGAGCCGCGGAGAGATCGGTCATTGCGGGGTCGCGATCGACTCGCTGGCCGACATGGAGACCCTGTTCGCGGGAATCCCACTCAGCGACATCACGACCTCAATGACGATCAACTCGCCGGCGGCGATCCTGCTGTGCATGTACATCGCGGTCGCCGAGGAACAGGGCGTCCCGGCGTCGCAGCTCGGCGGCACGCTGCAGAACGACATCCTCAAGGAGTTCATCGCGCAAAAGGAGTTCATCTTTCCCCCGGCGCCCTCGATGCGCCTGGTCGTGGACTCGATCGAGTATTGCGCCAAAGAGGTACCGCAATGGAACACGATCTCCATCTCCGGCTATCACATCCGCGAGGCGGGCTCGACCGCGGCGCAGGAGCTGGCGTTCACCCTCGCGGACGGCATGGCATACGTCGACGCATGCCTGGAGCGAGGCATGCGCATCGACGACTTCGCGCCTCGGTTGTCGTTCTTCTTCGACGCCCACATCGACTTCTTCGAGGAGATCGCGAAGTTCCGCGCCGCGCGCCGGATCTGGGCGCGCTGGATGCGCGAGCGATACGGCGCTCAGGATGAGCGATCCCTGAAGCTGCGCTTCCACACGCAAACTGCCGGCGTATCGCTGACGGCGCAGCAGCCGGAGCTGAACATCGCCCGAACCGCGATCGAGGCGCTCGCGGCGGTGCTGGGCGGCACGCAGTCGCTGCACACGAACGCGATGGATGAGGTCCTCGCTCTGCCGACGGACAAATCGGCTCGGATCGCGCTGCGTACCCAGCAGCTGCTCGCCTTCGAGTCCGGCGTCGCCAACACGATCGACCCGCTTGGAGGCAGCTATTTCGTCGAAGCCTTGACCGATGAGATGGAGCGTCAGGCGGAGAAGTATTTCAAGCGAATCGAAGCCCTTGGCGGGGTGATTCCGGCAATCGAGGCGAGCTTCTTCCAGAAGGAGATCGCCGACTCGGCATTTCGCTACCAGCAGGAGCTCGAACAAAAGCGCCGGATCATGATCGGCGTGAACGACTTCACGGTCGACGACGAGACGCCGATCGAAATCCTTCGCATCGATCCGAAACTAGAGAGCGAGCAGGTCGCGCGCGTCCGCGACGTGCGCAAGAAGCGTGACCAGGCCAGGTGCTCGAACGCGCTGAGCCGCTTGGGGAAAGCGGCCGCCGGCTCGGACAACATGATGCCGTACATCCTCGAGGCGGTCCGCGCCTACGCCACCGAGGGCGAGATCATGAACACGTTGATCGAAGTCTTCGGGATCTACACCGAACAGGCGGTGGTATAGAACCTTGAGTCCTACCGCGGTTCGTCCGGTCCGGATCATCGTCGCCAAGGTCGGCCTCGACGGCCACGACCGCGGCGTCAAGGTGGTGGCACGCGCGCTCCGCGATGCGGGCTACGAGGTCATCTACACCGGTTTGCGGCAGACCCCAGAAATGGTCGTGGACGCGGCCCTGCAGGAGGACGCGCAGGTGATCGGGCTCTCCATCCACTCAGGCGCCCATATGACGCTTTTCCCCGCCGTCGTCAATGAGCTCAAGCGCCGCAAGGCCACCGACATCGTGGTGTTCGGTGGAGGCATCATCCCGGACGACGACATCGCAGCCCTGAGGAAGCAGGGCGTAGAGAAGCTTTTCACGCCCGGCACACCACTCCAGGACATCGTCGACTGGCTGCGCCAGCGCTTCCCCGAGGAGAAGCGTTAGGCCCGTTTTTACGTCGTGGTGACGATGGTTCCCGCGATCTTGTCGTGGACCGCCTGATGCTGTGGGTCCCAGATCTGCCACAACCACCCGATGGCCCCGATGATGCAGACCGTGAAGCCGACCTCAAGCCACCAGATGAACCCGCGCAGGGCGGCCTTGCCTATCGTCGGGTACTGCCCGGTCGCCACGTCGCGGACCTTGAAGCCGAAGGGCATCATGCCGATCGACGCGCCGCGAGAACTCCAAAAGTATGCGAAATACGCGACGGACAACACCAGGTTGATGAGCCCTGCCGCTCCGCGGGCGTCCCTGAGAATCGCGTCGATGATCCCGAGGACGACAATCAAGATGACCACGTCGATCAGGCCGCCGACGATTCGCATGCCGGGGCTGGCCAGGTTGCCCGGCGCCGCCATCCCGTAGCCGCCGCCGCCTGGAGGCATCATCGGCGGTTGCCCCGCGCCCGGGGGTGGGGGAGGAGGTGGCATCATCGGCGGCTGGCCGCCGATCGGGGGTTGGGGAGGCGGTGGGTTCTGCATGCCTACGGACTCTCCTTGACGAATCGGTTGAACGCGCCCGGCGGGTCGCCGCGCGGCTATCGGGGCCCCCGCGAGCTCACGCCGACGCCTCTGAGTTCGTGGGGACGATTGCCGTATCATAACGACGCCTCTCAACCCGAGGCTTAACCATGCAGCTCAAAGCATCCACACGCGAACTCCTGGGCAAGCGCTCTCGCCGGCTTTACGGCCAGGGCAAGCTCGCCGCGGTCGTCTACGGGCACGATACCCAGCCCACACCCTTGGTCCTTGACCGCCTCGAGTTCCAGAAGGTGTTCGTGAAGTCTGGGCGCACCCACCTTGTCGACCTCGTCGTGGACAGTGGCCGGACGGAGAAGGTGCTCGTGCGTGAGATCCAGACGCACCCTCGCCGCCTTGGCCCGATTCACGTCGACTTCTACCAGGTCAACCTTGAAGAGAAGATCACGGTCGAGGTGCCGGTCCACCTGGTGGGCGAGTCGGCCGCGGTGAAGCGTGGCGATGCGGACGTGCTGCAGCCCATCCACTCGCTCCGGGTCGAGTGCCTGCCGTCGGACATTCCCGAGGCCTTCGAGGTGGACCTGACACCGCTCGAAGAGATCGAGTCAGAGCTCCGCATCTCCGACATCAGCGTGCCCAAGGGCGTGACCGTGCTCGTTGACCCGGATGAGCTCGTCGTCAAGATCGTCCACAAGCGCGAGATGAAGGTCGAAGAGGAAGTCCCAGCCGCCGAGGCTGTTGTGCCTGCCGAGGGCGAGGCTGTGGCAGAGGGCGAAGCCGTCGGCGCGGAGGAAGCCGCCGAGACCAAGGAATGACCTCGCCGCCGCTGGCGGTGATTCCTGGTATACCGGATTCGACTCTCGAATACATCGTCGTCGGCGTGGTCGTCTTCCTGGCTTTCGTCGTCGGCTCTCGGGTCATCTCCAACATCGTTGTCGGCGCCCTGCAGCGTCGTCACATGCGCTCGGACATGATTGTCGTTGGCGGCCGCGTTGTCGCCTTCGTGCTGATCGCCATCGGAGTCATGGTCGCGGTCGGCTTCGCGTTCCAGAGCCAGAACCTCACTCTCGCCGGCATCCTGCTGGCCACAATCGTCGCCAGCTTTGGAGTGCAGGACCTCCTCAAGGACTATGTGTCGGGCTACTACGTGCTGCTCGAGCGCAACATCCGGGTCGGCGACCGAATCTCGTTGGAGGGCGTCGGTTCGGGCACGGTGACTGACGTGAAGTTGCGCGTGACGCTCTTGCAAACGGAGTCAGGCGACCTGGTCGTCGTGCCGAACTCGGAGCTGTTCAACAAGCCGGTGACGGTGCACGTTCGGGCCGTCGAACGAGCTGCGGAGGCAGAAGCCTCTAAGTCAGAGCCCCCAGCGTGATCCGGTAGAGCGCCTCGAGCTGCCGGCCCTCGATCGAGGATTCCTCCGCCAGCAGCTCGCGAATGACCTGCGATGCCAGCTCGACGTGGAACCCCGAGGCCACCTGGGTGGCCAGCGATCGCAACCTGTAGGTGTGGTCCGGCCGGACCGACTCGGTCTCGAGCTCGACCGCGACCTTGTCCAGCTGCACGACCTTCGACCATTTCTCGACCTCGGCGGTCCCGGTCTCAGGCGCGTCAGACAGGTGCAGGCAGTTGAGCCCGCCAAAGATGCCGAAGCGCTCGCGCAACGAGCCCGGGCGCGACTGCGCGATTCGCGTTTCCCCCAGGTCGGAGCGCATCTGCTTGAGCCCATCCGCCGACGCGGTGAGTCGGCCGACGATGAGGGGTAGGGCGGTCATGAAATCGACGAGCCACGGGAAGAACGGCCGGCCTTGCAGGAAGTCGTAGTGACTCTCGATCAGCGAGACGGGGGGTTGGAACCAGGCCAGCGATTCGACCTTCCAGTCACGCTCGGACGAGAGCCAGCCCCACAAGCCAGCACGCGCGCAAAGTCGGTAGGCGGCGTCGGGTTTGAAGATCATGAGCGCGTCAGCCACGAGGCGAAAGACTAGGGCTTCTTGTCGCGCGGGTTGGGCTTGTAGACCTTGCGTCCTCTCAGCTTTTCGGGAAGATGCACCTGGTCCGCCACGCCGCCTTCATGATCGTGCGCGTACTTGTAGCCCTTGCCGTACCCCATGGACTTCATGAGCCCTGTCGGCGCGTTGCGCAGGTGCATCGGCACAGGCTCGTTTCCGGTTTCCTGGATGAGCTCCCTTGCGGCGCCGTATGCAGTGAGGGCGGAGTTCGATTTCGGCGCCAGGGCGAGGTAGAGCGCTGCCTCGGTAAGCGGCAGCACGGCTTCCGGCATGCCGACGAAGTGCGCCGCCTGCTGGGCCGCCATCGCGACCGAAAGCGCCTCTGGGTCGGCGAGCCCAACGTCCTCAGCCGCGAGGATGACGAGCCGGCGGGCGACGAACAGAGGGTCTTCGCCCGCTTCTAGCATGCGCGCCATCCAGTAGACGGCCGCGTCCGGGTCGCTGCCTCGGACGCTCTTGATCAGGGCTGAAACGATGTCGTAGTGCTGGTCACCCGCGCGGTCGTACAGCAGGTGACTCTGCTGCAGAGCGCGCTCGATGTGATCCAGCGAGATCGCCTCTTCGCCGGCCAGCGCGGCAGCCGCCTCCAGGCCGTTCAGTGCCACCCGGGCGTCGCCGCGGGAGCCCTCGAGCAGTGCGTCAACAGCCCCATCCTCGATGCGTGCCTCGAGCTCGGCCAGCCCGCGCTGGACGACCTGCTTGAGCTCGTCGCGATCCAGCGGTTCGAGCCGGAACACCCGGCTTCGCGAAAGGAGCGGCGCGATGACCTCGAAGGACGGGTTTTCGGTCGTGGCGCCGATCAAGGTGACGGTGCCGTCTTCCACGTGCGGCAGGATGGCGTCCTGCTGCGCCTTGTTGAAGCGGTGGATCTCATCGATGAACAGAACCGTGCGAAGGCCGGCCCGCCGGTGGACTTTGGCCTCGGCCACGACCTTGCGCAGGTCGGCAACGCCTGCCGTCACCGCGGACATCGACATCATCCGTGCGCTCGTCTCGGTCGCGAGCAGGCCGGCCAGGGTGGTCTTGCCGCTTCCCGGTGGCCCCCACAAAACGATGCTCGGCAGGTGACCCGAGCGCGTCAGCTGCCTCAAGACCTCGACCACCTTGCGCTGTCCGACGAGGTCGTCGAAACTCTTGGGTCGCATCCTGGTGGCCAGCGGCGCGTTCGGCTCCGGCGCCCCCGGAAGCTGGAAGAGCTCGCCCTGGCCTGCCATATACGAATTGTGAGCCGGGCGCGCCCGAGCGGCCTGTTGCCTAGAATTCGGGCCATGGCGAATTGCTGGTACTGCAACTCAGAGCTGCCTGAGACCTCCCAGTACTGCCCGAGCTGTGGTCACAGCCAGACCGATCACTCATCCAGCCCGCTTTTCGGGGTCGTCGATCCGACCACCGGCATCTGGAACTCGAAGTTCATCAACGCGTTGGTCGGCCAGGAGGCCAACCGGGCGGTGCGCTATCACCGCCCGCTGTCGGTTCTGATCATCGAGCTGGACCATGCCGAGCACATCCACAAGGAGCTCGCGCATGTCCAGGTCGAGGCCTTGCTGCGCGAGATCTCAGAGCGCCTGGGCCAGGCCATCCGCGATACCGACACCGTCGCCTTCCTGGACGCCGAGGGTCCGCCGCATTTCGCCATCGTGCTGCCCGAGACAGACGATCGGGGCGCGTCCCTGGCGGCCGACAAGATCCGCCGCTCGATCGCGTCCCACGACTTTTCCACAGCGGGAAACTGGCGGCGAATCACCGTGAGCTGCGGCGCCGCGACGATCGGCGTGCTATCTCAAAACGACCAGGAGGCCGGGCTCATGAACCGGCGCGAGTACACCGGCAACCTTCTGCGGGAGGCCTACCAGGCGCTCGAGGCGGGCCGCTCGGCGGGAACCAACCGCACCTCGGTCGGCGCATACCGAAGCTGACAACCGTCAGTCTTTAGCGGTGACCCAGACTCGCGTCTACCTGATCCGCCACGCCGACGTCGAGAACCCGCACAAGGTGCTGTACGGCCACCTCGACGGCTTCGATCTCAGCCCGCTGGGTCGCGTGCAAGCCGCGGCGGTCGGCGAACGGCTTCGCGCCGAGGACCTCCGCCGGATCGTCCACAGTCCGCTGGCTCGCGCCGTCGAGACGGCTCAGCTCATCAACGAGAGGCTGGCCCGGCCGGCAATCCTCGAAAGCGAACCAGACCTGAGGGAGGCCGAGTTCAGCCGGTACCTCCAGGGACTGCCCTACTGGCAGATTCCGCTTCGCCGGCCGCTGTGGTTCGTGCACAAAGCCAAGCGCGGACTGGTCCCCGGAGACGAGGCGATCGACCGTTTGGGCGGCCGCGTGCTGGCGGTGGCCCGCCGGCTGGCGCGTGAGCACCCGGGCGAGACGATGGCAATCGTGAGCCACGCAGACCCGCTCAACGCCGCCTGGATCCTCCTCGACGGCCGTGCGCACAACGAGCGCGAGATGTACCGAAAGGGGATCGACAAGGCAGGCATGCTTCGGCTCGACATGGAGGGCGAGACGCCGGAGGCGTGGGAGTACATCCCGCCGCCTGAGGTGGCGAAGCCGGCGAGCGCCGCGGCCTGACCTTGGCCGTGCCGCTGAACCGATTTCCTGACGGCTTCCTGTGGGGCACCGCCAGCGCAGCCCACCAGGTCGAAGGCGCCAACCGAAACTGCGATTGGTGGGAGTTCGAGCAGCAGCCCGGCCGCATCGCCAACGGCGATTCATCCGAGATCGCCTGCGACCACTACCACCGGTATCGGGAGGATTTCTCGCTGCTGCGCGAGCTGAGCCAGAACGCGCATCGCCTCTCGATCGAGTGGTCTCGCATCGAGCCCTCGGAGGGGGAATTCGATTCTCGTCAGATCCGGCACTACCGCGACGTGCTCGGAGAGCTGCGCGAGCAGGGTATCCAGCCGATGATCACCCTCCACCACTTCACCAGCCCGCTCTGGTTCACACGCAAGGGCGGGTGGCAGGCTTCTGGATCTGCCCACGCGTTCCTACCCTTCGTGCACCGCGTGGTCGACGAGCTGGGCGACCTGGTCGCGCTGTGGTGCACGATCAACGAGCCGAGCATTTACGCAGCCCAGGGCTGGATCACCGGCGAGTTTCCACCCGCTCATCACGGCGATGTCGCTGCCATTTATCGGGTGACCGCCAACATGCGGCGCGCGCACGAGCTCGCATACCTCGCGATCAAGCGGCGCTGGCCCGACGCTCCAGTCGGGCTGTCGCACCACAAGTTCCTGTTCGTGCCGGCTTCTCCCAAGCGCCGCGACAGGTTGGCGGCCCAGACCGCCCAGCTGGTGATGGACCGCTGGCCCGTCGCTCCGGCTCAGCTGCGCAGGATCGTCGAGGCGACTTCGGACTTCATCGGCATCGCGCACTACCACGGGCAAAGCTGCGCGTTCGATCCCCGCCGCCCCCAGAACCAGTTCATCAGGCGCTTCAACGTGCCGGGCGCGCCGGTGACCGACATGGGCTGGAGTGCCGACCCGAGCTGGATACGCTCAGTCCTGAACGAGCTGAAAGGACTCGGCAAGCCTGTGTACATCACCGAGAACGGGCTGGCCACGAGGGATGACGAGCGGCGCCAGCGGTATCTCACCGACATCCTCTCGAACGTCCACCTCGCCATCCAGGACGGTGTTGACGTGCGGGGCTACTTTCACTGGTCGAACATGGACAACTTCGAGTGGGAACGCGGCTACCAGATGCACTTCGGTTTGATCGCTGTCGACCGGAACACCCTGGAGCGGACGATCAAGCCGAGCGGCCGCCTGTACGCTCGGATAGCGAAGGCGAACGCACTCTCACCGCCGGGATAGACTCAGGCGCGTGAACCGACGGTCAGGCGCCAGGGGCGCGCATGGAGCGCAGCCTTGGATTGGAGCTGCGGTTGCGATCGTCCTCGGTTCGGCGCTCATGCTGTCGCTCGTATGGGGTCTTCAGCACGCGGCGCTTGCAAACCCGCCGCTGCTGGGCAAGACGGCGCCGCGGCTGGCCATCGAGACCCCAGGTGGAGAGCAGGTCCGGGTGTGGCAGCTGCAGGGCAAGCCGGTCGTCTTGAACTTCTGGGCGTCCTGGTGCACCACCTGTGTCCAGGAGCTGGCGGTCCTGTCGGAGGCGTCCGCCACGCATCCCGCCGTCGCCTTCGTCGGCGCTGACAATCAGGACACGTCGGGGGGCTTCAGCAGCTTCGAGCGGCTGCACCCTCACCCCTACCCGGCCGGGCCGATCGTGGTGGGCAGCTACCAGTCCTACGGTGTTGCCGGGCTGCCGGTCACATTCTTCATCGATACGCAAG
Source organism: Candidatus Dormibacteraceae bacterium (assembly GCA_041497555.1). Lineage (GTDB taxonomy): Bacteria > Chloroflexota > Dormibacteria > Dormibacterales > Dormibacteraceae > Palsa-870. Next base: position 3,072 of record JBGQGS010000052.1, on the reverse strand, counting down.
GGCGCGTGGCGGCGTCATTTGCCGGACCGCTTGACGCGACGACCCTCGATCACTATCTCGCGCTCCTTGCGACATGAGGTGGGCCATCCCGGCGTTGGTGGTCGCGGCGTGCGTGGGTTACCTGATCTATTCGGCCTCTGGCGGCTCCGCCGAGTACTACCTCACGGTGAGTGAGCTGAGCTCGCACACGGGCGGCGGCGACGTGCGCGTAGCGGGCGTCGTCCAGTCCGACGTGCAGAAGAGCGACGGCGGTCTGCACGTGATGTTCACCGAAAAGGACGGGACGGCCTCGGTGCCGGTCGACTACACGGGAACACTGCCGGACATCTTCAAGCCTGGCATCACCGTCGTGGCGGAGGGCCGGCTCGGAAAGGACGGCGTGTTCCACGCGCGCACGCTGCTGGCCAAGTGTCCGTCCCGGTTCTCGACTGCTCCATACACCCAGTGAGGATCGAGAAATGATCCTCGGGTACCTTGGCGCCGGCGCTCTCTTCGCAGGGCTCGTCCTGGGCGGCTTCTCAGCCGTGCTCTCCTTCTGGGCGGGCTGGCAGGAAAACGCGATCATGGTCCAGGTTGGCCGCCGCGCGTTCTATGCCGCCGCGGCGATGGTCGTGGTTGCGGGCGCGGTGCTCGAGTGGGCGCTGCTCAGTCACGATTTCTCGCTCGCCTACGTCACGGAGCACACGGACCTCTCCTTGCCGACGGCCCTGGTCGCGGCGGGGTTCTACGGTGGTCAGGAGGGCTCCCTTCTCTACTGGGCGTTGGTGCTCAGCGTCCTCGGCTCCTTCTCGCTCGTGGCGAGCGCCTCACTGGGCTTGAGGCTTGCCGCCTACGCCGCGGGAGTGATGGCGGCGATCGTCAGCTTCTTCCTTGTCGTGCTGGTCCTCGTCGCAAGTCCTTTCGACCTGCTCTCGCTCACCCCACCCGACGGCCTCGGGCTCAATCCCGTGCTCCGCGACGGGGGGATGCTGATCCACCCTCCTGTTGTGCTGGCAGGCTTCGCGTCCTTCGCCATCCCATTCAGCTTCGCTTCCGCGGCACTCCTTACCGGCCGTCCCGATTCCGCGTGGATCGCGCACACGCGCCGATTCGCGCTCATTGCGTGGAGTCTTCAGAGCGCCGGGCTCGTCCTCGGCATGTGGTGGGCTTACCACGTCCTTGGATGGGGCGGCTATTGGGGATGGGATCCGGTCGAGAACGTCGCCCTCATGCCGTGGCTGGCGACAACGGCCTACCTGCATTCATCGCAGGTGCAGGAGACACGCGGTCGGCTGCGCGCATGGAACTTCGGGCTGGTCATCGTCGCATTCCTCCTGGTCGTGTTCGGCACGTTCATCGTGCGCAGCGGTGTGGTGCCGTCGGTGCACACCTTTGCCATCAGCGCGATCGGGCCATGGTTCCTTGCCTTCCTGTTCGTCTGCATCGTCTTTTCCGCCGCCTTGCTCGCCGTCCGCTCCAGCCATCTCGGAGGCCGCGACGCGCCAGTGGCGCCGGTTTCTCGCGAGGGAGCGTTCGTGCTTCAAAACCTGCTCCTGATCGGTGTCGTGGTCGTTGTCCTGTGGGGTACCGTGCTGCCGCTGGTGTCGGGGATGTTGGGGCAGCAGCGCGTGGTGGGCGCTCCTTACTACGAGCGCGCAGCCGGCCCGCTGTTCGTGGTCATCCTCGCTCTGATGGCCGCCGGGCCGCTTCTGCCATGGCGTCGAGCTGGATCGATTTCGATGCGAGCGCTGATGTTGCCCGGTGTCGCGGCGGCGATCGTGTTGGCGGCGTTTCTGATCGGCGGCGTGCGCTCGATCCCCGCCCTCGTTGCTCTTCCGCTTGTCGCCGCTGTCGTGGGCACCTGCCTCACTCAGTACGCCAGGCTCGGTCGCGGCTGGTCGCGGCTGCCTTCGCTGCTGAGACGCAGGCGGCGAAGATACGGCGCCTACCTGGCGCACCTGGGACTTGCCGTCCTCGTGACCGGGATCGCGGCCTCCCACTTCTGGCAGGTCGAGAAAGACGTGACGCTCGCGCCAGGTCAACACGTGACCGTCTCTGGATACACGCTTACGTATATCGGGTCCGAACAGCGCCAGCTGGCCGACCACACCGAGCTCGTCGCGGCGATGCGGTTCGGCGAGGCAACCCTCGAGCCCGCACGAGCCACTTACGCGGGGCTCGGCGGGCAGTCCCTGACGCACGTGGCGATCAGCACCACGCCTGTGGCTGACGTCTATGTCGTGCTCGCCGGCGCCAATGACGACGGGTCGGCGGCGTTCCGGGTCTTCGTCAACCCGCTCGTGAGCTGGATCTGGGCGGGTGGGGCGATCATCATCCTCGGCGTGATCCTGGGCAATGTCGGCGAAAGGGCGCCCGCCGTCGGGGCGGTCCGGCGTCGCGTGCCTGCCGCGGTCTCGGTTTAGATGGTACTGATCGTCGCCACCCTGCTTCTTTTCGCCGCGGGACCTTTCGTGCTGTGGCCGCTGATCAAGACGCCACCAGATGAAATGGACACCTCCCCGCTTGCCGGGGAGGTGGCGCGAAGCGCCAGAAGGGACAGGCCGAGTGGGGGGGTCCAGTGAGCATTCTGGTGGCGAACGGATTGACTCATTGGTTTGGCTCGGAAGTGGCCCTCGAGTCCATCGACCTCGCGATCGATACCGGCGAGCACATAGCGGTGCTGGGCGAGAATGGCGCCGGCAAGACGACGTTGCTCCGCATCCTCGCCACGGCCGCTCGGCCGACCTCCGGCCGGCTCGAGATCATGGGCCTGGACGCGCTGCGGGAACGCCGGCGTCTCAGGCGGCGCATCGGCTTCGTCGCCCATGCGCCGGGCCTCTATCCAGCCCTCTCCGCGACCGAAAACCTGGACTTCTTTTGCACACTGCAGGGAGTCAGCCGCACGCGGGTGGCGGAAACGCTCGCACTGGTCGGCCTCAGCGCCGTGGCGACACGCGCGGCGGGCCAGCTGTCCCGAGGCATGCAGCAGCGACTTGCGATCGGTCGGGCGATTCTCCACGATCCAAAGCTCCTGGTGCTTGACGAGCCCGACGCGAGCCTCGGATCGGATGCAGCGGAGCTGCTGGCCGCCGT
>JBGQGS010000051.1:0-12632 GCA_041497555.1 Candidatus Dormibacteraceae bacterium | reverse complement strand
TGTCAAAGCCACCGACTCGGCCAGCCGGCGCCCCGCTCCGCGGTCTTCGATCCGGATCGTAGCGACGCCGTCCGAGACACTGACAGAGGCCTTGCTCGTGCCGAGGCCGAGCTCGCCGAGCCGGCGCGTCACCTGGGCCTGAACGTCGCCGTCCTCGCGGGCGATGACTTTGACCAGGTCTCGCCGGCTGACGATGCCGACCAGCCGGCGTCCACTCATCACCGGTAGGCGCTTGACACCCGATTCGATCATGGTCCGTGCCGCCTGCCACACCTCGCTGACTGCTGGGACCGTCACCACCCGGGAAGTCATGACGTCCGACACCCTGTGTGGCCCCGTGCCGGCCGTCGGTCTTAGCGGCGTCGCCTGCGCGCGGGGATCGGGACGCGCCTCCATCGGCAGCAGGTCCGCTTCGGAAACGATGCCGACGACGTCGCCCTGTGCGTCGACCACCGGCAGGGCAGAGACGGCGTACGTGACCAGCAGGCGGGCGGCCTCTTTGATCGAGTCACCAGGGCTCACCGTGATGACGGGGCGCGACATTACTTCGGTGACCTTCACAACTCAAAGCTGAGGCATCGCCGCCTTCGGGAACAGTTACTTCAGACCTCGTCTCAGCAGGACCTTCGACTCTGGGCGGGCCGTCCTGATCGTGGGGTGACAAACGGCCCTTGGCCTCGAGCCGGCGGGCGGCTACGGTGAGGTGGAAGGCAACAGATTGAGCTTGGAGGTAAACGAAATGACAACCCGCACCGTCTCAGATGAGCTCGTGGAGCTCAACCGCCCGCTCGCAGAGTTCTTCCGCACCCTGTCGGGCCCATGGCCCTTCCGGCCGCTGCTGGCCCTGACCCCCGGGAAGCACTTTATGCCGACCGCGGACGTCTTCGCTCGCAATGGCGACCTGGTGGTGAAGCTGGACCTCCCCGGGGTCGACCCGAAGGACATTCACGTCAAGTTCGAGGAAGGCGAGCTGACGGTGACCGGCGAGCGCAAGGCCGACAAAGAAGTCAAAGAAGAGGGTTACTACCGCAAGGAGAACACCTACGGCTACTTCGAGCGCCACATGTCGGTCCCCAAAGGCATCAAGGACACCGAGATCAAGGCCGAATACGACAATGGGGTGCTGCTGATCAGCGTCCCGCGCGCGGCCAAGATCGAGAACATGCCCAAGGTGAAGGAGATCCCGGTCAAGAAGGCGATCAAGCCCTGAGGGCTTGAGCCTCCGGGCTCCCAAAAAGGAAAGGGGCCGGTGATCCGGCCCCTTTTTATTGGCCGGCCGACGCGCGCCGGAATCGGCGCCCGGACACCTCGGATGGATAGATCGCGATCCAGAGCTCGCGCTCGCCAGGCGCCAGCGGCCTGACCTCACGCGTCCGGAGGAATGATGCGAACGGGTCAATGCTGCTCGTCACCTCTTGAGCGACCCCTTTGAGCATCACGCTCCATCCGACGCCGGCTCGCGGATCCCAGTCATCGACCTCGAATGCGATCCTGCCCTCTGTCACCCGGTCGAGCCTCGTGCCTCGCGCCGTTCTGAAAACCACGATCGATCGGTCGGTGGAGTAGTTGACCGGGAAGATCTCGGGTTGATGGCCAATGGTCAAGGCGACGCGGCCCAAGTCGCGCGATGACAGAAGCTCCACGCACTGCTGTTCGGTGAGCACCTCCAGCGCGCCGTCGCGATGCTCTATCTCAAGCATGAGTGGGCACCTTCTTTTGCGCCCTGAACATCGGGTCGATCTGGTCGCGAAAGTGCTGGGCGATGACGCGCCGCTTCTTCTTCAGCGTGGGAGTCAGCTCCCCCTCGGTTTCAGTGAAGTCACGGCCCAGGAGGGTGAAGTACTTGACAGACTCGAAGCTTGCCAGTCCCTGGTTGACCGCGTCGACGACGGTGGCGAAGCGAGCGCGCACGCGCTCGTCATCGACGAGCGTGCTCGGCTCGCCGGCGGCGCCCGTGTCTGCGGCCAGCGCTTCCCAGTCAGGCACGATCAGCGCGACGACATAAGGCCGCTCGTCGCCGACGACCAGCGCAGCCTTGACGTAGCGGTCATTCTCTAGCTGAGATTCGATCGGCAGCGGCGCGACATATTTGCCGCCCGAGGTCTTGATCAGGTCCTTCTTCCGGTCGGTGATGGTCAGAAAGCCCTCCTGGTCGATGAACCCCATGTCACCGGTCTTGAGCCAGCCGTCCTTGATGCATTCCTCGGTGGCCTCTGGCTTGTTCTTGTACCCCAGCATCACGCCGGGGCCGTGGACGAGGATCTCGCCGTCTTGTGCGATCCGGATCTGCGTGCCCTGGAGCGGGATGCCGACCGTGCGGTACCGGTGAACCTCTTCGGTGTTGGAGGTCACTCCAGACATCGCCTCGGTCAGTCCCCAACCCTGGAGGATCTTGACGCCGATCGTCCAGAAGAACTCCTCGACCTTTTCGTTCAGCGGCGCGCCGCCGCTGATGAAGAACCGAAGGCGGCCGCCAGTCAGGCGCTCGCGCAGGGGCCGGAGCACCAATCGCTCGGCAATCCTGACACGAAGCCGGAGCCATGGCCCCGGAACGGTGTGCAGGCGCGCGGCCCCGACGCCGCGGGCCCATGTGAAGATCGCGCGCTTGAGCACCGATTCCTTGCGTGCCGCGTCGTACACCGCCTCGTAGATCTTTTCGAAGACCCGCGGGACGCCGAGCATGATCGTGGGGCGCGAGACCTGGATGTCCTCGACCAGGGTGTCCAGGCTGCGTGCGAGCCAGAACGAGCAGCCGGCCATCGTCTCGACGAAGATGCCGTCCGCCCGCTCGAGGATGTGGGAGTAAGGCAGGTAGGACAGCAGCACGTCGGTCGGCCCGATGTGGAACATCTGCAGGGCGCTCTTGGCGACCTCGACGAATTGGCGATGCGTGAGCATCACGCCCTTCGGGTCGCCTGTCGTGCCTGAGGTGTAGATCACGGTTGCGACGTGGCTGGGATCGAGCGCCGCCAACCTCTCCAGGACCTGCTGCCTGAGCTCCGGTCTCGGCTCGGCCGCGGTCCAGCGTGCGATGTCCTCATCCATCGTAAAGACATGCTTCGGGTACGCGTGATCGGCGAGCTTGGCGGCCATCTGCGTGTCTGACGCGATGGCGATGCGCGCCTTGGAGTCCTCGGCGATGTACCCGGCAACCTTGGGGAGCAGCGACGGGTAGACCGGTACGGTGACGCCGCCGGCCGCCATGATCGCCACGTCGCAGTACAGCCATTCCAGCCGGTTGGGCGACATCAGGGCGACGTGTTCGCCTTCACGCAGGCCCGCCTCGACCAGCCCGCAGGCCACGCGGATGGCTCGTTCGGCCGTCTCCGACCAGCTCATCGCCTGCCAGGCGCCGTCACGGAAAAAGTGCAGGTACGTCGCCTGGTCGTGGACTTTCGCCTGCTCGAAGAAGACGGCCGGGATCGTGTTCGGCAAAATCGCCGCCGAGGGCGCTTGTGGCGCTGCCGCCGACCCCAACGGGTCATCGACTGGCGCGGTCGTGGTTGTCATTTGTCTCCTCCTCGTCCCATGCTGTGCCCTCGAGGAGCTGCCAATCATGGGCGAAAGACCCTCGACTTGAAGGCCTACCGCGGCGTGTGGCGAGTAGTCCTGGTTTTGGCTTTGGGTTGCGCCCTTGGCCTGGGCTTTGCACGCAGCGCTGGGCGATCCGCGGCGAGCTCTTTTCGAAAGCCGGCCAGGCGGGCCTTGGCCAGGTTGCTCTTCATGACCCAGGCCACGTCCTGGTCCGAGGATTGCAGCCACTTCTCGAAATAGGGTCGGGCGTTCTCCGGAGCCGCGGCAGCCGCGACGCTCCAGCAGTAGCCGAGCGCCTGGCGTAGGACCCGAAAGCCATCCTGCCGGCGATCGCCCGCCGCGGCGATCGAGCTCGTGATCTGATCGAGGATGACCAGCACCTGCACCGCGTGGTCGCGTTCTTTCAGCAGGTCCGGCTCGCAAAGGCCCGCGGCTGCCGCCCGCTGGGTGTACGGCCCATCCCGACTCCAGGTTCGCATCTCGGCCAAAAGGTGCGGCATGCTCTCGCGGCCGATGCGCTGCAGCGCCATCGCCACGCCCTCGCGGACCCGCCAGCGGCGATCCGATGCCAGCTCTCGCAGCCATGTCATCACCGTGGTGGGCTCGATCAGGGCCACCTTGCCTAGGCCCGCAGCGCCGCACAGCGCGAGGAACTCGTCGGTGGAGGCGGAAAGGCGCCACAGCCGGTCGGGATCGGCCTCGTCGCCCACGGCCTGAACGAGCTCGAGATTCGCCCTCGCCCCGGGGAGCCCGGAGTGCTTCTTCAAATATGGCTCCCAGTTCTTGAGGTTCCTCAGCTCCGCGCGGTAGTTCTCAACGCGTCCTGCCATGTCTGTTTGCGATCCTAAATGCTCGAGTGCCATACGGCACCGCCGTTACCGGACTCCTGGCGTGCACCGTTGGTTGTGCGGAGTAGTTAGATTGAGCGCAACGTGGCGCTCTCTTCTCCCGCGGCGCGGCCTTCGAGCCCGAATCCTTCGGCCGTCCGCCACCCGTACAGCAGGAATCCCAACTGGCTGTACCCGGCGTTCGTGGTCGTGGCACTCAGCCTCTTCGGCATCTTTGCCATATGGGTGGTCTTCTTCCAGCACGAGGGGTACTACGCGCCCTATCTGAGCCCGTTCTACTCGCCGCTGATCAAGGTGGGACCGATCCCACCCGGCGTGTGGGTCGCGTGGGCGCCGCTTGTATTCCGGCTCTCCTGCTACTACTACCGCAAGGCCTACTTCCGCTCGTTCTTCTGGCATCCGCGTTCGTGCGCGGTGGCCGAGCCGAACCGAGGCCGCTACCGCGGAGAGACTGTCTTTCCGTGGGTCTTCAACAATCTCCACCGCTTCGCGTTCTACGCGACGGCGGTGCAGGTCGGTTTCCTGTGGTTCGACGCCATCATCGCCTTCAACTTCGGCGGACATTTCGGCATCGGCTTCGGAAGCGTGCTGATGCTGGTCAACGTGCTGCTGCTGTCGGGTTACACATTCGGCTGCCATGCCTTCCGCCACCTCGCGGGTGGCGAGCTCGACTGCTTCTCGTGCTCGACCGCAGCTCGGGCCCGCCACCGCCTGTGGAAGGGCATCACGGTGCTCAACATCAAGCACGATCGCTGGGCCTGGGCAAGCCTTATCTCGGTGGTGGCGGCGGACGTCTACATCAGACTGCTGCTGGCGGGCGTGCTCCAGGACCCGAGGTGGATCTCGTGAGCGCGAGCACCTACGAGACGGTCGAGACCGACGTGCTGGTGCTCGGCGCCGGCGGGGCCGGCCTGCGCGGCGCGATCGCCGCGGCGGAGGCGGGGGCGCGCGTCCTCGTGGTGTGCAAGTCGCTCCTGGGCAAAGCGCACACCGTGATGGCCGAAGGTGGAGTCGCAGCGGCCATGCACAACGTCGCGTACCAGGACACCTGGGAGGTTCACTTCGCAGACACCATGAAGGGAGGCAAGCTCATCAACAACTGGCGGATGGCGGAGCTCCACGCGAAGGAATCGCCGGACCGGGTGCTCGAGCTGGAGCGCTGGGGGGCGGTCTTCGACCGCACCTGGCAGGGCCGCATCCACCAGCGGCCGTTCGGAGCGCACACCTATCCGCGGCTCGCGCACATCGGAGACCGCACCGGCCTCGAGCTGATCCGCACTCTCCAGGACCGAGCCGTGCACACGGATGGCGTCGACGTGCACATGGAGGTGACCGTGTTCAAGCTGCTGAAAGCCGACGGTCGCGTCGCCGGCGCGCTGGCATACAGGCGGTCAGACGGGTCGCTCATCCTCTACCGTTTCTCAGCGCTGGTGCTGGCCACGGGGGGCACCGGCAGGGCGTACCGCGTCACGTCGAACTCGTGGGAGAGCACGGGCGACGGCACCGCGCTCGCCTATGACGCGGGAGCGGAGCTCCGCGACATGGAGATGATGCAGTTCCACCCTACGGGCATGGTGTGGCCGGCGGGGGTGCGCGGCATCCTCGTCACCGAGGGGGTGCGCGGAGAGGGCGGCGTGCTGCGCAACAAGGATGGCGAGCGATTCATGGAGCGGTATGACCACGAGCGCATGGAGCTGTCGTCGCGAGACGTGGTCGCGCGAGCCATCAACTCGGAGGTCCTGGCCGGTCGAGGGACGCCGCACGGCGGTGCTTACCTGGACATCACCCATCGCAAGCCCGAATTCATCAAGAGCAAGCTCCCCTCGATGTACGAGCAGTTCCTGAAGCTGGCCGACGTCGACATCACCAAGCAGCCAATGGAGGTCGCACCCACCATCCATTACGCGATGGGTGGCGTGCGGGTGGAAGCCGAGACCGGGGCGAGCACCGTCGCCGGGCTCTATGCCGCCGGTGAGGTCGCCTCTGGCCTGCACGGCGCAAACCGCCTCGGAGGCAACTCGCTCAGCGACCTGCTGGTGTTCGGCAAGCGCGCGGGTGACGCGGCCGCTGCGGCGGCCAAGGCAAACCCCATCGCGGCCAAAGCAAAGCTCGATCCGGCGCTCGTCGAGGCGGCGATCGACGAGCTCATGGCGCCCCTGGACCGGCCGGCCGGTGAAAGTCCGTACAAGCTCCAGGCCGAGATCCAGGACGTGATGACGAAGCAAGCCCCGATCGTCCGTGACGGCCCGGGCCTGGAGGCCGGGTTGGAGAGCATCCGGGATCTGGAGGCCAGGTCCAGGAAGTGTGGCACCGGCGGGTCGAAGACGCTGGCGTTCAACCCCGGTTGGCATACCTCTTACGACCTGCGTTCGCTGATCGTCAACTCGGAGGCGCTCGTCCGCTCTGCGTTGGAAAGGAAGGAGAGCCGCGGCGCGCATGCCCGGTCCGACTATCCGAAGACGGACGAGCAGCTGGCGTCGGTCAACTACGTGGTCGAGAAGGCGCCGGACGGCATGCGCGTCCGGGCGGAGCAGCGTCCTGCCATGCCCGACTTCCTAGCCGAAGCCCTGCACCGGTCCTACGCCCACTACACACCGGAGGAGATTGAGTAGTGGAGATCTCGAACCTCGACCTCAACATCTGGCGGGGCGACACGAAGGGGGGAGACCTGGTCTCCTATCGAGTGCCGGTGCGCGAGGGCATGGTCGTGCTCGACGCGGTGCTCTGGGTGCAGGCGAACATGGCCTCGGACCTCGCCGTGCGCTGGAACTGCAAGGCGGCCAAGTGCGGGTCGTGCTCTGCGGAGATCCAGGGTTTCCCGCGGTTGATGTGCAAGACGCCGATCGCCGAGTACGGCGGTCAGGTCACCGTCCGGCCCATGAAAGCGTTCCCCGTGATCAAGGATCTGGTCACGGACGTCAGCTGGAACTACGAGGTCAACAAGGAGATCCCGCCGTTCACGCCAAGCGAGAAAGACATGTCGAGCAGCGAGCCATGGCGCATGCAGCAGAAAGACGTCGAGCGCGCCATGGAGTTTCGCAAATGCATCGAGTGCTTCCTGTGCCAGGACGTCTGCCACGTGCTGCGCGCCCACGACCTGAAGAGCGCCTTCTACGGACCGCGCTTCATGGTTCGGATCGCGAGCCTCGAGATGCACCCGAAGGACGTGCTCGACCGGAGGCCGCTGCTCAAGGGAAAGGCCGGGGTCGGCTACTGCAACGTCACCAAGTGCTGCACCGAGGTCTGCCCTGAGCACATCAAGATCACCGACAACGCAATCATTCCTCTCAAGGAGCGCATGGACGATGTCTACTTCGACCCCGTCCGATCCCTCGTCCGGAGGCTGGGCGGCGCTCCGAAGCGGCGCCCGGTCTGACACTGAGGAGATGTACGTCCAGCATTCAGTCCACATCCAGCACCCGGTCAATGCGTGTAGCGACGCGCTGGCGCAGGGGCCTCGCAAGTGGTTCCCGCGCCTGGGTGGTAAGAACGAGTCGACGGTGGGCGTTCGGATCGGCGGGGTGCCGGTGCGAAAGCGGGTGGTGGTCGAGCTGGGCGAACCGGTGAAGACCTCGACGTGGACGGTCATCCCTCTGACATGGAAGGCGACCTTCCCCCAGAAGCTGTTCCCGGTGATGGAAGGGAAGATCGAGCTCGCTCCGGTCGACAAGGAGGTGACCCGGCTGACGGTCAGCGGGATGTATCAGCCACCGCTGGGCAAGCTCGGGGAGCAGCTCGACGAGGCCGTGATGCACAACGTGGCAGAGGCCACCGTCAAGGAGCTGGCCCAGTCGATCGCCAAGCGGCTGGAGCAGGCCGTCAGCGCCTAGCCGGTCGACCCCGGTGTCGTGGTGTGGCGGGCCAGGTACGCGGCGGCCTCCGCTCGGCGGGCCACCTCAAGCTTCGAGAGGATGGTCGACACGTAGTTCTTGACCGTCTTTTCGGCGAGCTTCAACTCCTTGCCGATCTGGCCGTTGGTCAAGCCCTGGGCGACGAGCGTCAGGATCCGTTCCTCCTGTGCTGAGAGGCGCGCCAGCTTCTCGTCGCGCATGGTCTTGCCCTTCCGCAGCCGCTCGAGGACCGAGCGGGTGACCTCTGGGTCGAGAAGGCTCTTGCCAGCGCCGACCTCGCGGATCGCGCGCACCAGCTCGCCTCCACGGATCTGCTTCAGCACGTAGCCCGCCGCGCCCGCCATGATCGAGGCGAACAGCGCCTCGTCGTCCGCGAACGACGTGAGCATCAGGACCTGGGTCTTCTCGAAGCGGGCCCGGATCTCGCGCGTTGCCTCGATGCCGCTGCCGTCAGCAAGCCTGACGTCCATGACCACCACGTCCGGCCGTGTGCGTTCCGCCTGGTCGATGGACTCGCGCACGGACCCTGCCTCGGCGACGACGGTCATGTCGTCGTTCGCATTGATCAGGGACTTCACGCCGTCACGGACGACCTCATGGTCGTCGACCAGCAGCACGCGGATTCGGGATTTGGCCATCACCCATATGTTCGCATCCGGCGCGACCGTGCACATGGGGCCGAGGTCCCTTCTGCCAGAGGTCGGAAGACCCTAGATGGGAAAGGTGATGCGCAGCCGCGTGCCCCCGCCGGGCCGGCTGGAGACCTCCAGCGTTCCGCCGAGCGCCATCGCACGCTCACGCATGTTCCTCAAGCCATTGCCCACGGACCCATGGCCGGGGTCGAATCCGATGCCGTCGTCCTCGATTGTGAGCAGGGCGGAGGATCCGTCGCGGGAAAGCGTCACGGTCGTGCGGGTGGCTTGCGCGTGACGGGCCGCGTTGGAAAGCGCTTCGCGCGTCAGCTGAACGATCTCGGCGGACCTGGATGAGAGAGTCGCGGCCAAAGCCCGGTCGACCTCGACCTCGACCGCAGCATTCGAGCGGCCCTCCATCTCATCTCCGAGCAGGCGCAGCGCCTGGTCGAGCTGACGGTCGGCGAGGATGCCCGGGCGGAGCCCGAAGATGTAGTTCCTCAGGTCTCGAATCACGCGGTCGAGTTCTTCCACGGCCCCCTCGATCCGGCGACCGGTCTCAACCGAACCAGCCACCAGCGCGGTCGCCTGCAGGCCCATGCCGACGGCGAACAGCGACTGGATGATTCCGTCGTGCAGCTCCTTGGCGATGCGTTCCCGCTCCTCCATCAGGCCGAGGCGCCGCAGCTCGGCCTGGGCCCGCCCGTACTCGATTGCCACCGACGCCTGGTCGGCGAACGTCTCGATCAGCTCTCTCGTGCGCTGGTCAAAAGGAAGGCCGCCCTTGACGCGGGTCACCATCAGGGTGCCGGTCGCTCCGCCTGGCACACGAAGAGCGACGAACAGCGCCGGGCCGTGGCGGCCCAGCCGCACGACAGGCTGGTAAGCACGCGGGTCGGCGCTGACGTCGGCGAAGGCAAGCGGTCGGCCCGAGCGCATGACCTCGCCCGAGATCGAGCCGTTTGCCGGCAAGGTCTTGCCCCTCATCTCGCTCGAGCGCGACCCGACCGCCGCGGCCACGACGAGCTCGCCCGGCGTGCTGCTGACGCTGACGATGCTCGCCGCGTCCGCTGACGCCAGGTCCCGGGCGTGCTCCGCGATCAACTCGAGGAGCGAAGCCGGCTCGGTGCCGGCCAGGATCCGGTTGGTGAGGTCGCGGAGCGCGTCGAGCCAGCGTTCGCGAGAGCGGATCTCTGCGTAAAGCCAGGCGTTGGCGATCGCGACCCCGGCCTGCGTGGCGAGCACGGTCAGCGACTCCTCATCCTCGGCGCTGAACTCCTGGCCGGAGCGCTTCTCGGCGAGATAGATGTTGCCGAAAACGCGTCCCATCGCCTGCACGGGAGCTCCTAGAAAGGACCGCATTGGAGGGTGGTTGGTCGGAAATCCGACCGACCGCGGGTGGTCGGCGATGTTCTTGATCCGCACCGGCTTGGGCTCGTGGACCAACAGGCCGAGCACGCCTCGCCCTTTGGGCAACGGGCCGATGTCCCGCCTCTGCTTGGCGGAGATGCCCGTGGTGATGAATTCGACGAGCTCGTCCCCGTCGCCGACCACACCGAGCGCGCCGTAGCGGGCGTCGGTCACCTGGGCGGCCAGGTCGACGAGCCGCTGCAGCACGATCGGCAGCGAGAGCTCGGAGGCCAGGGTCAGGCCGGCTTCGAGCAGGGTGTCCTTGCGATCTCGGGCCTCGGGCATCCACGACGAATTTACGCCGGGTGTGCGCGGGGCGCATCTTTCACTCTGGCACCGTACCTGCGACTGGCGGGCCGTTCGACCCTACAGGGGGCTGGAGCGTGGTGGAAAGCTGAGGCCATGGAAAAGACAAAAGGTTTCACTCAGATCCTGCTTGCCACCGATGGAAGCGAGCAGGCCAAGGCCGCCGAGGACGTCGCGATCGCGTTCGCGCACGCCTCATCCGGCAAGGTCAGGGTCGTCCACGTGTGGAACCTGGAAGTCCACCATCGCCACGGTTACTGGGACGTCGAGGTCCGGACCGAGGCGGAAGCTCTCGTCGACGATGCGGTCGAGCGGATGAAGGCGGCAGGCATAGAGGCCGATCGTGAGATCTGCCGGGCCGACGGCGACCATGTTGCGGCCGCGGTAGCCGGAGCCGCGCGCGATTATCAGGCGGACCTTGTGATCGCGGGTTCGCGGGGCCTGTCCGACTGGCAGTCGATACGGAGGCACAGCGTCAGCCACCAGCTGCTGTGCGTCGTCGACTCTCCGGTGCTCATCGTCCGCGGGCGTTCGTCTGCCGCTGGCCACGACGCGCAGCGGATCCTGCTCGCGATCGCCGGCGGGGACGACATAGTGCCCGGTGTGCGCGCTGCCGCGGCTGCCGCCGCCGCGCCCGGATCGCAGGTCATGGTGGTCCACGTCGCGCAGGCAATCGTCGGCGTCCAGGGATTCGCGTACATCGAGTCTGACGACGAGATTCGCGAGACCATCAGCCAGGCGGTTGGGAGGCTGAAGGATGCCGGGATCGAGGCCGACGGAATGGTCGGGCAGCCGGGCCCTGTCGCCCAGGTCGTGGCCGACGCCGCCGCCATGTGGAAGGCCGACGTCATCGTCATCGGCTCGAGCCGGATGGGCGACATCGGCTCGATGCTGCTGGGGTCGGTCACGCACCAGCTGCTGCGCTCGACCGAGCGCCCGGTCTTGGTGTCAGAGCGGGTGAAGGCATGAGCAGCATCACGCGTCATCGCACGGTGGCGGACGTGATGACCAGTCGCGTGCACGTCGCCAGCCCGCTGACGCCCTTCAAGCTCCTCGTCCGCCTGATCGAGGAGAACAAGGTCAGCGCGATTCCAATCGTCGACCAGCACGGCATCCCCGTCGGCGTCGTGTCCGAGTCGGATCTTCTCTTGAAGGAGCGGCGCCATGAGCTCGAGTCGGAGCGCGACCTGCTGCATCTCCGCCGCCGCCGCGACGAGCGCGCAAAGGCAGACGGATTCGTCGCGTCGGACCTGATGACGTCACCTCCGGTCACGATCGGCGCCGAGACGGAGATCAGCCAGGCGGCCAGGCTGATGCAGCAGCGGAACATACGCCGCCTAATCGTGGTCGACCAGCGCGGCAGGATCGCCGGCATCGTAAGCCGGAGCGACCTGCTGCAGATATTCCTCCGCAGTGACGAAGAGCTGCGTGACGAGATCGTCGACCAGGTGGTCCCGGCGGTGCTCATGACCCTGGACAAGCCGCTCGGCGTGGATGTCCGGTACAACGTCGTGACGCTCACGGGCATGGTCGATCGCAAGAGCGACGCTGACATCCTGGCTCGCCTGGTCGGCAAGCTCGATGGGGTGGTGGGCGTGGTCGACCAGATGACCTACAGCTGGGACGACACCGGGGCGCAGACAAGTCCGTTGACCGCCGGCGCGATGTTCAAGGCGATGTAGCGGGGGGGCTTACGCTCCGATAACCCATCGCATAGCAAGCATCCCCCGGCTCGACCCAGGTCGCCAGGACCACCCTGGTGCCCAGGATGCAGCCCTTCGACAGGATCATCAGCCGGATGGAACAGCTCGAGAAGAGAATCGCGGGATAATGCTCGAGCGCGGGTCTAGAGACGGTCGAAGGTGGGAATTCCATGAGTGAAAGACAGCAGGACGGGCACGTGGATCAGGCAGGCCGAACGCGGGACAAACGCAGGCTCATGGTCACGCAGCTGCTGCGCAGCCCTGTGTTGAACCCGGCAGGAGCGGAGGTCGGGCGGGTCGAGGACTTCAT
This sequence comes from Candidatus Dormibacteraceae bacterium, assembly GCA_041497555.1. Lineage (GTDB taxonomy): Bacteria > Chloroflexota > Dormibacteria > Dormibacterales > Dormibacteraceae > Palsa-870. Next base: position 38 of record JBGQGS010000051.1, on the reverse strand, counting down.
CGTCAAGCTGGCAGAAGGCGGATACCCACCGGTCACGG
>JBGQGS010000050.1:0-13223 GCA_041497555.1 Candidatus Dormibacteraceae bacterium | reverse complement strand
GTAGCCCCGGCGGGATTCGAACCCGCGGTCTCAGCCTTGAGAGGGCTGCGTCCTAGACCACTAGACGACGGGGCCACGTGCTGGTGGGCGGCATTGGGTTTGAACCAATGACCTCTCGCGTGTGAGGCGAGCGCTCTCCCACTGAGCTAGCCGCCCATGGGAGCAATCATTCTACCCACCCACGTGCGATCCTCATTCGATGGCCACCCCCCTGGCTCAGCGTCACTGCGTGGAGTGCAAGCCGGGCACTCCCCCGCTCCCCAGGACGGAGATCGACCGCCTCCTGCAACAGGTCTTCGGCTGGAAAGTCGAGGAAGCGGACGGGCATCTGCACCTAACCAGGACGGTCAAGTTCAAAGGGTTCATGCCGGGGGTCGAGCTCGTCAACCGGATCGCGCCCATAGCCGAGGCAGAGAGCCACCACCCCGACCTGCTGCTGACCTACGGCGCGGTAACCATCTGGCTCTGGACGCATGCCGCCGGAGGGCTCACAGAAAACGATTTCATCCTCGCCGCACGACTCGACCAGGCCATTTCACAAACTCTTTACTGAGTTTCCTTTGCTTTGTCGGCGACCCCGTGATAGGTTCTTCCGGCTTGATGCATTTCTTCATCTGCTGGTTCTTCCACCAGCGTGAGCGCGAGGTACTGCTGAAGGGGATCCTGCCCGGAGGGATCGACGCAGTCGTCTTCTGCTGGCGTTGTGACCGCATGCGTGGGCGCGCCGTGCGGGTCCTTCAGCTGAGCTCGCTGCGCGCCTAGAGTCGGCGCTCCGCGCTCACCTCTCTAGGACGACGGCCGGGTAAGAGGCCTGCAGCGCCGTTGCGCGGGGAAATTCCTGGGCGGCCAGGTCGCGCAGCGTCAGGTCGACGTTCCAGCTGACGACCACGACCGCGTCGCAATCCGCCAGCTGGTCGGCGCTCGAGACGACAGCAAAGTCGCGGGTGTAGGCGGCCAGCAGCTGCTCGTCGATGTGGATCACGCAGGCGCGACCGCCCGCCGCATGAACGCGTTCCACCACCGCCGCCGCCTGAGGCAGCGCGAGGGGATCCTCGGTGTACCCGGGAACCTGGCTCATCGCGGCCGCGATCGCCCCCGCCACAACAACGGGCGCCAGCACCTTCCAGCGGGCGATGGCCGCCGCCATCAAGTAGGCGCAGGCCGGTACAAGGAAGATGAAGAAGCGCGGGAACAGGTACGCCGGCTGCAGGCCAAGCCACAGCGCGGCGACCACCACCGCCACGACCGCGATCGCCGCCCACAGCCACGGTTCGGCGCGCAGCACCCACAGTCCGAGCCCTGCTGTTGCCAGCCACAGTCCCAGAGGCAGCAGCACCGGCGCCCCAACCAGGAAGAAGACCAGGTCGCGGGGAAACGTCGGGTAGAAGAGGCTCGGCGGGTAGCCGTGCTGCAGCAGCTCCATGACCTGGATGTTCGCGTTGGCGGCGACCCCGATCGCCGCGGCCGAGATCCACGCGGGGGCGAGCCGACCGGCCTGGGGCCACGATCTCCTGCTGGCGATCCAAGCGACATGGGCGAGCAGGACCACGACGGTGAAGAACTGGGCCGCGATGGCCAGTCCCATCACCAGCGCGTAGGCGGCCAACCGCCAGCGAGTCCACCTGCCCGCGAGGATGATGGTGGCGAGCACCGCTCCGAGCGCCGCGAGGCTGTAGCCCCGCAGGTCGCGGCTGTTCTCGACGAACATCGGGTCCGTGGCGATGAACAGCCCGGCGCTGACGCCGGCGACGAGGCCGAAGCGCCGAGCCAGCTCGGACGCGGTCACGCCCACCGTGCCTCCCGCCGCCAGCGCGGGCACCAGACGGTACACGACCTCGCTCCGCGATCCGGTCGTCGAGTAGATGAGGTGGCTCAGGAATGACACCAGCACGTGGTCGTTGGAGGCCACGCTCTTCAGCGGGATGCTTGGCAGCACCGTATGGACGGCGAACGCGTCCCACAGCGATGGCGTAGCCACGAAGTTGGCGAACGTGGCCGCCGCGTCATAGCCGTAGGACCGGTTTGCTCCAATCAGGTAGACGGCGGCCGTGGCGGCACCGAGCAACAGCCCGGCAAATGCAGGCGCACGGTGGTTCACGGCGGAACGATAGTGCTTTGGCCGGTGTCGCTTACTCCACGCCCCCACCGGCCCTATGGCCACCCCCGCGCGTACCGCGCGCGGACCCCAAAGGAAGCGGGGAGGTGATTTCTTCTTGGATGACGTCTTCGCCCGTGTACGCCGAGGCCTGCATCCGGAACAGGCGCGCGTAGCGTCCATCCAACCGCATCAGATCCTCGTGTGTGCCGTCCTCCACGAGGCCGCCGTGCTCGAGGAAGATGATCCGGTCGGCTCGGCGCACCGTCGAGAAGCGGTGCGAGATGTACACCGCCGTACGGCCCTTGGTGAGCGAGCGCAGCCGTTCGAAGAGGTCGTACTCCGCCTGGGCGTCAAGCGCTGACGTCGGCTCGTCGAGCAGCAGGATCTTGGCGTCACGCATGAATGCACGCGCAAGTGCAACCTTCTGCCATTCACCACCTGAAAGGTTCACGCCGGCGTCAAACCATTTGCCGAGCGCGGTGTCATAGCCTTCCGGAAGTTGCGAGATGAGGTCGTCGGCGCCTGCGTGCCGGCTTGCGTCGACGATGGCTTCGCGGTTCGTGATCTGCGGCACGTTACCCAACCCGATGTTCTCCGCCGCGGTCGCCTGGTAGTCCACGTAGTCCTGGAACATCGCCCCGATCTGCTCGCGCAGATCGTCGGGGTCTAGATCGCGCAGGTCGACGCCGTCGATCAGGATCCGCCCTTCGCCGGGGTCGTACAGCCGGCAGATCAGCTTGAACAGGGTCGTCTTGCCGGCGCCGTTGCGGCCGACGACGGCGAGCGTCTCGCCGGCCTTGACCGTGAAGCTCAGGTTGTTGAGCGCGTTCTTGTCGGCGCCGGGGTATGCAAACGTGACGTTGTCGAACCTGATCTCCCCGCGCATGGGCTCGGGTACCGGGACCGGGTTCCGTGCCACGGGCATCGAAGGCTTGGTAGCCATCAACTCGAAGAGGTTGTTCAGATAGAGGTTGTGCTCGTACATGCCCGAGAAGCCGCCGAGGATGCCCTGGATCGAGCCTTGCACGGACTGCGCCGCGACCGTGTACAGCGTCAGATCGCCGAGGGTGAGCCGGCCTGCGATCGCCTGCAGCGCCACATATAGATAGGTGAGTGACGTCGCGATCGTGCTCAGGTTGCCCCAGGCGAAACCGGTCAGGTAGCGGCTGACGACCTGCGACCGCTGGCTGCCGTAGAACCTGGCGGCGATCAGCCGGTAGCGTTCGATGAAGTACCCGCCCAGGCCGAAGAGCTTCACCTCCTTCGCGAACGAGTCGGTGGTGACCAGGCTCACGAGGTAGTTCATCCGCCGAAGGAGGCGCGAGCCCCAGCGCGCGATGTTGTAGCCGCGCCATCCATATCGCGTGTCTGCGATGAACGCCGGGATCGGCGAGACCAAAGCGAGCAGCGCGAGCAGCGGGCTGACGCCGAGCAAGAGCGCGATCATCGTCACAAACGTCAAAAGCGTCTGGACCAGGCCGAACGCGGTCGAGATCATCATCACGGGCCGGTTGATGGAGTCGGTCTGGGCTCGACGGAGCAGGTCGTAAGAGGCCGGGTCTTCGTAGAACGCTAGATCGAGAGACGCCGCCTTCTCCATCACCATCAGCTGGATCCGCATCGCAACGGCGTTCTGCAGCAGCTGCTGGGTGATGTTGCGGATCGTGCCGAGCAGGGCGGTGAGCGCGAAGAGCAACAGCTGGACGACCGCGAGAAAGACAATCGCGCCGACTGCCGTGAACACCGGGGTATGCCATGGCCCGAGCGAGCAGGCAGCGGCGGGCTGGGAGCAGATCGGCCACACGCGATCGGGTTGGTGGAAGTTGTGGACCGCGATTCCCTGCACGACCGCGTTGATCAGGAGCTTTGCCGTGTACGCGGCGGCGGCCGGGATGACGCCGGCGATCACCGTTGTGATGAACAGCCCGAGGGTGGTCGCGGGACTCGCGTCCCAGACCAGGCGCAGCACCCTCGGCAGCGCTGCGGAGGTGCCGGTCACCGACTGTTTCAGGCTCTCCCACCGGCCGCGGAGGTCCTTTGGACCTTCTGGAAGCGGCGGCTGCTCCTGCGTCGGGTCGCCCGTCAGGCCGCTGTTGGCCTGCCCGGTGTCCGGCTTCCTGCGGCGCCCGCCCCACCAGTGCATCGACGGCGGCCCGGCGCTGGGCGGCATCATCCCCATTTCAAAAGCAGCTTAGTGGGGTTGTTCAAACCTCGGTTCGCCCCTCCTCCCCGGCAGCGCGTGGAGGCCTGTTGACGGGAGCGCTGTTGCATCGTAATGTTGTAATTATGGATGAGAAAGAGTTCGGTTCGATCAAAGGTTGGTTTGCCGGAAGGCTCCCGGACGGCTGGTTCACGGGGGTGGAGGTCACGATCGAGGATGACCAGATCGTGGTCCTCGGGACGCTGCCTGAGCTCAAGGTCGGGTCGACGCCCGAGGAGAAGGAGGGTGCAGCGGCCGGCCGCATCGCCCGCTTCCGCGAGGAGACCCGCGGCGAGAGGATCGGCATCGCCCAGGAGGCGGAGGAACGGTTTCACAAAAACCTGACCTGGGGCGCCAAGCTCGGGGGCGTGACCAAGCGCTTCAACCCGGGTGGCGGCGGGCGTTCGAGCGCCGACCGACGGGTGATGATCGGCCGCCTGTGGCGTCGCGGCCGCGGGCGGCATGCCCGCCAGGCGGAGACACAGAGCCAGGTTTTTTAGCGTTCGCTGACCGCCGAGTACATGCTCCCCAAGTGGCGGCTCGGGATGGTTCGTAGGAGACGCGTCCCCTCGAACCCAGCCTGAGCCGCCATCAGCTCCCAACGCCCGAATGAGAACGGGTGTGGCACCCAAGGATTGCCCCGGTCGCTTCCGTACTCGACGACGACCAACCTTCCTCCCGGGCGCAGCATGCTTCGCACCGACTCGAGGACCGGCCCCTTGTCGCGCACGAAATGCAGCGAGTTGGCCATCACGATGCCATCGAGGCCCGACAGACTGAGCGGCCGTGTGAAGTCCGCGACCTTCGTCTCCACGGCAATGCCAGGAAACCTGTTTCGCATCTGGGCTGCAAGCCGCTGCAGCGCTCCAGCGTCGCGGTCGACCGCCGCGATGTTCGCGCCAGGGCCGAGCAGCTCCGCCAGCGCGAGCGTGAACGCGCCCTCGCCGGCTCCAAGGTCGGCCCAGCTCCCGCCTTGCTCAGTGACCGCGTCGTGCAGCAGCGCGACCAGGTCCGAGTGATTTATGGCGTCGCCCGCGCCGCGGCGACGGCCTCTCGGATGCGGGGCGCCACCTCGGAGGCGAAACGTCGCATCGCGCGTTCGGGATCGTCGCCACCGTCTCCGACGAGGTACGTGTCCATGCCGTGCTCCACGGTAAGCGTGACCAGGAGCTCAACTGGTAGCTCGCCGCTGGCATTGAGGATTCGCCGGATCGACCGCGGATCGCGTCCGGCGGTAAGGGCAGCCTCGTCGATGCGGGCGTTCATCCCATCGAGGTCCTTCGGCTGGACGTAGCCGAGCGATGGAACCCAGCCGTCTGCCGCGCGCCCGACCAGCGAGAGCATGCGAGGCTTGTAAGCTCCGAGCCAGATCCCGATCGGGTGCACGGGGATCGGTCCTGCATGAACGCCGGCCAGCTGATAGAACTTCCCGTCGAAGCGCACTCCACGCTCACCGCTCCACATCAGCCGAATCACCTGGATCGCCTCGTCAAGCGCGGTGACGGAATCCGGAGGCGTCCTGACTGGACCTCCGATCGCTTTGATCGCGTCCCACATCGCGCCGGCGCCAAGCCCGAGCTCGACACGACCGCCGCTGAGGACGTCGAGCGAGGCGGCGGCCTTCGCGAGCATCGCGGGTGGGCGCAGAGGCAGGTTGGCTACATCAGGAAAGACATGGACGTTCGTGGTCCGCATCGCGATCGCGACAAGCAGAGTCCAGGTGTCGAAGAACCGCCGCTGGTAGGGATGATCCTGCACGCCGATGAGCTCGAAACCCAGCTCATCAGCCAGCGCCGCAATCGCGATGGAGCGATTTGCCTGCGAGGCATCCGGCGTGATGAAGACACCGAACCGCACAGGCTGCCCATAGTCCATTGAACACCAATTAGAAGGCGGCGACAGGCCGCGCTATTTCAGTGTTTGTGGTGGCGTCCGAACAGCAGGCGCCAGATCAGAAGCAGGATCAGAGCGCCCACAAACGCGATGACGATCTGGCCGAAGACTCCGAACCCGATCGAGATGTTCAGGAGCCCGGCCAACCAGCCGCCGATGATGGCGCCCAGGATCCCGATCACGATGTCCCAGAACCAACCCCTGCCCTTGCCGGTGACCACCCGGCTGGCCAGGAATCCTGCAATCAGCCCGACGAGGATGAAGATCAGGAGGTTTCCCATCTGCGCCAATTATTGTCCGCGCGGGTGAGCGCAGAATGCTGTTGAGGGAGAAATGCCGATCGAGCAGTATCACGAACCGCCTGGGGAGCTGAGCCAGGAGATCAGGACCTTTGCACGCCTCGTCGCCTCATTGCAGGAGGAGGCGGAGGCGATCGGGTGGTACGAGCAGCGCATCTCGCTCGAGCGGGATTCCGAGGCCAGGGCGATCATGAGCGACGCCCAATCGGAGGAGTTCAAGCACTTCGCCATGGCGCTTGAGTTTCTCTCCCGGCGCAAGCCGAAATGGCGTGCAGTGCTGAAAGAGGTGCTGTTCCAGGAAGGAGACATCGTCGAGCACGGCGAAGAAGGCGAGGAGGCCGAAAAGAACGCCTAGCGTCAGCTAGACGGTTTCCACGATCTCGCGCACGGACTCGATTTCCTCGCGGCTCACCATATGGCCCATTCCGGGGTAGAAGCGCACGGTCACCTGCCCGCCCGTGCGCTTGAAGACTTCGGCCGCTTCCAGGACGCGGTCTTTCCCGATGTGCGGGTCGATGTCACTGCAGCCGAGAAAGACCGGCGTCCCGTCGAACTCACCCGGATAGTCGCGCGAGGTCCCGTCGGGTCCGATGAGGCCGCCGCTCAGCCCGACCACTCCCCCGTACCGACGCGCGTGGCGTGCGGCGAACTCGAGCGTGAGGCAGGCGCCCTGGGAGAAGCCGAGAAGGATGACACGCTGGGCCGGGATGGTGGCCTCGACCTTGGCGAGCAGGTTTTCGAGGACCTCGAGTGCTGAGCTGAGGTATGGCTCGTTCGTCTCAATCGGCGCGGTGAATGGGTTGGGATACCACGTGTTGCCGGCCGCCTGCGGCGCGAGGTAAGCGAACCCGGGGTGCGTCAAATCGGCGGCCAGCGTCATGATGTCTTCGGCGGTCGCGCCTCGGCCGTGCATCAGGATCATCGCGGCGCGGGCCTTGCCCAGCCGATCTCCCGCCTCGAGAACCGGCATGCCCTTGTGTAGTCCGATCAATCCGTCCGTAGTATGACCACGCCGTGAGCGAGCTCTTCACGTACTCGAATCCGCGACTCATCCACTGGGGGCCAGGCTCGGTCTCGACGCTGGCCCCAGAGCTGGCGCGGTTGGAGGCGCACCGCATCGCTCTCGTCACCACCCGGTCTCTCGTCGCGGAGGAGCGCCTCGTCAGCGTCGTTCAACGCGCCATCGGAGACGCACGCGCCGCGGTAACGGTGGTCGTGAGTCAGCACGCGCCGATGGTGCAGGTGGACGAGGGGATTCACCAAGCCGGCGAGGCGCACGTGGATGGCGTCGTGAGCCTGGGCGGCGGCAGCTCGATCGACGCGGCCAAGATGCTTGCGGTCAGGCTTGCCGACCGGGCGGGCAAATCCGCTCGAGGTCTCCCCCACGTCGCCGTGCCGACGACCCTTTCGGCGGCCGAGCTGGCCGCCGGCGCGGGATACACGGACGACGCGGGCAACAAGGCCGGCATGCGTGATGCGCGCCTCCTGCCGGACGCGGTGATCTACGACGCCGAGCTCACCCTTGCCACGCCGATGGCCCTTTGGCTGTCGACGGGAATTCGGGCGCTCGACCACGCGGTGGAGGGATTCCTCGCGGACGGCCGGCACCCGTTCTCCGACGTCATGGCGTTGGAGGCGATTCGCCGCCTGTTCGACTCACTACCCAGGGCGAAGGCAGCGCCGGCCGACGTGGCCGTGCGAACCGAGAACCAGCTCGCGGCGTGGTTCTCCTTCACGCTGCCGGCGCAGTCGGCGGGCGGGCTGAGCCACATGATGGGCAAGCAGATCGGGGCCCGGCATGGGATCCCGCACGGCGTGACTTCGTGCCTGCTGCTGCCCCACGTCATGCGCTACCTCCAGGGACGGGTGCCAGACCGGATGACGCTGCTGGCCGGCGCCACCGGTCCTGATCCGGCGGCACAAGTGCTGCGGTTGATCGAGTCCCTTGGACTGCCTCAGCACATCGCCGCGTACGGCGTCGGCGAGCCGGCGCTGCGCAGGGCCGCTGGCGAGCTCGCGGGCAAATACCCGGTCGAAGATCTGCTGGAGATCTACCTGGCCGCACTCTGAAGAGTTGCTGAAACTATTACGCGCCAGGGCGCAAGCTTGATGGGACGGCGCACCCATCCTGCCGCCGCGGTCGTGAAGCCAGTGGGTGGTCAGGAAACGGGGGTCAAGCTGATGATGAGAACCGCGCTCGGCAGGTGTTTGGGGGCTCTCGCAGCGGTCGGGTTGGGGATGGCGCTCGGCGCCGCGCCCGTTCTGGCGGCTACCGGCTACACGCTGTTCGGCGACGCCACGTTGGTCCATCCTGGAAGCAGCTCAGCCACTGCGGTCCAGCTGCGTTCAGTCTTGCCTGGCGGTTTCGGCGGGATTGACTTCAATGTCCCGTCCGGGACGACGTTCGGCAGCATCAGCAACCTCGCCACCGACTACATGTTCACGGAGTCGAGCTGTGGCGGAGGCGCGCCTCGTTTCCAGATCAACGTGGATGGCAAGAATGTGTTCGTCTACGTCGGTCCCCCACCGAGCTACACGGGCTGTCCGACGGACTCCTGGGTGTCGACCGGCAACCTCGCCGCGTCCGCCGCATTCGTGGACACGAGTCAGCTGCCCGGTGGCACTTTCTACGACACGTTCGCGAACGCCGACGCGAACTACGGCTCCGACCTCGTGACCGGAATCCAGCTGGTGACCGACTCGAGCTGGCTCTTCTTAGCCACCCAGACGGTCGAGATCGACAACGTGATGATCAACGACACGACCTACACCTTCGAGTCGGCGCAGTCGTGCAAGAACGATGGTTGGCAGCAGTTCACGTCGGCGCCAGGTCCCTTCAAGAACCAGGGGGACTGCGTCAGCTACTTTGCCACCGGAGGAAAGAACACCGCAGGTTAATGCCGTCGCGGCCGGGACAGTCGCAGCGTCGGGCCTAAGCGCTGCGGCTGTCCAACCAACCCCAGCACCATGCGCGCGTCACCCACGAGCGATGGGTCTGCGTCTGGCGCGGGGCCGACTCTGATCCAGTGGAAGCCCGCGATCCCGACGCTGCTGAAGACCAGGGCCGGTTTGAAGCCGGACCGCCCGAACGCCTTTTCCGCCGGGATCGCCACGCTCCCGATCCACAGCCGGGTCAGCCCTTCTGTGCGAGCTCGCGCCGTGATCCCCTCCAACAGCGCGCTCAAGACGCCTCTGCGTCGCTGAGGCGGCAGCGTGAAGCAGTTCCAGATGTAGCCCCCGCCGCGGCCCGGCGTGATCTCCAGCTCGAGCTCGCCGATCCATTCGGTCTTGGTGGACAGCCATCCGTACCCGGCGAGCTCGTCCCCGAGCCATGCACCGAAGCAGTGGCACCCTCGCGCGATCCGGGTTGCCACGAGGTCGCCCTCGGCACCCATGGCCGCGGCGATCAAGGGCGCGGTGGCCAGGTCGACCTCCTTGACCCCGACCGACGACCGGTCTGACGCACCCCGGGTCGCCCCACCGGCGCTGCGCGCCACCTCCCCGGCGAGCGCGGAGGCCAGATTGGGCGGCGACCCCGATGCGACGAGGTCCGCCGCCCAGAGAGTGCTTCGGATCAGAAGGCGAAGAAGAGGTGGCGCACTTTGTGGATGACCTCCGGGTCGCCACTCGCCGACCCACCCGGGTAACGGCCGAAGAACGTCAGCACGAGGTCGGCCGCGGAGTCGAAGTGGAACAGCGCGTCACAACCCTCGAACTTGCCGGTCTCGGGCTCCGCCGACCACTTCCCGTCCCTGATCGTCGCGCGCCACTTGCCGCCCCAGGGGCCTGCCACGTCGATCCCGTACGTCGCATCGACACCGGCCGCAACCTTCTGGTCAACCGTGTACATCCAGAAGACGAACGCGAACGGCAGGATGAGTCCAGCGGTCGCTTCATCGATGGTCGCCAGCTTGTTGCCGAGGCCGTATTCGATGTCGTAGGGGTGGACGCCGTAGTCCATGATCTGGAAGGTCCCGTAGAAACCGGCAGGCAGCGGACCCGAGAACGGGTGCGAGACCAGCAACCCGCCGGTCCACTCCTCCGGCGTGAGCGCCTCGAGCAGGCCGTCGAGCTTCTGCGCGTCCTTCTTGAAGCGGTCGAGCGCCTCCTGGCGCGAGAGCTTGCGAAAATCGAGCGCGTGGTCGTTGAGCGTCTCGCCCATCGCCGGCATGCCCAAGGGCGTCGTCGGATTTCCGCCCGTCCTGGCCGCGTCCCAGTTCTTGAAGTACCCCTCCATGACGTCGATCATGTGACCGACCAGGTCGCGCACCTCCCACCCGGTGCAGCGCGTCATCACATTCCAGTTCTTCGGGTCCTCGACCAGCCGCGTGAAGTTGGCGCGATCGCGGCGCATGACGCTCATGACCGTCTCCTTGCCCTCCGCCGACATCGGGTTGACTGGTGCGATCACTGCGGTGCTCATACGTTCATCACCCTCCCAGAGGCGTTTTAGCGACCACGCTCGGAACCTTGCGCATCAGTGCCCCGCGCCGGTCGTCGCCGTGGTCGGCACGACGATCGGCGGTAAGGTGACATCCAACCTGTCGCGGCGAACCTGGAACCAAGGCGGCAGGCTCAGCGACGAACCGAGGGACTCAGCCGTCTCATCCACCGTGAAGCCCGGCCCGTCGGTCGCGATCTCGAACAGGACTCCGCCCGGCTCACGGTAGTAGATGGATTTGAAGTAGTAGCGGTCGATCACGGGGGTCACGTTACGCCCCGCCTTGACCAGCCCCTCGCGCCATTCGGTTTGATGGCCGGCGTCCGCCGCTCTCCACGCCACGTGGTGCACGGTGCCGATCGACTCCTCACCCTCGGGCCCTTCGGGCGACTCGACCACCTCGAGGATCGCATGAGGCCCGCCTTGACCCGTCTCGAATCGCGTGCGGCGTCCCTCCTGGTCGACCTTGCGAAAGCCCATCGTCTTGACCAGCAGGTCGAAAGTCGCGGTGGCTTCGGCCACAGTCATTGTCACCGAGTGGAAGCCGCGGATGGCGTGCTCGACGTCGACCGGGCTGTCCGGCCACGGTATCCATGGCTGCTCAGACGACTTGGCGACGAGTTCCAACTCGATGCCGTCTGGGTCCGTCACGACGATGGCGTCCGTCCCGAACCGGCTCGTCCGGCTCGCTTCCACGCCAAGCTTGCCCAGACGGCTGTTCCAGAAGTCGAGCGATCCCTGTGGCACCGTAAACGAGACGGTCGTGACCTGGCCGCTTCCCGTCCGGCGCTTGGGCCATGCGGGCCAGCCGAAGAATGTCATCGCGGTGCCAGGTGAACCCAGGTCGTCCCCAAAGTAGAGGTGGTAGGTGTCCGGCACGTCCTGGTTGATGCTCTTCTTGACGAAGCGCAGGCCGAACACGCCGACGTAGAAGTCGACGCATTTTTGGACGTCGCCAGTGATCGCCGTCACGTGGTGGATGCCGGGCAGATTTGCGGGCAAGCTAGCCCTCATATTAGTCGGGGTTCGGACGGAGATGCCTTGACGATTCGTCTTCGATCCGCGACCAGATTTCCGACGCGAGCGGGTCTTCCATCTCCTCCTGGATGTGAGCGACCAGGCCGATGGCGCGCGCCATCACGGCGAGCCCCCGGCAGACTCGCCAGGGAAACTCGAGCTCGCTGGCGATGGCACCGATCGCACCAGTTGCGTTGACGGGCAGCTCGCGCCCGGGGCTGCGTGACGCCTCTTCGGAGACGAGCTGGATGAGCTCCACGTACCGGCCGGAGAAGCCGTTCTCGGCCGCCAGCGCGAACAGCTTCGGCGTCCGCGGGTCGACGTGCTTGTGCACGGGGTGGCCGAGACCGGCGATCGGCCGCTTCGTCTGCTTGTGCGCGCTGACCAGCTCTTTCGCGACGGCGCGCAGGTCGGCCGCCGGCCGGCGGTCCTGCAGCGCTTGCTGCAGCATGCGAGCCGCGGCTTCAACAGATCCGCCGAAACGATCGCCCATCCCCAACAATCCAGCCGCCACGGCGCCCTGCAGTGATTCCGGTGCCCCGAAGTAGGTGAGCCGGGCGGCGATCGCGCTCGGTGTCATGCCGTGCTCAACGAGCGTCACGGTGATGGCGTTGAACACGATCGACTCCTGTTGCGTTGGCAGGCGCCCCTTCAACTCCAGGAACGCAACGTCGCCGAGTGAAACCTTGCCGATCAGCTCCTCCGCGAGGTCGTGCCCGCGAACAACGATGCGATCGGAGGTGGACCACGCCAGGTCTGACTTGAGCCTTTTGGTCATGGGCGGTTGACTGTCAGCCTGGTCTTGTAGGCGTTGTCGCCAAAGTCAGTCTCAGGAATCAGCGTCACCTGGCTTCGAAACACGAGCCTGGCGTGGATCGCCTCGGCGATCTCGGCCGCCAGCGTTTCATCGGAACCATCGCCGTCAGGGACCTCGACCTCGATCGGCACCGGCGGCGTGACGCTCACCTCCCCCTTTTGGCGTATGACTCGAGCCCGTCCGGTGACGCGCGGCCGAAAGTCACCCACGACCGAGAGGATCGCCGTCGGATACACGTTCACGCCACGCACGATGAACACGTCGTCGCGGCGCCCAAGGACGCGCATGCGAAAGCTGGTCCGCTCGCATTCGCATGAGGTCCCTTCGATGCGCACGATGTCGGCGCCCCGGAACCGAACCACCGGCATCGCCTCGCGCGTGAGGCCCGTGTAGACGAGCTCACCGACCGCACCTGTCTCGATTTCCATCGGTTCGCCAGTCTCGGGATCGATGAGCTC
>JBGQGS010000049.1:0-13419 GCA_041497555.1 Candidatus Dormibacteraceae bacterium | reverse complement strand
CTCATATGGGTTGACCGTTTCGTCCATGTCATTTCCGTAGAGGCGAAGGGCGGCTTCCAGGCGCGTGGCGTCGCGCGCGCCGAGACCTGCCGGCAGCACCCCGGCCGACTTGCCTTCGACCAGGATGGCGTCCCAGACGTCCCCCACACGGCCGGACTCGATGAAGAGCTCAAAGCCGTCCTCTCCCGTATAGCCGGTGCGGGAGATGAGACATGACGCGCCTGCGACCTCGCCGGGGCGAAAACCGAAGTATGGGATGTCATCGGTTTCTGAGGACCCACCAGGCAGTAGAGCGTGGGCCCGAGGGCCCTGAAAGGCGATCAGGCTCAGGTCTTGGGTGTGGTCTTCCATCGACACGCCGGCGGCGAGGTGGGTTCGCATCCACGCCGTATCCTTCTCGCGGTTCGCCGCATTGACCACCACCAGGAAGCGATCCTTGGCTTCGCGATAGACGACGAGATCATCGATGACGCCGCCGTCTTCCTTGCACATCAGCGTGTAGATCGCATGACCCGATGCGAGCTGAGCGATGTCGTTGGTGAGCAGGCGCTGGAGGTATGACTCCGCGCCGGCACCCTCGACCACCAGCCGGCCCATGTGCGAGATGTCGAACAGGCCTGCGACCTTGCGGACCGCGAAGTGCTCGTCACGAATCGACGTGTACTGCTGTGGCAGCTCCCAGCCTCCGAAGTCGACCATGCGGCCGCCAAGTGCGACGTGGCGGTCGTAGAGAGGAGTGCGGTTTGGGGCGCTAGCTGCCAAATTCAACGCGCTCGTCGCCATCGAAGTCGATGGCTGCGGGATCGATGAACTCGAGCATCTCTTCGTCGTAGCGGCGACGCGCATCCGCGACCACCCGCGCAACGTAGCGGGTCCGCTCGACTGTCCATTCGAGCTTCTCCGCCAGCTCCTTCTCAGTTGCGCTGCGGTGGACCTCTCTGCGCAGAACCATTTCGGTGCGCTCGTAATCCGTCGCCGCCGCGACCAGCAGTTCAGCATCGCGCACCGCAGCGGCTTCCCCCGTGATGGCCGCGTCCAGCTGCGCGCCGACGTAGTGCTCGGCGAAATTGACGAAGTCGCTCTCGCCGCTGTTGGCGAAGGAGCGGACAGCCTCGACGAGTCCGATCGATCCCTCCTGAACCAGGTCCGGCATCGACAAGCCCTGTCCTTCGCGTGCAGTCGCCAACCGGATGACCATGGGGAGATTCACAGCGACAAGGCGCTCCTGGCTGGCTCGGTCGCCGAGCCCGGCCTGCACGAGCAGCCTGTCCTGCTCGCCAACGCTCAGCGGCCTGGTTGTTCGTGCCTCGCGCAACAGGTCGCGCATCGTCTCGGCGTCGCCGTCAACTGTGTCGGGGCGCGGCGAGTGATCGCCCTGATTGCGGCTTACCCCCATCCCGTCGATTTTACGACGCGCCAGGGCTGCCCCCATCCCCGCTGCCAACCGGGCCATGTTCCACGTTTTACATGGGCACCGGGCGTCGAGGATTGCCATACTCGGCACATGCGCAGGCGGGCAGCGCTGACGTTTGGATTCGTGCTGTTCGCCCTGGCCGCGCTGTTTCCAGTGCATGCTTCCGCCGCGGCTCCTCATGTCGAGCGAGCGGACCTAACCGGGGACATCAACAACATCATGGCCGCCTACATTGAGAGCGCTGTCAGTCGCGCCGACGCAGACCGGGCGGATGCCCTGCTCGTAGTGATTAACACGCCGGGCGGAATCTCAACCTCGATGGACGACATCATCACCAGTCTCCTCAATGCGAAGGAGCCTGTAATTGCCTTTGTGTACCCCAGCGGTGCCCGCGCGGCTTCGGCGGGGCTCTTCGTGGCGCAGGCCGCCGACATCCTCGCCATGGCGCCAGGCACCAATATCGGATCGGCGCATCCGATCGATGCGTCCGGGGCGAACCTCACCGGTGATCTCGGAACCAAGGTCCTCAACGACGCCGTGACTCGAGTTCGCAGCCTCTCGGCGATGCACGGACGCAACGCGGACTGGGCCGAGCAAGCGGTTCGCAACAGCGTGAACATCAATGCGGAAGACGCCGTCAAGCTGCACGTCGCCGACCTCGAGGCCTCAGATCCGGACTTTTTGCTGAACGCGGTCGACGGGCGTTCGGTCTCGAGGTCGACCGGCACTCTGATCCTTCACACGTCGGGTGCGGTCATCGACGACATGCCCATGCCGTTCTGGCAGGTCTTCCTCAACGCCTTGATCGATCCGACCATCGCGGCACTGCTGATCCTCGTCGCGGGTTACGGGATCATCACGGAGCTCTCCACTCCGGGGGCGATCCTCCCGGGAGTCGTCGGCGGCTTGGCGGCCATCCTGGCGATCGTCTCGCTCGCCAACCTGCCGGTGAACATCGCCGGCGCCCTCCTCATGCTGCTCGCTCTCATCTTGTTCATCGCAGACTTGAAGGCCAACACGCACGGCATCCTGAGCGTGGGCGGAGTGTTCGCGCTCGTCCTGGGCATGGCATTTCTGGTCAACACCGGGCCGGTCGGCCTGGGCGTCAACCCGGTCGTCGCGCTCGGCTCCGGCGTCGTGACCCTAGCCTTCTTCATCATGTTCATCCGCAAGGTCTGGGAAGCGCGACGCGCACCCGCCTTCGTGGGGGCCGAAAGCATGGTCGGCGCCGTCGGCGAGGCCCGCGAGGAGCTCGCACCCGAAGGTCTAGTCTTTGTTTCAGGGGCGTTGTGGAAAGCCGTCGCAGCGCCCGCCCCCATCCACACCGGGTCGCCGGTGCGCGTGGTCGGACGCGACGGACTTCAACTGACAGTGGTCGCCGGTGACTACCCAGCGAACGGCGAGAACGCGACGATTAAGGAGAAGAGATAGTGATCGGAAGCCTGTCGGTCCTCGCCGTGCTGCTGGTCCTCGCCGTCATCGTCGTGTTCTCAAGCTTGCGCATCGCCAGCGAATACGAGCGTGGCGTGGTGTTCCGGCTGGGTCGCCTGATCCCGCTGAAGGGACCTGGACTGTTTTTCATCATCCCGTTCGGCGTCGACCGGGTGGTCAAGATCGACCTCCGAACAATCACGCTAGAGGTGCCTCCGCAGGAGGTCATCACCAACGACAACGTCACGGCCAAGGTCAGCGCGGTTATCTACTTCCAGGTCATCGATGCGCGGAAAGCGGTGACTCAGGTCCTCAACTACATCAATGCGACGTCGCAGATCGCTCAGACCACGCTGAGGGCTGCGCTCGGACAGGCAACTCTGGATGAGCTGTTGGCTAATCGAGACAAGATCAACCAGAGCCTGCAGAAGATTATCGACGAGCAGACCGAGCCCTGGGGGATCAAGGTCGCTGTCGTCGAGATCAAAGACGTCGAGCTTCCGAGCACGATGCAGCGCGCAATGGCGAAACAGGCAGAGGCAGAACGTGAGAAGCGGGCCAAGATCATCAACGCCGACGGTGAGTTCCAGGCCTCGCAGACGCTTGCCAATGCCGCCGCCGTGATCTCGTCCCAGCAAGGAGCGCTGCAGCTGCGTTTCCTCCAGACCATGGTGGAGATCGGTTCGGAGAAGAACACGACCATCCTGCTGCCCTTCCCGATCGAGCTGATCCGGCCGCTGATCGACCTGGCGCCAAAACCAGCGGATGGAGCGCCACCTCCAGCCAAACCACTACCCCAGCAAGGCTCGAAGTCGGGCTGAGCGGCCACCTCGTCCTCGACGCGGCCGCGGCCGCGGTGGTGTTGTTGCCGCTGCCTCTGGTGATCTCGGCCAACGTGGCCGTCGGCCGCCGTTGGGCGCACCTCGCGATCGGCATCCTCGCCGGGGTCACCGCCGGGATCACCTTTCTGATCGGCGCGCTGGACCTGGCCGGGGCCGGCACGACAACCGCCGGAACAGGCGGTCATAACCCGCTACCGGTCGATCTGGGAATCATGGCCACGGCGGTGGTCGCGGCCGCTTTGGCGTCAAAGCCCATCCGCGAGCGCGTCTCACAGGTCGTGCCGATCGACCCTGACAACCCCGTCCACGCCCTCGCACTCGTCCTCGCGGTGCTGTTGCTGGGCACTCAGGTCACGTCGCTCGTCTTCACGAACATCGCGGCGTCGGATCAAACGCCGCTCAGCGTGGGCGACCTGATCGCCCAGGAGGCACCCTTTCTCATCCTCGCCGCCGCCGGCGTCGGGACCTTCATTCGCCGCAACATGGCTCAGACGGTCACGAGGCTCGGGCTGGTCGCGCCGGCCTGGTGGCACGTGGTGCTCGCCCTGGCGGCGGCAGGAGCTTTCTTCGCCTTCGGCCAGGCGATGGACGCGCTCAGCCACGCATGGACGCCAGGCGTGGCGCGACAGGTGGACTCGACCACACAACAGCTGTTCGGCGGGCTTGGAAGTCCAGTGGGAATCGCCGCGCTCGCGCTGGCCCCCGGCATCTGCGAGGAGATCCTGTTCAGAGGCGCCCTCCAGCCGCGGATCGGCCTGATCGCCACAGCGCTTCTGTTCACGTCCATCCACACGCAGTACGGCTTGTCGCTGGATGCGCTATCCGTGTTCGTGATCGCGCTCGGTTTGGGCTTGATCCGAAAGTTCACGAACACGACGACGTCGTCCATCTGCCACATCAGCTACAACCTAGTCGTCGGCATCGGCATCGCAGGCTCGCTGATCGACGTCGCGGTTGCTGTCGAGGCGGTCCTGGTCGCGGCGTCCGCGTACGCCATCTGGTCAATTCGACGCCCCAAGACCTCGCAGGAGAACCCCTAACCGGCAGGGTTGTCCGGCGCCAACGAATCGAATAGCCTCGAATTACGGCGCGCAGGCCGGGGAGGGGCCGGCACGGGACAGGGAGGGCCCGCTGGAGCACGATTCCAGCTGCGCCGAACCGGTATTCTCCGATGCGCGTGGCCGCGGGCCCGCCTTTACAGCCTGACTAGGCAGGCGCCGCAATCTGAACTAGAATCCGAGTATGCCCCCAGATATAGGATCTGTCGAGCGCGTCAACCCCAAGATGTTGGCTACTACCACCCCACCCGTGATCGCTGTGGTCAACCAGAAGGGCGGCGTCGGAAAGACGACCACAGCGATCAACTTGGCGGCGGCGCTGGCGGAGCTTGGCCACCGGATGCTGCTGGTCGACCTCGATCCGCAGGCGAATTCGACCTCGGGGCTTGGCTTGGATCCCACGCGCGCCCGGCTCAGCGTCTATAACCTGCTCACAGGCGAAGCCGACATTCACCAGGTTGCGCAGCCAACCGGCGTCCCTGGATTGGACCTGGTGCCCTCCCACATCGACCTGGCCGGGGCCGAAATCGAGCTGGCCGCGCTCAACGCCCGCGAGACGCTGCTTCGCAAGGCGCTGTCAACTCCCGAACCCGGAATCGAATGCGTAATCATCGACTGCCCGCCGTCACTGGGCCTGCTCACCCTCAATGCCCTCACCGCGGCGACAAGCATGTTGATTCCCACCCAGTGCGAATACTTCGCGCTCGAAGGCCTGCGGCACCTGATCTACACGTACCAGCTGGTGCGCTCCCGCCTCAATCCAAAACTCGTGATCGCAGGCATCGTCATGACGCAATTTGACGCACGCACCACTCTCTCGTGGGATGTCCTGGAATCCGTGCGGCGCTCCTATCCGAACGAGGTTCTCCAAACGCTGATCCCCCGCAACGTTCGCATCAGCGAGGCGCCCAGTCATGGCAAATCGGTGATCGAATACGACCCCACATGTCGAGGCGCGCTCGCCTACCGCGCCCTCGCAAAGGAGCTGCTGGAACGATGAGCCAATCACGCTTACGCGGCCTCGGGCGCGGACTCGAGGCCTTGATTCCCATGTCGCGGGAGGGCGACGCTCTTGTGCCGCAGATGATTGCGGTCGACCAGATTCGGCCGTCCCACCAGCAGGTTCGCACGCGTTTTGAAGCGGAACCGCTAAGTGAGCTCGCCGAATCGATTCGGCTCCACGGCGTTCTTCAGCCGCTGCTTGTGCGACGGCTGGCCGACGGGTATGAGCTGATCGCCGGCGAGCGGCGATGGCGCGCCGCAAGACTCGCCGGCCTGACCGCGGTGCCTGCTGTCGTGCGGAACGACGCCGGCAATGACGAACAGCTCGTGCTCGGCCTGATCGAAAACCTGCAGCGCGCGGACCTCGACGCTATCGAAGAGGCGCGCGGTTTGCGTCGCCTGACCGAGGAGTTCGGCCTCACACACGAAGAGGTCGCGCAGCGGATCGGGAAGCATCGCGTGTCGGTGACGCAGTCGTTAAGGCTACTGGCGGTCTGCCCGGCCGTTCAGTCAGCCGTCGCCGGAGGGGTCATCAGCCCTGGACATGCTCGTGCGCTGCTTGCACTCGAGGGCCAGCCCGCTCAGGAGCACGGCCTCAAGGTCGTGATTGCGCGTCACCTGTCGGTCCGTCAGGCGGAGAACTGGGTCAGAACCTACCGCCCGCGCCGGAAGCAAAGAACCGACTCGACGGCAGAGCTAGGGGCGATCGCGGCCAGCATCGAGTCGAAGCTCGGCCTTCCGATCAAGCTCACAGGCAGCCTCAATCGGGGAAAGATCGAGCTGCGGTATTCGAGTCGCGAGGAACTGGAACGGGTCTGCGCTAAGCTCGTCAGCTAAAGCCTATGGCCGCCCCACAACCACGCGCGGCCCAAGCCGCACCCGCTGCGAGCTCCGGCGCGTCTTCGCTGCTCCGCGAGGTTTTCGAAGTCGTCGTGCTTGCAGTCATCCTTTACTTCGGCATCAGCTTCGCCGTCCAGGCCGTCCACGTGGAGGGGCTCTCCATGTACGCGACGTTGGACGACAACGATTACTTGATCGCCAACAAGATCGATTACCGCCTGCACGCGCCTCAACGCGGCGACATCATCATCCTGCGTCCGCCGACCGATAACTCAAAGGACTTCATCAAGCGTGTCATCGCGCTGCCTGGAGAAAAGCTGCTGATCCGTGATGGCACCGTCTACATCAACGGCCACAAGCTGGATGAGCCGTACCTACCCGAGGCATGGACGACATTCAACAACTGGCCCGGAGACGGGACCGACGGGCGGGTCATCCCTCCGAATCAGTACTTTGTGATGGGCGACAACCGCAATAAATCGCAGGATTCACGGATCTTCGGCCCGATCGGCCGGGATCGAATCGATGGCCGAGCGTGGTTCCGGATCTGGCCGCTCGATCATTTCGGCAGCATCTACTCGCTAGAGCCGATTCTCGAAAGCTCGACTACATTCGCCGGCTAGGCGCCGATCGCCGACCTGAAGGCGGCGTCACGGGAGAAGGGGCCGATGACAGCCATCTGGATCGGCCCGCCCAGAATCTCGCCGGCGACGCGCTTGATGTCGGCCGCAGTCACAGCGTCGACTAGGGCCAGCTCTTCCTCGATCGTCTTGATCTGGCCGAGCAACAGCTCCTGATAAGTGAGCCAGAACGCGACCCCATTGGTCGTCTCGAGCTCCAGGCGAAGTCGTCCCTTGGTGAATTCCTTCGCTCGCTCGAGTTCTTCCGCAATCACCTCGCGGTCACAAAGAACGCCCAGCTCTGCCATCACCGCGTTGATCGCTTCCAGCGCCTTTTTCGGGTCGACGCCTAGGTAGACCGCGACATATCCGGTGTCGCGGTGCTTCTGCAAGAAGCTGTGAACGTCGTAAGCCAGACCCAATCGCTCGCGGATGTTCAAGAACAGCCGTGAGCTCATGCCTTCACCGAGGACCGTGTTCAACAGATCGATCACGTACCGATCCGGATGCAGATAGCTGTACGCCCGGACTCCAAGGCAGATATGAGCCTGCTCGGTGCGCTGCCGCCGGACCAGCACCTGGGCTCCATCGAGCCGGCTAGGCGGAAGCGCCGGCGCCAGTCCATTTGAATCGGGAGGCAGCGTCAGCCGCGGCAAAACGAATTCCAAGACCTCCGTTTCATCTAGCGCACCCGCCGCTCCGATCACGACGTTCGGCAAGCGGTAGTGAGCGTCGGCGTACTCGAGGATGTCGTCGCGGGTGAGACGGCTCACGGATTCCTGCGTGCCTGCGATGTCGCGGCCGAGTGGATGGCCGGGCCACATCAGCTCTTCAAAGATGTTCTGAACGTGTTCCTGTGGCTGATCCTGGTACATCTTCAACTCTTCGAGGATCACCGCACGCTCGCGTTCGACGTCTGCGGGATCGAGTTTCGAGTTCGACACGATGTCGAAGAGAACGTCCAGGCCGAGGTTCGCGTACTCCGACGGGACGCGCGTCCAGTACGCGGTCAGCTCCTTGTCGGTTGACGCGTTGATGAAGCCGCCAATGCCCTCGATTGCGTCGGCGATCTCCTTCGACGTGGGTCGCCTTTGGGTGCCCTTGAAAAAGAGATGCTCGATGAAATGCGAGGCGCCGGCGAGCCTGTCTTCTTCGAGCCGCGACCCTCCGCCGAACATGACCACGACGCTCGCCGAGAGTCGCTCAGGCATCGACGCGGTGACGAGCTTCGCGCCTCCCGACAGCGCGTGGACTTGATGAGGGGAGGCCATGGGAGGGCCAGTATAGGACCGTCGGCGAAAGGTGCCGAAGAGCGGCGCTAGCCGGTGGGGCCGCCTTCCCGAAGCGCCCCAAGTGCGGCGTAAAGAGTCATCGCGACGAAGTCGGCCGGCATCCCATCTGACACCGCGTCAAGGGCCTCTCCAAGGTAGCGCCGAACATTGGCGACCTGGTCCACTTCGCTCAGTTCGAGGCAGTCGCGAATCGCCTCGGCGATCTCTGTCGGTGTGATCTCCTCATCGCCGGCGCCGTCCGCGACAGAGTTGATCAGCGCGATTGCCTTCCGGATCCGCTCGGCGGCGGCCCGGCCCGGCATCGACCTCTCTACTCGGCCGCCGGCTTACGCGGCCCGACGACAACACGCCGTTCCGGCTCTTCGCCGATGCTGCCGCTGGTCACGTCGGGGTCGCCCTCAAGCGCAAGGTGGATCGCCCTGCGTTCGAACGGCTGCATGGCGTCCAGAGTGATCGCGTCGCCGGTCATCTTTACCTGGCGTGCCGCACGCATCGCGATCTCGCGCACAGTGTGCTCCCGCCGCTGTCGGTAGCGCTCCACGTCCACGATGATGCGCTCGCCTTCGGCCAGATGCCGGCCGACCATAACGTTCGTCACCGACTGAAGAGCACGGAGCGTCTCGCCTCGCCATCCGATCAACGCTCCCAGGTCGCGGCCGCTGATGTCCAGGGTGATCGGGTCGCTTCCCGGTCGCACGGTCACCTGCGCACGAACGCCCATATGCTTCAGGAGGCCTTCGACCATGGCGCGCGCCACCTCCGCCTTCCCGTTGGCGGGCGCCGCGCTGCCGGCGGGCACGGCTGTCTGGTCCACGATCGTGACCTCGACCACGGTCTCCTCCGGGGTTTCGCTGATGACTTTGATGTCGACGTTCCGTCGGCTCTCTTTCAGCTCGATCAATGCGGCGTCGACCGCCTCATCCAGAGTGCGGCCGCGACCTTCAGCGGAGCTCATCGCAACTCACCTCTCACCCTCATGTCCTGCCCTCATCTTTTGGGTCTTCTGGGTCTTGAACCGTTCTTAGGTCCCTTCTTCGGAAAACCTTCGGGTCCCTTCTTCGGAAAACCTTCGGGTCCTTTCCTTGGGGGCGTTCCTCCCCTCGCATCGGAACCCCCGGCACCGGTCCCCCTGAACCGCGCCGGTAGCACGTTACCCCAGCCG
Source organism: Candidatus Dormibacteraceae bacterium (assembly GCA_041497555.1). Classification (GTDB taxonomy): domain Bacteria; phylum Chloroflexota; class Dormibacteria; order Dormibacterales; family Dormibacteraceae; genus Palsa-870. Next base: position 3,758 of record JBGQGS010000049.1, on the reverse strand, counting down.
ACCACGAAGCTCTGCTGAATGATACTGACGCAGTTGCCGACAAACCAGTAAAGACCCAGGCCTGCCGGGACGTTCAGGGCGAAGTAGCCGATCATCAGTGGCGACAGCCATACCATCGTTCGCTGCATCTGCTGGGTCTGCAGCTCCTGCTCGGTTGGGTTGGGAGGCGGCGGCATCTGGAGCATCCGCGACTGCACCAGCGTTGTGAGCGCCGCCAGCAGCGGAAAGACCAGGTAGCCGAGCGCCGGGATCGGCAGGCCCGAGAACAGCAGGTGGTGATTGGGGTTGTCGTTCAGGTTCTGCACGAACAGGAATGGCGCTGGAATGTGCGCGCTCCTCGCGAAGCCCTGGAAGACGTAGTAGAGCGCGGTAAGGATCGGCAGCTGGACGATCAGGGGCAGGCAGCCCACCAGCCCTCCCAGCGGGTTCACGCCGTGCTCCTGGTACAGCTTCATCATCTCGGCGTTCAGCTTCTGGGGTTCCTTCTTTAACTTCTTGCGGAGGTCGGCGACCTGGGGCGCCAGCTTTCGCTGCTCCACCATCGTCTTTCTCTGCGTCACGAGCTGGAACTGCTGGAGGGGGGCCAGAGCCAGCCGGATGATGATCGTGAGGATGATGATCGCAACGCCGTATGCGCCGATCGCTTCGAGTGGCGGCACCGATTGCACATGGGTGTAGAGGAAGGTCAAGAACGTGGCGAGTGGCTGCTCGACCCACGCCTGCCAAACGTCATGGATGGGTGCGAAGATCTTGAGTAAGTCGCTCAGCTCGATGTCTCCGTTGGCGGGCGGCTAGGGGACAGGATCGTAGCCGCCTTTGGCGAAGGGATGACAGCGGGCGATCCGGGCAGCGCCCATCCACCCGCCACGCAGCCAGCCATACCTTTCGATCGCCTCATATGTGTAGTGGGAGCAGGACGGGTAGTAGCGGCACGAGGGCGGAAGGATCTTCGAGAACGACATCTGGTAGCCCCGAATCAGAGCGAGAAACAGCCTGGTCATGAGTTCAGCTTCGAGAGCCTGAGCGCCGCCTGTTCCACCTCTGCCACGAGATCGGCGAAAGCAATTTGGAGCGCCGCCGGCCGGGCGATCAGGACCACGTCATATCGTATTCCCACGCCGCTGAGCGGCGAATCACCGCCAAGAACCTTCAGCCGCGCCACCTCGCGAAGCCGACGGCGAGCGCGATTGCGGTCGACCGAGCTCTTGAGCGCCCGGCTGACGGTGACTCCGATGCGGCTCTCGTCTTGCGCGTTGGGCACCGCGAATGCCACGACGGCCTGGCCGCTGTAAAACCGTTTGCCGCTGATCGCGGCCTGGAAGTCGGCCTGCCGGCGCAGCCGGAGGCGCCGCTTCACCGCCGCCTAGGCGGACAGCCGCTGGCGGCCCTTCCGACGGCGGTTCTGGACGACGCGCACTCCACCCTTTGCGCTCATCCGGCGCAAGAATCCGTGCACGCGGCGGCGATACCGCTTCTTGGGTTGGAAGGTTCGCTTGATGATGTCCCCCTGGAGGAGTCTTGACGGGCGAGAACCGCGGTAGTGTACCCGACGACAGCCCCCGTGATCTTGATAGCGCTCATGTCACTTCATCCGCAGCCTACATGCCTTGCGATACCCACCGGGCTTTGCTACACTGCCCGCCCGGAAGCAGCCGGGGTAAAGGTTCGGGTGTCGCTCCAGTACAGATTGCACCAGACGATCCCATTTATCATTGCATCAAAGGAACCCTGTAATCGTATAACACCGCTTCCAGGTTTCGGGAATGACCGGATGGGGGATTTCGGATGGCTGAGCAGCGTCAGCCTGTGGAAATCCGGTCCGCTCTTTTCCACAGGCACCAAGGAGGCGGAGCTCATGGTCAGAGGGCTTCGGGTTGAACCTGCTGTCGCCAGCGGCGCGATTCGCAGGGCCCCAGGCGTGAGCGATGAGGCAGGAACGGTCGAGAGAGGAGTTGGCCCCAGGTTATCCACAGCATTTGCAGAGCGGGGGGGCCGGTCGTCCCCAGGGGCGCAGATCCTCATCCACAGCCCGAGCTGCGCCTCCGGAAAAGGAGAGAGATGAGGTGAATCAGGACCAGATCTGGTCACAGGTGCAGGAGGAGCTGCGTTTTCAGCTTGCCAAGCGGACGTATGACATGTGGCTGAAGAACACCTCTGTGGTCTCAGCTGACGGTGCGACGTTCCGTATCGGCGTGCCGAGCAAGCTCGCCAAGGATTGGCTCGAGGACCGCTTCTCAGGCCTCATCCAGGAAACACTTCAAGCAGTCACCGGCTCGGAGGTGGATATCGATTTCGTCATCTCGAACACGGGACATCGGCCCGCGCTGTCAGCGATCGACGGCGATTTCGACCACGTGTCCGATAACGGGCATGACAATGGAGTCGACCAGGTGCCGGATGCGCCGGCCATCGCTCCATCAGAGCTCAACGCCCGCTTCCGGTTCTCATCGTTCGTCGTCGGGCACAACTCTCAATTCGCGCATGCGGCCGCTAAAGCGGTCGCAGAAGCTCCTGGCGACAGCTACAACCCACTCTTTCTTTACGGGGGCGTGGGTCTGGGCAAGACGCACCTCATGCATGCGATCGGGCACGAGGTTCACGACCGTTTCCCGCGCAAGCGCGTCGTGTATCTAACGTCCGAACAGTTCACAAATGAGGTGATCAGCTCGATCGCAACCGCCCGCATGGGCGAGTTCCGTCACAAGTACCGCACCGTGGACGTGCTGCTGATCGACGACGTGCAGTTCCTGGCGGGCAAGGACCGCACCAAAGAAGAGTTTTTCCACACCTTCAATGCGCTGCATGAGATCAACAAGCAGATCGTCATCTCGTCTGACCGGCCGCCCAAGGAAATCCCGACTCTGGAGGACAGGCTGCGTTCCAGGTTCGAGTGGGGTTTGATCGCTGACATACAGCCGCCCGATTTCGAAACGCGGCTCGCCATCCTACACTCCAAGCTCGGCGAGAACGGCGGGCTGATCCCCGAAGAGGTGCTCAACTTCATCGCTCACAAGGTCCAGCGCAACATTCGCGAGCTGGAAGGGGCGCTGACGCGCATCCAGGCATTCGCTGCTGTGCACCAGCGCCAGATCGATGAGGAAGAGGCGGCGAGACTGCTGGCGGATATCATCCCAGCCGGCACGCGCAAGCCAATCAACGTCGAGCGCATCCAGGCGCTTGTCGCCGACTACTACAACGTCACGCTCGAAGATATGAAAGGAAAGCGCCGCGACAAACACATCGTCTTCCCCCGCCAGGTCGCCATGTTCCTGGTCCGTGAAGAGACACCTTCATCGCTGCCGGCGATCGGCAAGGCATTCGGCGGCCGAGACCACACGACCGCACTGCACTCGATCGAGAAGATCGCCAACGAACTCAAGGAGGATGAGCGTTTGAGGTACGAGGTCCAGGCCATCCGCGAGCGCCTCTACGTACAGTGATGGTGGTTTCCACACTTTGTTCGAGCGGCCTTGGGACGCCGGTCGGAATAGTCGTTGGCAATCGGATCTTCCCCAGCGCCTCAACAGGACTTAGGCTGCTGGGCTGCCATTACGTAGACCTTGTCCACCGACCCGGCCGATCTGTAAATGATCTCGACATCCACAGTTCGCACAGCGCTTACTGTTATCGGTTACGGATAAGTTCAATCAAGAGAATCTCTATCAACGGGGGACAACTGTCTTGAATGCCAAAGTAATTGCTGCTCAGATGAAGGTCACCTGCAGGCCGGCTGTCTTAGGTCAAGCATTGCAGGTGGT
>JBGQGS010000048.1:0-14000 GCA_041497555.1 Candidatus Dormibacteraceae bacterium | reverse complement strand
TCTGTGCCTGCGGTTGCCGAACAGGCTTCCGTCGTCACCACCCGTGAACCGGAGCCGGTCCAATGATCTACCTCGCCAGCGCCTACGCGTTCGCGGTCTTGCTGCTGGGCGGCTACCTCGCCTGGTCGCTTCGCCGCCTGCGTGAGGTGGAAAGAAAGTCAGAGCGCTGATCGCTGCTTCGATCTCAGGCGAGCGCTTGCCTGAGCTTCGGCGCAAGGCCCGCCACGATGCGCTCGGTCAGGCCCCAAACGACGCTTTCCTCGTGCGCGAGGTAGCGGAAGCGCCACGGATCGGCTGACTCGAGCCAGGCGCTGTCGTCAAGCAGCCGGTCGAGCGGGATCGCGAGCACGCCGTCCAGCTCGCGGTCGTCGTGCACGAAGGGGAGGACCGGGTCCGGTAGGTGGGCGACGAACGGGACGACCGAGAAGTTCGAGACCGCGGCGTAGATCGGGTCTCCGGCGCCGAGCGGAGCCAGGCTGCCGAGCTGGACGCCGATCTCCTCCTGGACCTCGCGCTGGGCTGCCGCCCAGGCCGACTCGCCAGGCTGAACCCCTCCGCCCGGCAGCGCGACCTGCCCCGGGTGGTCCCTGAGGTCGGCCCGCCGCCTCACGAAGGGGACCATCCAGCGGTCGCCGTGGCGGTACAGCACGAATACGACCGCCGCCGGCCGGGCGCCCTTCCTGAATTCGCCCCAGCCATCGATTGGGTGGAACAGTTGTTCGAGTCGGCCAGGGAAATCGGTCAAATCGCCTCTTTGGGAACTCGCGGGAGCGGGTAAGCTAGGAAAGGTAGCTGAGCATGATCGACCAGACGAGCAACCGAATCGAGAAGCAGGAGACCGCGCTTCGCCGGCAGAACCGGCGCCGGTACGCCTTCCAGCGCATGCTGGAGGCCACCGACCGCGTGCTCTGGCGGCTCGAGGAGATGAACCGGGACGGGGTCAAGACGGTCCCCGCACCGGTCCGCGCGGAGCTCCGCGGGGTGGTCGAGGCGATGCCCAACCACGTGCGCGAGCCTCTGCGCGACTGTGGACAGGTGCAGGACACGCTGGACAGCCTGTTCGAGGTCCAGGAGCGGCTTTTCCGGTGGCGCTACCCGGACTGGCAGGACATCGAGCCCGACGGCGATGGATCTGCCGACTTCGATTACGCCAGCTGAGGCCGGCTAGGCACCGCTCGCGGCGGTGAGAAACAGGTCGGTGGCGTAGGCGGTCAGAAAGCCGAGCAGCAGCCCCCACGCGAATGCGGGCGGGGAGTTGAGCTTGCGGCCCAGGTTGAACAATTCGTTGAGCACGTAAAGCAGCGCCCCCGCCGCAACAGCTAGAAACGCCACCGAGAGGTAGGGCGAGCTCGCCAGGTACCCGATCCACGTCCCCACAAAGGTGGGTCCGCCGCCGATGAGGCCGGCAACCGCGAGAAAGCCCCATGACGCCGGCTTGGGTTCGGTGGTCATGGGCGCTGCGATCCCAAAACCCTCGGTGATGTTGTGCAGCGCGAAACCAACCGCCAGCACCCCGGTGAACGCGATCGCACCGACATGGGCGGACTCGCCGATCGCGAGCCCTTCGGACAGGTTGTGCAGGCCAAGACCGGTTGCGATCGCCAGGGATAGCGCCCGCGGGCTTGGGTTTGGCGTTCCATGTCTCAAATGGGTGAACAGGCTGCGATTGAAGTAGACGAGGCCCAGGAGGCCGGCCGCGACCCCACCGGCGAAAATGAGCGCCATGGCTGCGAACGAACCGCCTTCCTTCTGCTCGAGGGCGGCCTCGACCGGCCCACTCGCGTGGCTCAGGATGTCCCAGAGCAAGAAGACCAGGATCCCGGTCGCGAACGCGTTCAGCAGGCCTTGAACCGACTTCGGCAGGCCTCGCATCCGCGCCACCGGCAGGCCGAGAAAAATGGTCGCCCCTGCAATCGCGCCCAACCCAACGGCGGCTGTTTGGCTCATGGTGTCACGCTAAGTGGGACACTGAGTTAGTACGTGCAACAGTCTCGATTAGTTAAGTCTAATTACCCCACGAACTCTGAGGCTTCGCCGTGACAGTGGCACTCGCGAACTCAAGGCGTAGCCTGCGAGTTCGTGGGGCATCTTCGCGGAGGCCCCGTGACGGGGCCTCTCATGGGCCTTCCGAGGTCGTGTCGCGCTACCTCGAGGCGATCTACTACATGTGGTCGGAAGGCGAGCCGCTGCGCAGCGCGCGCCTGGCGGATTGGCTGAGCGTGAGCCGTCCCACCGTAACGGTTGCATTGCGGAGGATGAACCGTGACGGCATGGTGCGGCTCAACGCGCGCAAGGAGATCGAGCTCACGGCGAAGGGCCGCCGAATGGCGGAGGCGATCGTCAGGAGGCACCGGATCATGGAGCGCTGGCTCACCGACGGGCTGGGCCTCGACTGGGTCACTGCTGACGCTGAGGCCGCCCGGCTGGAGCACGCGGTCTCCGAGGTGGTCGAGAAGCGCCTTTACGAGGTGCTGGGACGGCCCGGGACGTGCCCGCACGGCAACCCGATCCCCGGCTACTCGGAGGCCGCGCCTCACGAAATGAGGCTCACGAACCTGGATGCGGGCGCGCGAGCCTCCATCACACGGGTGTCCGAGGTCGCTGAGCGCGAGGCGCCACTTCTGCTCGAGTACCTGCACGAACGGAGGCTGGTGCCCGGACGAAGAATCGCCCTGCTCGAGGTCGACGGCGTTGGCCGCACCCTGCGCATCAAGGCAGGCGAGCGCGACGTGACACTGAGCCATGAGACCGCCGCCAAGCTGTGGGTGGTTCCGACCAAGACCAAGTAGGATCGCCCCATGATGGAAAGCGCGAAGAAGCAGGAGATGCACAAGCGCGTCCAGGGGGCGCGCAAGCGCCTGAAGAGCCTGCCGCCGAACTCCCGCGGGCGTGGCCCAACCGACCCCTCAACGGGGGAGAGCTGGCACCGCGGCCACGTGCTGGGCCACACGGCGGAGATGCTGGATTTCTGGACCACCCAGTTCCGAGCCGCGCGCGCCGGATCGGGTGAGATCGGCCGCGGAGAGGGCGGAGGCCAGAAGCGCCGCCACGGCATCGATCGCGGCGAGACCGCCGCCGAAGCTGAGCTGCAGCTGGCGGTCGACCAAGCACTCGGCGACCTGCTCGCCATGCTCGACGAAATGACAGCCGAGGACCTCGAGCTCGAGGTCGTATTTCACGGCCGCGAAGGCGACCGGCCGGCACGCATCGACGAGCTGATTGAGATGCTGGTCGTCGGGCACCTCGAGGAGCACGTGAACCAGCTGGCTGCCCTCAAAGCCGACTAGAGGCTGTCTCCCTCACCAACTCGCCGCAGAAGGCGCAGCGGCGCGCCTCGATCGGGATCTCGCTCAAGCATTCGGGACACTTCTTGGTCGTCGGGTCTGCCGGCGGCTCTCTGCGCGCGCGCGCGACCAGCGCGGTGTAAGGCAAGACCACGAAGAAGTAGATGACCGCCGCGACGATCACGAACGAGACCACGGTGTTGATGAAATCGCCGTAAGAGAACCTGCTGTTGTTGATCGTGAACGTGAGCGAGGAGAAGTCCGGCTTGCCGAAGATGGCCGCGACGAGAGGAGTCACGAGGTCCTTCACGAATGCGGTCACCACCGAGCCGAACGCCACGCCGATGACCACGCCGACCGCGAGGTCCACGACGTTGCCCCTCAGCAGGAAAGTTTTGAAACCTCTCATGGCGGGGTCTTCTCCTTACTCAATCTCCGAAACCGACAACACGACTTTGCCGAACTGCTCCGCGGAGTCAAGCCGCGTCAGCGCCGCCTGCACGTCGTCTAACGGATACACGCTGTCGACGACTGGCCTCAGGCCCGCGTCGATCGCCCTGAGCACCGACTCGAACTCGTCCGCATTGCCCATCGTCGATCCGAGCAGTCCCGCCTGACGGAAGAACAGCCTCGGCATGCTGACCTCCGCCTTGACTCCCGACGTCGAGCCGCACGTGACGATGCGCCCGCCCATGGCAAGGGAGCGCATGGACTCTTCGAGGGTGGCGGGCCCGACGTGTTCGAACACGACGTCGACTCCGTCGCCGGTCGCCTGGCGCACCGGTTGGCTGAAATCGGCCGAATCGAACACTGCCTCAGCGCCGAGCTCGAGCGCCCGCTGACGCTTCGCTTCGGAGCGGCTGGTCGCCAGCACGCGCGCGCCGAGGTGTTTCGCGATGCGGATCGCGGCCACGGCCACGCCTGCGCCAGCCCCGACGACGAGCACAGTTTCGTCCGCGCGCAGCTGGGCGCGAGTGGTGAGCATCCGCCAGGCGGTGAGAAAGGTGAGCGGGAACGCCGCAGCCTCGGTCCAGGACAGGCCGGCGGGCTTGCGGAACACGTTGCGCGCGTCGATGTGAATCAGCTCACAGGCCGCACCGTCGGAATGCTCTCCCAGGACGCCAAAGTGTGGGCACCGGACGTTCTGTCCGGCCCGGCACCATTCGCACTCCCAGCAGCAGAGAGTGGGAAAGAGGACGACCTCGTCGCCCGGGCGCCAGGCCGGATCTCCGCTGGATTGCACCACCCCAGCGCCATCGGCGGCGATCACGCGAGGAGGTGTGATGCGCTGGGCGCCATGGGCCAGCCACAGGTCCAGGTGGTTGATCGAGGCGGCCTTGACTGCGACCGCGACCGCGCGTGGCTCGGCTTCGGTCTTAGGACGCTCGCGTACACGAACGCCGGCGGGTCCGATGGGCTCCTCGTACACGGCAGCCCGGCCCTGGCTCAGAATGGTGCCGGTCGAATCAGGGCCAGGGGTCATTTGCGAAACTTAACCAGATACGCGGCCGGCCGCGCGGGACCGCAACCTAAACTCAGTCTTTCCGTTTCAAGGGCTATGCGGGCATTGGTTTTCGGCGTCACCTTCTTCTCTCTATTCCTGTACAGCGTCCCCGTACAGGCTTCCCAAGCGCAACCTCCCGGCCAGAAGGCGGGGAAGTACGTCAGGTGGTACTACCCCAGCCAAACGACCTACGGCTCGATCGAGGCTGGCAGCGGCGCCACCGGCGCGACGCCCGCTCCAGGGGCCTTCCTGACACTCCCGTTCATGGGCCCGCACGTCGTGACCTCGCTCTTCGACCACTGCTACCCCGACTACGGAACCGACGGCACCGTGTGCCGTTATGACGGCACCCAGGCCTCGGTCAAAGTTGGAGGCCCGGACCCCACGTTCGACGCAGGTTACGCGCAGACGCCCGCTGGACACGACTACCTCTACTACGACGGGCACGACGGCTACGACTATGGATTGACCTATGAGCCCGTGGCAGCGGCCGCGCCCGGCACGGTCATGTGGGCGGACTGGATCGATCCCAACTGCCACACGTGCTTGAGCGGGCTCACGATCGAGATCAACCACGGCAACAACCTGCGGTCGTACTACGGCCACCTCTCCCGCATCGACGTCGCGAAAGGGCAGCACGTCCAGCGCGGCCAGGTAATAGGAATCTCCGGCATGACTGGTACGGCGACCGGGCCGCACCTCCACTTCGGGATCTACTACGTCAACCGCAGCCTCGCGCCGGTCGATCCGTACGGCTGGTCGGGATCCTATCCCGACCCGTGGCCGCTGGACCTCGGCGACCTGTGGATCTCCGGCTCGCCGCGCTACGCGAACATCCCGATGCCGAAGGTCAGCGTGAGCGCCGTGCCGGACCTCACCGATCCGACGGCGATCGACGTTTCGTGGTCGAGCCCGGGTGATGGCAATGTCTACAACGTGTACGCCGTCTTCCAGGACGGCACGATGACGCTCTGGGACGGGAACACGCGCGCGGGGTCGGGCGTCTTTCAGGGGAAGCACGGCCAGAGCTACTGGTTTTGGGCCTCCGTGAGGACCGGCCTGGGGTGGACCGACGCCAACGGATCTCCATCGGTGACTGTGCCGGTCGTCAATCACGGTGAGGTCCAGTAGGGCCACCGTCACACACCTGACAACTAGAATCAGTCGGTCTTGATCGCCGAGGCCTTGAAGGGCAAGACCATCCTGGTCACCGGCAGCACCGGCTTCCTGGGCAAGTCGATCGTGGAGAAGTGCCTGCGCTCGATCCCCGAAGTGGGACGCCTCAACCTGGCGATCCGCTCCAGCGCACGCCGACCGGCTTCCGAGCGCCTGCACAAGGAGGTTCTGTCGAGCCCTGCGTTCAAGCGGATCAAAGAAGAGCTGGGCGAGGAAGTCTTCGCCAAGCTGGTCAAGGAGAAGCTCGCAGTCGTCGAGATCGACCTCGGGCGCGATGGCCTGGGGTTGAGCGACGCCGGGCGCGAGCAGCTGCGCGCATGCGAGATCGTGATCCACTCGGCCGCCGCGGTCGAGTTCGACAACCCCGCCGACCTCTCGGCGCAGACCAACCTGTTGGGCGCGGCCCGCATGGTGGAGGCGATCAAGGCCGCTGGCGCGCGGCCGCATCTGGTTCACGTCTCGACCGCCTATGTGGGCGGGATGCTTCGTGGGCTCGTGCGTGAGGAAGCTCCCCTCGACCCAGGCCTCAACTGGCGGCACGAGGCGCAGGTGCTCTCGAATTTGCGAGGGCCCGTCGAGGAAGAGTCGCGCCGCCCCGAGATACTGAACCGCCTGGGCCGCGAAGCGCGATCGCGCATGGGACCCGCAGGCACCCCGGCGGTCGCTCGAGCCACCGAGCGCCTGCGGGATCGATGGGTCAAGGACCGCCTCATCGAGCGCGGTCGCGTCCACGCGAATGCAATGGGCTTCTCCGACATCTACTCCTTCACCAAGGCAATGGCGGAACACGCCGTCGTAGAGCTTCACGGAGATATCCCGTTGTCGATCGTGCGGCCGTCCATCATCGAGAGCTCGCTGGCGGAGCCGTTTCCAGGTTGGCTCGAAGGCTTCCGCATGGCCGAGCCGCTGATCCTCGCGTTTGGGCGTGGGATCCTAAGAGACTTCTCCGGCCTGCCGGACGCCCTCCTGGACATCATCCCCGCGGATTACGTTGTCAACACCGTGTTGGCGGTAGCCGCGAATCCGCCGCCGGATGAAAAACCGCGCGTCTACCATGCTGCTTCGGGCACCCGCAATCCGCTGCGATTCCGGCGCGTCGAGGACGAGGCGAGGCGTTATTTCGGCCAGCACCCGCTGCGCGATCGATACGGGCAGGCGATCGGGACTCCGACGTGGACGTACCCCACTCGTGGTCAGCTTTCGGCGCAGGCAAGCACCGCGCTGCGCTTTGTCGAAGCGGCGCAATGGGTCGTGGAGCGGATGCCGCTGGGCGCCAGCGTCGCCCAGGTGTCCGATGACCTCAACGCCGAGCGCGAACGGCTCGAGCGAGCGGTCAACCTCATCCAGCTGTATGGCGTCTATACCGAGGTCGACTGCATCTTCGACACGCGCAACGTGACGGCTGTGTGGGACAGGATGCCGGCCGCCGAACAAAAAGAGTTTCCATTCGACCCCGCTCTTTACGAATGGGAGCACTACTTCCAGGACGTCCACTTCCCGACAGTGGTTCGCATGTCCCGCGCAGAGACGGTGGCCCGCAAGGGCAAGCAGCCCAGTGGCAGCACCGCGGTCAAGGCCGAGGCGAGCTCTGTGCGCGCGGCGATCGAAAGGCGTAAGGGTCGAAACGACGTGCTCGCCGTCTTCGACGTCGACGGCACGCTGGTCGAAACCAATGTCGTCGAGTACTTCTTGTGGATGCGTCTGCGCGCCCAGCCCCTGGAGGACTGGCCCGCGTTCATGGCGCAGATGCTTCGCGAGGCCCCGCGCTGGCTCTATCTCGAGCGCCGATCGCGGGCCGAGTTCCAGCGCAGCTTCTACCGGGAATACGACGGGCTCGACTACGAGGTCATGAAGGGATTGGGGCGGGAAGCCCTCGACGCGGTTACGCTGCGCCGGATCTACCCCGAAGGGATGCGCCGGATCGGCGAGCACAAGCGAGCCGGCCACCGCGTGCTGCTGCTCACCGGTGCCCTCGACGTCGTGGTCGAACCGCTGGCCGAGCTGCTGGACGTGGAGGTCGACTGCGCGCACCTGCTGACCAAGGACGGCCGGCTGACCGGCGACCTTCAATCGCCTCCACCGGCGGGCGAGGCGCGGGGCACGCTGCTCCAGGAGTACGCCGCGAAGAACGGCATCGAGCTGTCGGAGAGCTTTGCGTACGCCGACTCGCTGTCGGACCTGGGGATGCTGGAGCTCGTCGGCACCCCGGTGGCCGTCAACCCCGACGCGCGGCTGTCGCAGGTCGCAGGACAGCGGGGCTGGCGGATCGAGCGGTGGCGCATGGCGCCGGGCAACTGGCGGCTGCCGATGCCCGATCCGCGTTCGCCCGAATATCGGGAGGCAGTCAGACGATGACCGCTCCTGAGTCACCTCCCCACTCGCTGGGGAGGTCGGCCTCTAGCCTCCCCGCCCTGTGGGGAGGTGGCGCGAAGCGCGAGAGGGGAAGCGCCGGGTGGGGGAGTCCATGCTGGCACTGACTTTCCAGAGATCGATTCCTGCCTTCGCCATCGTCAAAGCCGCCGGCGGCCGGCCCGACGTCGCAACCAGCGCGCTGTCGATGCTGAAGCTCGGCGATGTCGCCGAGCCGGAGCTTCCCACTAGCGACTGGGTTCGCGTCATGCCAACCCTGAGCGGGATCTGCGGCTCGGACCTGGCCGCGATCGGCGGCCACGCGTCTTTGTATCTCGACCCGCTGACGAGCTACCCGTTCGTGCCCGGCCACGAAGTCGTCGGCACGCTCGAGGATGGGACGCGGGTGGTCGTCGAGCCGGCCCTCGGCTGCACGGTGCGGGGAATCGACCCGCTCTGCCCACGCTGCGCCGAGGGGCGTCCGGGGCTTTGCTACAACGTGACCGAAGGGCCGATCGAGGTCGGCCTGCAGACCGGCTACTGCGCGGATACAGGCGGCGGATGGGGAGAGGTCCTGGTGGCGCACCCGAGCCAGCTGCACCCGGTGCCAGGGACGCTGTCGGACGAAGCGGCAGTGCTCATCGAACCGTTCGCGTGCTGCGTGCACGCAGCGTTGCGCGGGGGCGCCGGCAAGAACGACATCGTCGTGGTATCAGGTGCTGGGACGATCGGTCTGCTCACCGTGGCGGCGGTCAAGCTCTTCACCCCTCCGAAGCGCCTGATCGCCGTCGCCAAGCACCCGACGCAGAGCGACCTGGCGCGAAAGCTCGGCGCGGACCAGGTCATCTCGCCCGGTGAGGTCTTCCAGCGCATCCGATTCGCGACCGGCGCTCGGCGGCTCGATGGTATGAACCGTTCGCTGCTGCTCGGTGGCGCCGACGTGACCTTCGAGTGCGTGGGTCGGGCCGACAGCCTGAACAACGCGGTCCGGTTCACGCGCGAAGGCGGGACTGTGGTTGTGGTCGGCATGCCAGGCGAGGAGAAGGTCGATTGGGCGCCCATTTGGCAGCGCGAGCTGACCGTGCTGGGCGCTTACGCCTACGGCGCGGAGCCGAAGAAGAAGGGCCGGCGCACCTTCGAGCTCGCCCTCGAGGCGGCGCCCGAGGTGCATCTCGAGACCCTGACCGGTCCGCTGTTCGGCCTTGGCGAATACCGCGACGCGATCGCGTATGCGATGAGCGCTGGGCGGATGGGCGCGGTGAAGGTCGCTTTCGATCTGCGAGGATTGAAATAGGAGTGGGACCCGAGATGGCGCCGAGAGATTTGGCTCACAGGTGGTTCGAGCCGAAGGAACCGCCGAGCAACGGAGAGAGCGCATCCGTTGATGCCCGAGCGAGTAGCGCAGGCGGTGGCGCCCGGATCGGACCGCATGGGGGCCAAAGATCCGGCGACAGGCTCGGGGCTCACTCCTGAGATGGCGCGTCCGGGAGCTGTGATCGAGGTCGACCGGAACACCCCTCCCGTGCTCTTCCATTACGGCGAGGGTGTGCGGCTGGAGAAGCTTCCCCTCGGAGCGCGCATCGTGTACCCGCCGGATCCGCTCGAGCCCATCGCGCATCCAGAGCGAGCTATCAAGCGCGCGCTGGCCAAGCCACTCGAGGATGACCCACTGAAGACGCTGCTGCGCCGCGGGATGAAGCTCACGATCGCATTCGACGACCTCTCACTTCCACTGCCTCCGATGGCAGCGCCTGACGTGCGCCAGCTCGTGATGGAAGAGGTCATCGACATGGCGGCCGAGGCGGGCGTCGAAGACATCCATCTCATCGCAGCGCTCGGTCTTCACCGGCGCATGACCGAGGACGAGATCCGCCACATCGTCGGCGAGCGCATCTTCAGCACGTTCTGGCCCGACCGCCTGTACCAGCACGACGGGGAAGACCCGGAGCTCAACGTCTATATCGGCAAGACCGCGGAGGGGGAGGAGGTCACGCTGCACAAGCGGGCGGCCGAATCCGACCTCGTCGTTTACGTCAACCTGACCCTGGTCCCGATGGACGGCGGTCACAAATCGATGTCCACCGGCCTGGCGTCGTACCGCGGCATACGCGCCCATCACAACGTCAAGACGCTGCTGGCTTCGCGCTCCTACATGAACCCGCCCGACTCGGCCCTCCACCACTCCTGCATCCGGCAGGGACAGCTCATCGAAGACACCGTTCGCGTCTTCCACATCGAGACGACCGTCAACAACCACGCGTTTCCCGCGATAGCGAACTTCATGCAAAAGCGAGAGACGGACTGGACTGCGCAAGACCAGGCGATGTTTCTGGCGATGAAACAGATGACCGACCTGGCGCCTCCCGCGTTCAAGCGCAACATCTTTCATGCCATGCGGGCGCCATACGGCATGACCGCGGTGCATGCCGGACAGGTGGACGCCGTCCACGAAAAGACGCTCGAGTCCGTCCGCAACCAGCTCAGCGTGCGGGTGGAGGGGCAGACCGACATCGTCACCATCGGCGTGCCGTACCTGGGCCCGTACAACGTGAACTCGCCGATGAACCCAGTGCTCGTGGTCTGCATGGGCGTCGGCTACCTGTTCAACTTCTATCGCTCAAAGCCGGTCCTCAGGAAGGGCGGCGTGCTCATACTCACGCACCCCTGCCGCTACGAGTTCGATGCGGTGCAGCACCCGAGCTACATCGACTTCTACGACGAGGTCCTCGCTGACACCACAGACCCGCTCGAGATCGAGGCCAAGTACGAGCTGCGTTTTGCAGAAGACCCATGGTTCCGGCAGTTGTACCGCAAGTCACACGCGTACCACGGCGTGCATCCTTTCTACGCTTGGTATTGGGGGGCGCATGCGATGGAGCACGCCGGCGACATCATCATCGTCGGCGGCGAGCGCGAGGTCGTCCACCGTCTCGGGTTCAAGGCCGCGACCACATTGGAGGACGCCTTTGAGATGGCCGAGCAGACGGTGGGTCGTCACCCGAGCGTGACTCACATGCGGATGCCGCCGATCATGCTTGCCGACGTCGAATGAGACTTGAGCCGAAACCCAGCCGCCAATGCGACGCTGGTATCAGTCGATGACCTGGTATTCGGGGGAAGGCGGGTTCAGCGGGCTGATCGGCACGATCAGCCGGATTGGCGGCGACGTGAGGCGCGTGCGCCGCGCGTGGCATTGGGATACGCCGCGCCCGCACACGTGGCCCGAGCGAGGAGCCGTGGTTCCCGCGCGGGCGAGCGACCTCGGCTGGGCACGCCAGGAGCCGGTGCGCTCCATCCGCTACCTGATCCAGCGCGGCCTGCTGCTGCCCTTCACCGAAGCCATGGCTCATCCCAAGGTCGAGGGCCGGGAATGGGTGCGCGAGCTGAAGCGGCCCGTGATCTTCGCGGCGAATCACTCGAGCCACGCCGACACGTCGCTCATCCTGCACGCGCTCACTGACCGCGCTCGCGACCGGACGGTGGTGGCCGCGGCCGCCGACTACTGGTTCAAGCGCCCATTGCTGGGCAACGTCGTCAGTCTTTTCCTGAACACCTTCCCGTTCTCGCGGACCGGCGGCGCGCAAGCGCAGCTGCACAGCTCCAGCCAGCTGCTCAAGTCCGGATGGAACCTTGTCCTGTTCCCTGAGGGCAGTCGGTCACCGGACGGCCGCATCCAGGAGTTCAAGCCGGGAGTCGGGCATCTCGCCAACGAGACAGGCACCCCGGTCGTGCCGATTCACATCCGGGGCGCTTACCAGATCATGCCGAGAGGCCAGACGCTCCCGCTCCCCGGACCCGTGCGAGTCCGCATCGGCAAACCGATGTCGATCGAGCCCAAGGAAGGCTCGCGCGAATTCACGGTGAGGGTCGAAAAGGCGGTCCGCGCCCTCGCCGCGGAACCACGTCAGCCGGACATCCAGGGCTCGTGGGTCGAGCGGTGGAAGGCATCCAAGCCGCGCGAGCTCCGTTACGAGGACTAGGCTAGCTCGTCAGCTCGACCTGGAAGACCGGATGATCGGGCGCGATGCGCCTGAGGTCTTCCTCCGGCGAGTCCGCCTTAACACCCTTGAAGAACTTCCCGACCTCGAAGCTGAATCGCTTCAAGTAAGCGCGCACGATCGGCGCCTTGTCCGTGTCAGGGATCTCCACCACCTTGAAGCGTTGCACCTTGTTGCCGAGGACGAGCTCACCGCCTCCGGAGACTCGAATGTTGCGGACCCAATGCGTAAGACCTCGTGGCGAAACGAGATATTGGTTGCCTTCGAAGGTCAGCAGGTTGACCGGATGGCTTCGCCATTCTCCCGAGGTGCGGCCGCGCACTCGCAGGATTCTCGAGCCCCATACGCTTATCCCCGCTCGCGTCATCGCAGCGACCGCTGGGTTCATCACCTTGATGTCGAACCAGGCGGGTTTCCGGTAGTCGGCCATCCTTATTGAAAACCTAAACCTTTCCCGGCCCGAAATCGCGGTGCTGGGGTGCGGATTTCGGGCCGAAGCCGCTGACGCCCAGGCGGTCTGGGTTACCCAGACCGCCTAACCGCGAGTGTGCCTGATGCGGCTCCTGCTGTTTCCGGAATCGTCGAAGGCAGCGCCGGGCGTCACTCGGCGTTCCCGCTACGATACGGGCCGCCAATGACCTACTCGATAGTCGCGCGTGACAAGAAGACAGGCGAGTTCGGAGTTGCGGTGCAGTCGCACTACTTCCAGGTGAGCCCGGCCGTGCCCTGGGCGCTCGCCGGCGTCGGGGCGGTGGCGACGCAGTCCCGGGTCAACCTGAGCTATGGACCCCTGGGCCTCGAGCTGCTGCAGGCCGGTTACAACGCCGAGCAGGCGCTCAAGGCCCTGACCGCGGGCGATCCGCAGGCCGAGGTCCGCCAGTGCGCGATCGTGGATGCCGCCGGCAAGGTCGCCGCACACACAGGCGGCAAATGCATACCGGCCGCCGGCCACACGCTGGGCGATGGCTTCAGCTGCCAGGCCAACCTCATGGAGAAGGACACGGTCTGGGACGCCATGGCGGCAGCGTTTGAGTCGACCGATGCACCTCTTGCGGAGCGGATGATGGCGGCGCTCGAGGCCGCCGAGGCTGAAGGTGGTGACATCAGGGGTAAGCAATCGGCCGCGATGCTGTTGGTCGCGGGAGTTGGGACAGGTCGACCTTGGGATGACCGGATCATCGACCTTCGGGTTGAGGACTCGGTAGAGCCTTTGCCCGAGCTTCGCCGGCTCCTCCGAATCAAGCGCGCGTACATGACCGCGAGCGAGGCGGACAACCTCGAGGCGGCGGGCGACGTGAGCGCGGCGATTGCCAAGCTCCAGGAGGCTCTCGCCATCGCGCCGGAGATGATCGAGATCCGGTTCATGGCTGGGACCACCATGGCCGGCGCGGGCGATCTCGACGGTGGATGCGCCCTGATCGCCGAGGTCGTGCGGAAGGACGGCCGTTGGCTCGAGACGCTGCGCCGCCTTGTTGCCGTCGAGCTGGTGCCCGCCGACCTGGCGTCTGCCATCGAGGCGCGCCTCGCGGGCGGTTCGCGGCGCCCTTAGACTTCACGAGTCTTGGGAAAGTTCAAAAGCCAGCGCAGGGGTCCGAGGCGTCCTGAGAAGGCGCGCAAGCCGGAGAAGGACGATGGTGGCCAGAAGGAGCAGGCGGTTGTCATGGATGCGGTCGTCGCTCAGGCGCTGCC
>JBGQGS010000047.1:0-14020 GCA_041497555.1 Candidatus Dormibacteraceae bacterium | reverse complement strand
GCCGCCGGAAGGTATGCCTTCAGCAATGCCATCTCCGCTTCCTCACGGCGGGCCGAATCCGTGCGTCCTGCCTTTCGGTAGACGTCGATCGCCTCTTCACGGCGCTTCACCTCTTTGCGAGCGACGCGCACGACAAGCTCATCGTCGATCCTTCCGCCAGCCGCGCTCTCCTTGCTCGCCTTCACCAACTCGCTCTTCAAGAGCGAAAGCGTGCCCAGAGCCACATCGTCTCGTCGCCTCCGTGACTCCACGAGCTCTGCCTGAATGCGGTCGTACAGCGGCATGGCGGCGATTGTCACACATGCACCGATCGCCGATAATCGGCGCCTATGCCCTACGTCCTGTTCGTCGGACCGTTCGTGGCCTTGATCGGAGTGGGAGCGGTCTTCTTCGTGCTGCGCCGGAAGTCGGTGGAAAAGCGCTCGATGTATTCCGCGCGACGCTCGCAGATCGAGCACAAGGTTCGCGCCGCACGGCAGCGCACGCTCACGCCGCATGGACGGACTGAAAAGCCATCCGACTCTCCTGGCGAACCTGCACCGACCTCGATCTTCGCGCCCGCACCGGGCGCGCCGCGAGTCACCTACGAGGCCTCCGCTTACGAGCCGCCCCCCGCTGCTCCTCCACCGCTGACCAAGGGCGCGCCAGAGGCGCCCTCGGCGTCGCCATGGGACCTCCCGCCGGCCGCCCCTGCGCCAAGCCAGTTCGCGGTTCCAGAGGCACCGCCCGCGCCTGAACCCACTTTTGAACCTGCACCGGTTGAGCAGGTGTGGACGCCGGCCCCAGCTCCCGCCCCTGCCGAGCCAGCGTCACCGGTTGCGCCCCTCCGCCCGGCGAGTCCAGGGGCCGCCCCGACCGCATGGTCGGTGGTGTCGGAGGCGAAGGAGTCCGCCTCGACGGCCGAGGAACAGCCGAAGAAGAAGGGGAAGGGGAAACAGGAGACTTCGACTGGAGCGTGGCAGCTGGCCTCAGGCGACGCGCCTGGTACAGAATCCGATGACGTGATCAAGCCGCCCGGACAATCAGTTGCCATCGCGCAGTACGCGGTGCTGGTGGTCGGCCTGGTGGCGGTGCTGATCGGCGTGCTCATCATGGTCGCCGGCGTGCCCGCCAAGTAAACGCTTCGAGGATCCTGCCGGCCAACGCGCCACCTCCATCGCTCATCACAGTGTTGAACACGAGCGTTCGAAAGCCCATCTCATCCAGGTCCGCGGCCAGTTCCTGATCGCGGCTGTCGAGCACGAAGCTGGTGGCAACGTCGCGGTACATGCGCGCCACCTCTACCGGAGTGGGTGGCGGACCCACCGCTCGCATCATCTCCACCGTCGGACCTTTGAGCGACGCGCCGCCGACGATCGGCGTAATTGCGACGGTACGGTCGCGCGGCACGCGTGAACCGATGACCCTGATGATCGGAGCGATCGAGATCAACGGGTTGGACGGCCCGATGATGACGAGCTCCGCCTCGTCCAGCGCCGACAGCACCTCAGGAGTCGGTCGCGCCGAGTCGATACCCGCGAACTCAATCGCGCGCAGGGTAGGCCGGAGCCGTTCGCGCACGAAGTACTCCTGGAACGAAAGCTCACCGCTGTCGGTGAGGAACCGCGTCCTCACGCGCTCGTTCGTCATCGGCAGCACACGCGTCTCGATTCCGAAGCGCTCGCAAAGCGCAATCGCACACTCGGTCAGCGAGCATCCTCGGCCCAGCATTTCCGCGCGGACAAGATGCGTCGCGAAGTCCTTGTCGCCGATGCGAAACCATGCCGGCTCGCCAATGAGGGCGAGGGCTTCCAGGACATGGAAGGAATCGCCTTTCAGTCCGTAGCCGGCTTCGTCGTTGAAGACACCCGCCAGCCGGTAGATGACCGCGTCGACGTCGGGTGAGACCAGGAGGCCCCAGAACTCGTCGTCGTCGGCCGTGTTCGCAATGACCGTGAGATGTCCGGGCGGAACCTGGCGCTGGATCGCGGCCGCAAGCTTGGCTCCGCCGGTGCCACCGGCCAGGAGGACTGTCCTCAGCGGAAGAGGTCCTCATCAGCGGGCCGGATCAGGTCGCGCCCGGACCCGCTTCCCTGCAAGCGAAGACCACGGATGATGACGGCCGGGGTTCGAGCCGTCTTGCCCATGACGAGGCCGGCCGCCGCCGCAAGGTCGTCCGCGATTGCCAGCACAGTCGCGTGAAGTTTCTTGCCTGCGTCATCAAGGCTGCCCCGAAGGTCAAGCGAAGCGGGCAGGCCGGCGACGCCAAGCGCGACGTTGACGATGCCCAGTCTCCACGGCCGGCCGAAGGTATCGGAGACGATCACACCGACATCAACCCCATTCAGCTCTCGCAGCCGGCTGCGCAAGCGGGTCGCGCTTGCGTCGGGGTCGTCGGGCAGCAGCGTCAAATCGTCGTCGCCAGGGACGTTCGAGTGATCGACACCACCGTTCGCGCAGACAAACCCGTGGCGGGTCTCGGTGATCAGGACTCGACTCGACCGCAGCACGCGGACGCTCTCGTCGAGGATCACCTGGACCATTCGAGGGTCGGGATCGGCCACCAGGTCGGAGGCGATGCGCACCGCCTCGGCGCTCGCCTTTACCGTGCGAAGGCTGATCAGCCGACCCTCAGACTTGGACACCACCTTCTGGGCCACGACGAGGATGTCACCCGTTTCGAGCGTGGATCTCGAGCTGATGAGCTCACCGAGGTCATCGCCAGGACGGACCTCAGGCAGGCCCTCCACTCCGATCAGTTCGATGCGCGTCACACCGCACGCCGCAACCGCGCCAGGTCGCCAGGCTCGTCCAGGTCCAGTGCCATGGCGTCGGAATGATGAATCACGAAATTGACTCCACGGCTCTCTGCCTCATGCCGGAACTTCGCGAGTGAGTCGGAGCCGAAATGGAGCGTGATCGCGCCCGGGGGACGAAGGTACAGCGCATTGGTGCCACCGCGTCCGACGGCCGGTACAGCCACGGCCACCGGAGCTTTGAGTCGAGAGGACGCCTCGAGCACATCCCGCACGGCGTCGATCGTGACGAGCGGCAGGTCGCTCGACAGGAGCAGCACGGCTTCGGCCCCGCCGTCGACCGCTCGAGCGATGCCGCGCGCCGCGGCCACGTTTTGTCCTTCTTGCCTCGGCTCGAGCAGGACGTCGGCCCCCCACACCTCGGCCAGGTCCGCGACTCTCTCGCTACCGGCGACGACCAGCACGCGATCGCCGGCGGACGCCGCTCGGACGGCGAGCCGAGCGTTGCGCCGGGCGAGACCCCGGCGCGCCCTCGCTCCAAGCACCGGTTGCAGCCGCTGCTTGGCGGAACCGAAGTCCTTGATCAGGACGACCACCCACGTGGACATGGCTAGCTCCACTGCTTTCGCAAGCGTGGAAGTATCTGCGAGCCATAGAGCTTCAGAAAGCGCGCCTGGTCATCGCCCGGTGAGTGAAAGACGAGGTGATCGAACCCGAGTTCAAGGTAGGGCCGGAGCTGCTCGATGTGCTCATCCGGGTCATTCGACACGAGCCAGCGCCGGTGCGCTACATCCTCGACGCCGCGGGCCAGGCGCTCCATCTCACGAGGATCGTCGACGCCGGCCTTCGCCTCGGCCGGCAGGGCAAGGGCGGCCCAGATCTTCGTATCTTCCATCGCACGCGAACGATCTGTGTCGTAGGACACCTTGACCTCGATCATCCGGTCCAGCTTGCTGGCGTCACGGCCTGCCTCTTTAGCCCCATCTGCGAACGACGGGAGCAACTGCTCCGAATAGAGCTCCATTCCCTTGCCGGACGTGCAGATGAGGCCGTCTCCGGCCCGTCCGGCGTACTTCGCCACCTGCGGACCGCCGGCGCCCACGTAGATCGGGACCGGTATGTCAGGCCGGTCGTAGATCGTGGCATTGCGCGTGTGGTAGTACTCGCCGTCGAAGGTGACCGACTGCTCCGTCCACAGCTGGCGGATCAGCCTGACCGCCTCGCGCAGGCGAGCAAAGCGCTCTTTGTTGTCGGGCCACGGTATGCCTAGCGCGCCTTCGTTCAAGTGCTCGCCCGTGCCGACTCCGAGGATGACTCGGCCCGGGAAGAGCGACCCGAGCGTGCCGAACGCCTGGGCCACGATCGCCGGGTGATACCGAAAGGTTGGAGTAGCGACCGACGTACCCAACGCGACTCGTTTCGTCCGTTCGCCTGTGGCGGCAAGCCACGCGAACGCAAATGGCGCATGACCGTCTGAATGACGCCACGGTTGGAAGTGGTCGCTCACGAAGACGCTTTCGAAGCCGTTGTCTTCGGCGGCGATGGCGAAATCGAGCAGTTGACGCGGCCCGAACTGCTCCGCGGAAGCCTTATAGCCGAGGCGCAGCATGGTTAACGGCCCGGGCGGGGGGTGCGCCTGTAGTAGCGCCTCCAGCTGAAGGCGACGCCGCCCGCCGCGGCCGCGACGATCACCACGCCCAACGCGATGAGGCTGTGTTTGTCGAAATTCCCGACCGCGCCGGCGGTCATCAGTGCGAACAAGCCGACTGCCAGCAGCATCATCACCACCAGCGTGGCGGCGCGGTGGAGCCTCATCGTCCTGTTAGCTTACCGGCGCGTGGGCCAGCCAAGCCCGAGGGTCGTGCGGCGCAAGTCGGTCACCTCGACACAGGACGTCGCTCGCGCCCTGCCGATCGGCTCTGTAGTCGTTGCGGAGCATCAGACGGCCGGCCGCGGTCGCCTCGATCGTCGGTGGGAAACGCCGCCAGGTACGGCCCTGCTCGTCTCGTTCGTCCTCCGCCCAAACCCTCTCCTGAGCCTCGCGGCCGGCGTTGCTGCGGCCGAAGCATGCGGCCACGAGGTCCGGCTCAAGTGGCCGAACGACCTGCTGCTGCACGGTGGAAAGGTGGGCGGAATCCTGGTCGAGGCGACGGCAAACAAGGCGATCTGCGGGATCGGCATCAATCTGAGCTGGGCACCCAGGGGCGCGGCCAGGCTCAACCAGGACCGAGATGTGCTGTTGCACAGGCTCCGCGTCGAACTCGAGCGATGGTCTTCCGCAAACGCCGAAGACGTGCTCGCGCGCTGGCGGGAGCTGTCCGAAACCCTTGGTCGCCGCGTACGCGTTGAGCAGCCCGGACGAGCGATCGAGGGCACGGCTCAGGACATCGGACCTGAGGGCGAGCTCATCGTCGATGGCGTGGCGGTGACATTCGGAAGCGTCATCCACCTCTAGCAGAGCGATGAACGGTGCGCTGAGCCCTCCGTTCAGCGCTCTGCTACAAGCTCGACGATTTCCGGAAGTACCTCTCCAGATTTGCCGCGGATCACCACATCGGCGAACTCGTCGAACGGTGTCGGTTCCGCATTGATCACGATCATCTGAGCGCCGGACCTCACAGCGATCAGCGGGATCTCGGCCGCCGGGTAGACGACAAGCGAAGAACCGACGACGAGCATCACGTCGGCCTGGCGGGCCAGCGTGAAGGCTTCCTGGATGGCCGCCTCCGGCATCGGTTCTCCGAACAGCACCACCGTCGGCTTGAGAAACAACCCGCCACAGAGCTTGCAGCGCGGTGGCATCTCCACTTCCAAACGAGCCTGTACCTCGCTGCGAGGCTCCTGGTTCCCGCAGTCGAGGCATTGGACGGTTCGGCCGGATCCGTGGACCTCGATCACGTGCCGGCTTCCCGAATCCTGGTGCAGCCCGTCGGTGTTCTGCGTCGCGATCGCATCCAGGTGCCCGGCAGTCTCGAGCGCAGCGAGGGCATGGTGGCCGCGGTTCGGACGGGCCGCGAGCGCGACCCGACCACGGTCTTTCGAAACCTTCCAGTAAGCACTGGGATCGGCCATGAAGTACTCGATCGAGGCGACCTTGATCGGGTCGTACTGAGTCCACAGGCCACCCTCGCCCCGGAACGTCGGGATGCCGCTTTCCGCTGAGACGCCGGCACCGGTCAGCGCGAGGCCGTGCCGAGCCGCCGAAAGCAGGTCGGCCGCATGACGGACCGTCAAGATCCGTCCTCGGTCGCCGTGGTGAAGACCGCGTTTCCCGCGTAGCGCTGGCGGTGAGCTGAGTAGGTGTTCATGGCGGCGTCGGTGGGGAACGGAACCCAGTCCGACGCCTTGTCCTGCCGGATCGCCGTCACCTTGAACAGCCGGAACGTCTCGGCCGACTTGCCCTTGAGCTGGAGGCCGGGCATCTCGTCAACCGCGATGAAATCCGAGCAAGCCTGGAACGTCGACCAGCCGATGAGCAGGTTGAAGGCCGGAGCGGCGCCGCAAAAGCGAGATGCAGTGTTCACCGTGTCGCCGAGCGCCGTGTACTGGAGGCGATCCTTGCTGCCCATGTTGCCGACGACAGCCGGGCCGCTGTTCACTCCGATGCCCCAGCTGATCGGCGGCAGGCTCTTGGACGCGAGCTTTGCTTCGAGCAAGGGAGCGTGGCTGATCAGGTCGTATGCACAGCGGATGGCGAGCAAGGCGTGGTCGGGCTGGCCGACGGGTGCATTCCACAGCGCCACGATCTCGTCGCCGACATACTTGTCGATCGTCCCATCCCACTTGAGGATGAGCGAGCTCATCTGATCGAGGTATTCCTGGATGACCGCCTGCACGTCCTCTGCGGCCATTCCCTCGGACATGGCGGTGAACCCCCTGATGTCGACGAACAGCAGCGTGATGTCGCGGCGCTCGCCCTTCGAGATGATTTCGTCAACCGAACGTGTCGCCGCCAGCTGCTGCGCGATGCGCGGATCGACGTAGTGACCGAAGATGCGCTCCACCTTGCGACGCTCGCGCTCTACGAGCACGTAGCGCGCCGCCAGGGAGAAACCCGCTGCGAGGACGATGGCGACCGGTGTGTAAATCGGATCGACCAGGAAACCGGCTCGTCCAAGCAAGATCGCGAGCAACGCATACGCGGCGAGGATCACGCCGGTCACGAGCATTGCCCGCCGGAACGACAGCACGTACACGGCCGCGCCGATCAGGGTCCCCGACAACAACGTGGCGAGCAAGTCCGAAGAGTCCGGCTGAGTGCGCACGTAGCGGTCGGCGAGCACGGTCGAGATCGCATCGCCCATGATCCGGTAGCCGTAGTTCTGGTTGGGGACCAGGCATCTCGGCCGGCTGATCGGGCAAAAAGACGGGTCGTGCCCGAAGCTCACCGCCTGCGAGTAGATGTCGTCGGCATCGATGAGCTTTAGACCCACGACCACGATGTGATCCGTGATCAGTCGCGGATCCAGGCAGCGGCCGCGGTAGGCCAGCAGGTAGCCGCACGTGGGGCTCTTACCGTTGGTGAAGTTGATGAGCATCTCGTTCTTCACCAGCGGAATGATGTGTTGTCCAAGGCGAGCCTCGTTCCCATCCGTCGTCAGTGGATCGTTGATCCCTTCGGCGATGCGCAGGGCCTGGACGAAAGCTGGTTCATGACTCGTGTTCTCCGCGCACGATTTCGCGACACTGATCGGGACGCCCCTCACTGCGTTGGCCGGGTCTGGCACTCCGAGCTCGCGCCCCGCGACAGCGGCCGCGACGCTCGCAAAGGCTGGCAGCGGGCTGTCGTCGGCGGTGCAGACCAGCACCACGTTGCCCGCGTCGGCGATCGCCTTCGCCAGCTGTGCGTCACCGGTGCCCGCGTGGTCGAGCATGACGTCGAACAGGATCACCTTGGGGTGCAGGCTCGCCAGGTAGTTGATCACCGTCGCGTGAACATCATTGCCCCACGGGAAGGGGCCGAACGGCTCTGCCGACGCCGAGTCAAGTGCGACCAGGGTCACCTGCGAAGACGGCGGCGGCACCGGGAACAGCTGGTCCTGGAGCGCGAAGTACAGCGGCGCGACCACAGTCGTCTGCGAGGTGGCAACAATCAGGACGCTCGCGATCAGTCCAGCCAGCGCGAACCTCCAGACCGAGCGCCAGTCGCCCACTCGCTCGCGGACCATGCGCCGCTATGTTAGGTGCGTGCGCATGACCGTCCCGGAATCGCGCGGGACGGTTTGGCTCTACGTCGCCGCCGGCGCCTCGTTCGCTGCCCTTTCGGCTCGCGGTCTCACCGTGCCGCTGTACGCGCACGCCCTCGGCGCGAGCCGGTTCGAGGTCGGCGCCCTGTTCTCGGTCTCGACCCTGGCCGCCGCCCTGCTCTCGCTTCCCTCGGGCATCCTGGTCGACCGTTTCGGCGCCCGGGCGCTGCTGGGCATCTCATTTGTGCTCGCCGCGGCATCGCAGCTCGCCACGGCGGCGACGCCCAGCGTCCTCCCCCTCTTTATCTGGCAGGTGGTGGGTGGATTGGCGGTCGGCATGCAGCAGGCCGCCCTGTTCAGCGCGGTCACGGAGTCGACCTCCGGCAGCCGCCTCGGTCGCGCCATGGGCTGGCTGAGCTTTTCGATGCAGGCAGGGTTCTTCATCGGGCCGTCGATCGCCGCCCTCGCCCTGAGCTGGATCGACGTCAGGACGGACATCGCCGTGACCACAGCGCTTCTTCTCTTCGCCATCCCGGGCGCAATCGCCGCGAGCGGCACACGGCAGCACACCGGTCGAGGTTTCGCGCTGCGCGCGCCGCTCCAGGCGTTGCTCGGACAGCGATCTTTTGTGCCCGTGGCGATAGGGCTGATCGCCGCGGCCCTGGTCTGGGGCACGATCGGCGCCTTCCTGCCGGTGTTCGGCAAGGAAGCGCTCGGGCTCCCGAGCTCTCAGGTGGGGTACCTGCTCGCGCTTCAGGCGGTCATCAACGGCCTATCCCGAATCCCTGGCGGTAGGCTCGTCGATCGGGCGCGTCATCGCTGGCCGATCGTTTTCGTCGGAGTGCTCGTCTGGTCGGCGGCCAGCGTCGTGCTCGGTCACATGACAGGGTTTGTCGGGCCGGCCATCGTGCTGGCGGCCGGCACGCCCTTCATGGCAACGGCTTTTGTCGCCATAGGCGTCGTGTTCGCCGACCTGTCCGCTTCCTCCACGCGCGGCGTGACGATGGGGATGTACGGGATGGTGTTGTTCCTCGGGCTATCGGCGGGCCCGCTCCTGTTCGGCCCCCTGGTCCAGGGAGTCGGCTACGCGGCCGGCTTCACCGCCTGCGCCGCGGTCGCGTCTGTGCTGGCGGTCGTGATGGCCGCGTTCCACGCGGAGCCGCTGCGCCGGCGGGCCGAGGCTCCGCTGCCTCCGCCGGCGCCCGGGACTTGAGGTATTCGGCCAGCACTGTCTTGTGGCTCGGAAAAGCGAGCAGAGGTAGCGCGTCGAGCTGGAACACGCCGACCTCCAGCATTTCCGAGCCGGCGGAGGGCCGGGCGCCATCGACTAGCCGGGCTCGGTATGCGATGCCCACCATGCTCGGCGCGTCGGTCTTGGGGATGTGGTACACGCCGATCAGCCCGGTCAGCTCTACCGACGCGCTGATCTCCTCAAAGCATTCTCGCGCCGCAGCGACCGCGGGGTCCTCGTCATCATTGACGAAGCCACCGGGCAAGCACCAAAGGCCGTAACCGGGCTCGATCGCCCGGCGCCCCAGGACGATGCCACCAACCGTCTCCACGACCACGGCCGTCGACACCTTCGGGTCACGCCAAAGGATGAAGTTGTCGCGGGTGCAGGCTTCGACCTCGCGACCTTCGATGACGCGCGGCACCAACGCGGCGCCGCAGTTGACGCAGAAATGACCCACTCCAGAGAAGGTTATGCGTGCTGTTGCTGTTTCGACGGCGCCTTCATGTCCGCGACCCGAACCTGGTTGCGGCCCCCCTGCTTGGCCGCATAGAGCGCCTGGTCGGCGCGCTCCATCAAGGTGGTGAACAGAGCCGGTTCATCGGTGGCAGCGACCCCGATGCTGATGGTGAGCTTCAGGCCGCCGGGAAACGTCGCCGCCGCAACCTTTGCCCGGATGCGCTCGGCGAGCGTCCGCGCTCCGGGCTCGGTCGTCTCGTGGAGGATCATTCCAAACTCCTCTCCCCCGTAGCGCGCGCACACATCGGATTCGCGCGCGCCGGTGACGAGGATCGAGGCCAGCTCCGCCAGGACGGCGTCGCCGTTCAAATGGCCATATGTGTCGTTGACCTGCTTGAAGTGGTCGAGGTCGATCATCAGGAAGGCGATCGCGTTGTGGTGGCGTCGCGCGCGCTGCATCTCCTGCAGGAAGCGCTGGGCCAGCGCGCGCCGGTTCGGCAGCTTTGTCAATTCGTCGGTGAGCGCGTTCTCCTCCTGGGCCTGGAAGAGCTGAGCATGCCGGATGGCGATGGCTGCCTCCGAGGCGACACCGTTGAGCAGGTCGGCCTGGTCCTCGGTCAGCTCGCGCCAGGCGTTGAGGTAGAGCTCCATCGCCCCCATCAGCTGGCCCGAGCGCTGCACCGGGACCACCAGCACGTGCTGGGGGTGACCACCTCCCTCGATGCCCGGAGCCGTCCTCTCGTCGAGCTTGACCACGAGCGGGCGCATGGCGGCGATGGCGGTGCGGACCGGCTCCTCGTCCAGCTTGCGGATGCCGCCTCGGGCGCGGTGGGTGAGGTTGTACTCGGCTTCCCGGTGCATCTCCGCCTTGCCCTGCTGGACGAGGTACATCGCTCCGGCGACAGCACCCATGATCCGGCCGGCGTGCGTGAGCGCGACGTTCAGGGCCTCCTCGAGCGCCAGGGAGGAGTTGACAGCGGACGCAATCGCGAGCAAGAGAGCCGCCCGATCTCGCGCTCCGGTCTCGTCGTCGAGGGCGGCCTGAAGCTCACGCGTCGTCCCCCGGAGCCGCATCAGCGACACGGTCAGGAGAATGAAGGCGGCGACGAGCAGTACAGACGTGACGAGCAGTACGCCCGCGAGATCCAAGGACCAAAACCCTCCTGAATTTGAAGTTGTCATAGGTTAACGCCCGAGCCTTGGAGTTGGTTCGGGCTATACTCGCGCCGATCTGGAGCCGCTCTCTTTCGACGACCTCCCGCTAGGCGGCGAGTGGACCACCCGCCGTCGCACCATTTCCGAATCCGAAATCGCGCTGTTTGCCGGGGTCTCGGGCGATTTCTCGCCGCTCTCGATTGAAGCCAGCCCGGGCCAGGCACGCCTGGTGCCGCCCACGCTTCTCGTGGCGGTGGCGGTCGGGCTTGGCACGATCGACATGCCAGTTCCATCCGTCGAGGAATGGGAATGGCTCAACTGGAAGTTTCCCCGCCCCGTGCACGCCGGCGACACGATCTACGCTCGCTGGACTCTGACCCAGAAGCGGCCCCCGATCGGTGGAGCGCCGACCTCGATCGTCGTGTGGCGGGTCGACGTCCACACGGCCGACGGCGCGCTGTGCGCCGAAGGCGAGGTCGGAGCCAAGGTGAAACGCCACGTGCTGACGCAGGAACGGCGCCCTCCGGAATCTGGGGCAGCCGCCACGCCGCGGAGGCGGCGAAGGCGGCGTTCGGGCCCGGCCAACGGGCTCTTACCGGAGACTCCGGCTGTCGCGGCTCCGCCCGCTCCCGTCGCGAAGCCTGAAAGGGCGGCTGGGGCTCCGAGACGAAGACGGCGGCGGCGGCCACCCGGCGCGTCGGCAGCTCGTGAAGGGGAGCCTGCCGGCAACCCGGCCCCCATCCCGGAACCGGCTTCGCCTACGGCGCCGGCCCCCTCAGGGTCGGCCGAGCGAGGTGGGCTCAGCCGGGTCATCCGGCGGCTGCGCCGGACCTAGGCCGGGACTTCCAGCGCTGCCAGGTACTCGATCACCCGGCGGGTCAGCTGCGTCGGCGTCGAGGCGCCGCTCGTCACGCCCACCTTCCTGGCGCCCACGAACCAGCTGAGATCCAGGTCCTCGAGCTTGTCGACCAGGTAGGCCGGCTTCTTGCCGAGCTTCTTGACCACCTCGACCAGCCGCAACGAGTTGGACGAGCGCGGACTGCCGACCACGATCACGAGGTCGACGTGCTCGGCCGCTTCGACCGCCGCCTCCTGGCGCTCCTGGGTCGCTCGGCAGATCTCGTTGTGGACTTCGGCCTGCGGATAGCGTGACGTGACGCGACCGATCAGGTCCTCCGTGTCCCAGACGGAAAGCGTGGTCTGGCACGTGACTGCGATCCTGTCGCCTTTGAGATCGAGCGCGTCGATGTCCTCGGGATCCTGGACCAGGTGGACCTTGCCCGGCGCCTCGCCCATCACACCTTCGGGCTCCGGGTGTCCCTTGCGTCCGATATAGACGACGTCATAGCCCTTGTTGGCGAGGTCGGCGACCAGCTCGTGGGTGCGAACGACGTCCGAGCAGGTGGCGTCGACGGGCTTCAGGCCCAACTCCACGGCGCGCTGCTTGACCTGCGGGGACACGCCGTGCGCGGTGAAGATGACCGTCCCTTCCTTGATGTGACTCAGGCCGGCGAGCCGGTCGGGCTGGTCGACCAGGGCGATGCCCTGCTCCTGGAGGCCGTCAGTCGCGTGCGTGTTGTGGACAAGCATGCCGAGCATGTGCACCGGCCCGCTCGTCTCCTCGCGCACCCGTTTGGCGATCCGGAAGGCATCCACCACGCCGTGGCAATAGCCGCGCGGTGTGATCTTCAGGACCTCCATTCCGCTCCCGAGTCTACGTGACGGGAGTTTGGGACCAGACCTAGCTGATTCCGACGAAAAGGTCCGCCTCCGGCAGGTCTGAGCCAGGCTTTCCGCGCGCCAGCTGGTAATACTCGGTGCCGAACGCGAGCTCGTAGATCTGGCTCGCCATCGTCGCGAACCACGAATTGGGATCGTTCTGGCTCACGTGCGCGCCGAAGGACTTGCGCTTCTGATCGACATAGTCGTGGACGTCGACGCGGGTCGTTACCAGCTCATCGGGGGTGCCGGCGATCCGCATGTTCGTGTTCTGGCGCTGCGCCTCTTCCGGCATCTGCTGCATGAACGCTTCCATCATCGATCGCGGAATCGCGGTGTAGTACAGCTTCGTCGGCGCCCAGCCCTCGCGTTCAAGCAGGTCCAACGCCGCGTTCGTGACGTGGTGGGCCTTGATGTGGTCCGGGTGGCCGTACACGCCATCCTCCGCATACGTGACCACCACATCGGGCCTCTCCTCCCGGATCAGCACCGCGAGCTTGGCGGCCGCCTCTTCGAGGGGAGCCTGGTGGAACGAACGTGGGTCCTTGTTGTCTACAGTGTCGACCATGCCTGAGTCGCGGTAGCCGAGGAACTCGATGCGATCGACCCCGAGAATCTCAGCGGCGGCCTTCAACTCCTCGGTCCGGATCTCCCCGAGCCGAGCGCGGCTTGCTTCGGGATCCATGTTGTGGATCTCGCCCGCCTCGCCCCGGGTCGCGGTGACGAGGACCACACGATGGCCGTGCGCCTTGGCCTTCATCATCACGCCGCCCGTCGAGATCGCCTCGTCGTCAGGATGCGCGTGCACGAGCAAAAGGGTCCCCATCTAGTGGTACCTCGCTCCGATCAACACGTCGGCGAGCTGCTTGATTCCACCGTGGCCCGGTCCCGGAATCGTCCGGTCGGCGGCGGCAAGCACCTCGGACGGAGAGCCTTCGACCGCGACACCCAGGCCGGCCCACGCGATCATGGACGCATCGTTACGGCCGTCCCCAACTGCCACGCATTGATCTTGCGGGATGCCTAACCGCTCGCACAGGAATGCAAGCGCTGAAGCCTTGTCGCTCTGGACGCTCGTGAACTCGAGGTAGGTCGGCACCGAGGTGGCCACGTTCAGCCGGCCTTCCCACCGCTTGCGGGTCTCAGGCAACAGCGCCTCCAGCTCTTGAGCGGTCGAGACGATCACGAGTTTTGGCGTGGTGGGTCCCATCGCCGCGTCCAGGTCGCCGACCACGTGGATCTCCATGCCGGCGTGGTTCGCGTACTCGTGCGCCTCGGGCCGGTCCCGTTCGACGATGAGCCGGTCGGCTCGGTACGCCTGGACGTGAAGGTCTCGCTCACGCGCGAAACGGATCACCTCCATCGCCAGGTCGTGCGTCACGCCATGGTCGAGAACTTTCGTTCCGTCCAGCATCCGGACCTCGGCGCCCTGGTAGCAGATGATCGGACCGTCCAGCCCCAACCGTTCGACCCACGGCAGGGCACCTGGAAAGGGCCGGCCGGTGCAAGCGATGACTGTCACTCCCGCCCGGATG
>JBGQGS010000046.1:0-14232 GCA_041497555.1 Candidatus Dormibacteraceae bacterium | reverse complement strand
GGGCACACCGCGAAACGTGTGGCAGGGCGAAACCGAAGACATCGACCTGCATGGCGAACGCGTTCGAGTGCGCGTCAAGAGCCCGGTGCCGCTCGTGGCAGAGGTCACCCTTGCTGCGGTACGCGAGCTGCGCCTGCAGGCCGGTGCCGCGGTCTGGGTCGCGGTCAAAGCGACAGAGATCTCGGTGTATCCGGCCTAACTCGGCGCAGGTCGCCGGCCGGCGGTAGGATCAGGGCACGGTGGCCCGCTTCCCCATGTCGAGCATCGACGCCGCTTGGTTGGGCATGGAAGACCCGACCAACTTGATGATGGTCACCGGCCTCATGACCCTGGAAGGAAAGGTCGACGTCAAGCGGCTTCGCATCATCCTGGATCGGCGCCTCGCGCCTTTTGGTCGCTTCCATCAGAGGGTGGTCCGACCTCGCACTCTTGCCAACCTTCCGCACTGGGAGGACGATCCCCAGTTCGACATCGACAACCATGTGAGCCACGTGGCTCTGCCCGCTCCCGGTGGTGACAAGGCACTGCGCGACATGGTCAGCAACCTGATGAGCGAGCCGCTCGATTTCACCAAACCGCTCTGGCAGATGCACGTAATCGACGGCTACGACGGTGGTTCGGTCGTGCTCGCCCGGATCCATCACTGCCTGGCTGATGGCATCGCCCTCGTCAAAGTGATGCTCTCGCTCACGGATGAATCTCCGAAGGCCGCGCTGCCGAAGAGGCCCGCCATGCATCCTGCGCCGGGCTTTCACATTCCGCTCGACTGGCTGCCAGCTGTGGTGGGGCGAGGGCTAGGCGCCGGCCAGGACCTGCTGACCAATCCGGGGAAGGTGCGAGACCTGGCGCGCCTCGGAGCCCACGGCGCATATCGCCTGGGCCGGCTCGTCTTGCTTCCGCCCGATCCCCAGACGGTCTTCAAAGGAGAGCTGGGGCGCCGCAAGCGCGCGGCTTGGTCTGAGTCGATTCCGCTCGACGACTTCAAGGCGATTGGGAAGGCATTCGGAGCCACGGTCAACGACGTGCTGATCGCCACGGCGACCGGCGCCCTGCGCCGCTACATGGAAGCGCGGGGCGAGCCGACCGGAGGAATCGCGATCCGAGCTTCGGTCCCGGTCAACCTGAGGGCGCTCGACCACGAACATAAGCTGGGCAACGCCTTCGGGCTGGTCTTCCTGACCCTTCCCGTGGGCATCGTCGACCCGGTGCGCCGGCTTCGCGCGCTCAAGCGAGACATGGACGAGCTCAAGGGCTCGCCTGAGGCGCTGGTCGCTTTCGGCGTGCTCAGCGTGATGGGCTATGCCCCGGTCGAGGTCGAACACCTTGGATTGCGCTTCTTCGGGAGCAAGGCGACGGCCGTGCTCACCAACGTTCCCGGGCCTCGCCAGCCGCTTTACCTGGCCGGCCGCCAGCTGGAGAAGATCATGTTCTGGGTGCCGCAGTCCGGCCATCTCGGGCTCGGCATCAGCATCCTGAGCTATGCAGGCGGCGTCATGCTCGGCGTGGCGACCGACGAGGGCCTCGTGCCCGACCCGGAGCGCATCGTGGACGACTTTGCACTCGAGTTCGAGTCGATGAAGGGCGCCGCGGAGGCTCAACGGAGGGCGAGAAAGACCCGCGCCTGAGATCGCTGTTAATTGGTAATCTTGTAACAGCATGGCTGAACCGGCGATTGCGACACCGACAGAGCGCGATGCGCTCGACGCCTACTCGGCGACCGTCACCTCTGTCGCGGAGCGGGTCCTGCCCGCGGTCGCGAGCTTGCGGGTCGGCCGCGGCGGGCGCGGCGGGGCCGGCTCGGCCGTCGTCATCACCCCGGATGGCTTTCTCGTCACGTCCGCCCATGTCGTCGCGCAGGGCGGTTCGGCGAGCGCCTCGTTCCTCGATGGCACCGAATACGACGTCGACGTGGTCGGCGCGGATCCCCTCTCCGACCTCGCCATTGCTCGCGCGCGCGGGGCCACCCTCGAGCCGGTGCGGATCGGAAACGCCGACCAGCTCCGCGTCGGCCAGCTCGTCGTCGCCGTTGGCAACCCATTGGGATTTTCGGGATCCGTCACGTCGGGGGTCGTCAGCGGGTTAGGCCGCTCGCTGGCAACCGCCGACGGTAACGGACGCCGGCGTTTCATCGAGGACGTGATCCAGACCGATGCCGCGCTGAACCCGGGCAACTCGGGTGGCGCGCTCGCTGACTGGCAGGCGCGCTTGATCGGGGTCAACACCGCGGTGGCCGGGATGGGCCTGGGTTTGGCGGTGCCGATGAACATGACGACCGAAGCCATCCTCTCGGCGTTGATGCGCAACGGCCGCGTGCGCCGGGCCTATCTCGGGATCGCAGGCGGCACGCGTGCCCTGCCACCCGCTGCGGCCCAAAAGCTCGGGCGGAAGGCGGGTGTCGAGGTTCAGGAGGTCGTCAGCGGCAGCCCGGCCGCGGGCGCCGCGCTTCAAAGCGGCGACATCATCGTCTCGGTCGCCGACACGGCCGTCGCCAGGGCGGGCGACTTGCAGCGCCTGATGGTCGAAGCGCGAATCGGATCGAAGCTGGCGCTCAGCATCCTCCGCGGCGACAAAGTGATCGCCCTCGAGGTCGTACCGGTGGAGCTGGCCTAACGGCCGCGGGCCCAAACCTCCAGGCTACACTCGCGTCTGTGGCCAAGAAGCAGATCCGGGATTTGCTGCGCGCCGAACCGCGCGACGGTCGCGTCCGGCTGGTGGAGTGGGATCCCGACTCGACCCCAGGCCTGAAGAGCCCCAAGCGCGCGCTCAAAGACCTGAAGAAGCACCAGACCGCGTTGTTCAACCTCCAGGAGCGGCTCTTTGCGGAGCACAAGCGATCGCTCCTGATCGTACTGCAAGGGATGGACACGGGCGGCAAGGACGGCACCATCACGCACGTGATCGGCCACCTCAACCCACAAGGGGTCCTGATCACCGCCTTCAAAGCCCCGACTCCGGAGGAAAAAAGGCACAGCTTTCTTTGGCGGATTCGCAAACGGGTGCCGGTCAAGGGCTATGTCGGGATCTTCAATCGCTCCCACTACGAGGACGTGCTGGTCGCGCGCGTTCACGCGCTGGCCGGGCCGGAGATGATCGAGCGCCGCTACGAGCTGATCAACCGGTTCGAGCGGGGTCTGGTCAGGAGCGGGACGAAGTTGGTCAAGCTCTGCCTCGACATCTCATACACCGAGCAGCGCAACCGCCTGGTCGACCGGCTGCGTGATCCCGACAAGCGCTGGAAGTTCAACGAGCACGACATCGACGAGCGCGCTTACTGGGACGATTACCAGAGCGCGTACAGCATCGCGATCACCCGCTGCTCGACTCCTTGGGCGCCTTGGTACGTGATCCCGGCGAACGACAAGGACTATCGCAACTGGGCCGTCACGCGGATCCTGATCGAAACGCTCCAGGAGATGGACCCTCAGTATCCTCAGCCCAAGCTCGACATTCCCCGGCTGGTCAGGCGGTTGAAGGCCTAGCGGCGCGTCAGGTTTGATAGGTTAGAGGCAATTCGAAACGCGCATTCGTGGGGGGATCCTGAAATGAAGCGGTTGCACCTCGTTTCCTGGGTGGTGGCGGCTCTGCTGGTCGCGGCTTGCGGCTCCTCTGGAGGGGGCGGCGGAGGGGGCAACTCCTACTCGGGCAAGACGATCAAGCTCGGCGCGATTCTCTCGATCACCGGGGCTGGGGGCGTGTACGGCCCGCAGAGCCGAGACGGCATGAATCTCGCCGTGAAGCAGATCAACGGCTCAGGCGGGGTCAACGGTGCGCAGATCGCGCTGACGATCAATGACGATGCCTCTGACAAGGCCCAGTCGGCGCAGGTCGCCCAGAAGCTGCTCCAGGAGGAGCAGGACCTCGCGCTCCTCGGCCCGACGCTTTCCAACTCGGCGGTCGCGGTTCACCCGCTGGCGGAGAGCCTCAAGACGCCCATCCTCGCTGTGAGCACCACCGGTATCAACATCGTCCCGAACTGCAACTACCCGTCGACCACGGCGTGCAAATACGTGTTCCGTGACAGCCTGGGCGAGGAGACGGCGATCCCGGACAACATCAAGTCGTACGCCGCGGACGGTCACCCACAGTCAGGCGTGCTGCTGGTGGCCCAGGACGACAAGTTCTCGAGCGATGGGGGCACGATCGTGCAGAACACGGTCGGCCAGTACAACATTCAGCTGCTCAAGACCATCAAGTTCAACAAGGCCGAGGCCGATCTTTCGCCCTACGTGACTCAGGCCGTGCAGCTGAAGCCCGACGTGATCTTCATCACGTCGCTCGGTGGCATCCCCGCCAAGATCATGACCGAGGCTCGCAAGCAGGGTTGGCAGGGCCAGTTCCTCGGTGGAAACGGTTTCAACACGGCGACCGTCTCCAAGCAGGCCGCAGCCGCCGGCAAGGGCGCTCGCAGCGCGAGCGCGTGGTACCTGGGCAACACGTTCGCGTCCAACTCCGACTTCGTGAGCGCGTACAAGGCCGAGTACAACGCGGACCCCGACCAGTTCGGG
The DNA here is from genome assembly GCA_041497555.1 of Candidatus Dormibacteraceae bacterium. Lineage (GTDB taxonomy): Bacteria > Chloroflexota > Dormibacteria > Dormibacterales > Dormibacteraceae > Palsa-870. Next base: position 9,727 of record JBGQGS010000046.1, on the reverse strand, counting down.
GCCCAGGGTTACACGGCGATCAAGATCCTCGCCGACGCGGCGAAGCGCGCGAACCTGACTTTTACTGATCTTCCCGGTGACCGCGACAAGCTGCGCGCAGCGATGGAGTCGGTCAACATCCAGACGCCGCTCGGCCCCTTCCAGTTCACCAGCACTCACGACGTCAAGCAGACGGTCTGGGTGATCGCGATGGACGGCGTCGGCGGCTTCACCCTCGTCCACGAGATCAAGCAGAGCTGACGGGTGGGGGGACCGGCGTCGGTCCCCCACCTCTCAGTAAGCAAGCACTTAGTGTCCCGCTAGAAGTGGACCAGCAGATCCTCAATGCGATCTTCATCGGTTCCATCTACGCGCTGTTCGCCGTTGGCTACACGCTGGTCTTCGGCGTGCTCGACATCCTGAACCTCGCCCACAGCGCGGTGTTCATGCTCGGCGCGGCGATCACCTACTCGCTGGTGGTCAACCACGGCCAGCCGTTCTGGATCGCGTGCATCCTCGGCATAGCGGCGTCGGCCCTGATGGGACTGGTTATCGAGCATGTCTGCCTGCGGCCGCTCAGGAGAAGAAGCGCGCCTCCGATCGCAGCCCTGATCTCGACCATCGGCCTGGCCCTGATCGTCGTCGCCGCCATCGAGCAGGGCCAACCCGGATCGCTGTTCGCGTGGCTCTGGGTGGACGGGCCCAACTCGGTGGCGTTTCCCGCCGGCACGATCCCCAACCCGACCTGGCACGTGGGAGACCTGACCCTCGAGGCGAGCAAGGTCGCAATCATCCCCATCTCGATCGTCCTGATGCTGATCCTCGGCTACGTTATGCGCTACACCCAGATCGGACGCGCCCTGCGCGCGGTGGCCGAGAACCCTCGTGCCGCCCGGCTGCTGGGCCTGGACGTAGACCGAATCATCTCGCTCACGGTGGTCATCTCGTCCGCGCTCGGCGGCCTGGCCGGGATCCTGTTCGGAGTGGCGCTCGGCGACATCAGCCCCTACATCGGCCGGGACAACGTCGAAGTTCGCGGGCTGGCTGTGATCGTACTGGGCGGTATGGGAAGCATCCCGGGCGCGGTGATCGGCGGCTACCTGCTCGGCATGATCGAGGTGCTCGCGCTGGTCGTGCTGGGCAGCAACGCGCGGGGCGGAGTGGCTTTCGCCGCGCTTTTCCTGATGCTGGTCCTCCGCCCGCAGGGCCTGTTTGGCGCGCAATTGCGCGAACGCATTTAGTGTCCCGCCCCCGTAGTTTGCATCTTCGGCGGACCTCGGAGCCGAGACACTAGCCGTGGACCTTTTCATCCAGCTCTTCACGGATCCCGTCGCCTTCTGGAACTCGCACACGCTGCTGATCGCGCAAATTGGGATCAACAGCATCGTCGCCTCGTCGATGTTCATCGTCCTGTACTCGGGCCAGCTCTCCCTCGCCGCCCCCGGCTTCATGGCCATCGGCGCGTACACGTCGGTCTTGATGGACATGTACTGGCACACGCCGCTCGCGCTGAACATCGCAGCCGGAGTGCTGCTCTCGGGCGGCGTCGGAGCGCTGGTCGGCCTGCCGGTGCTGCGACTGCGCGGCGTCTTCCTTGCCATCGCCACGATCGGGTTCATCGAGGCGCTCCGACTAGGCGTGATCCTCAACCTGCCGATTACCGGTGAAGGCCTCGGCCTGAAGAACGCCGACGCCGACCCACTGGGTGGGATCTATGTCGTGCTCGCCTCCTTGGCGGTGGTCCTATTTCTCGTGTGGCGGCTGACCAAGGGGCGGCTTGGTGCCGCCTGGGCCGCGATCCGCCAGGACGAGCTCGCGGCACTGAGCCAGGGCATCCACGTCGCTCGCTACAAGATGATCGCCTTCGTCCTGAGCGCGGTTCTGGCCGGGTTCGGGGGCGGGCTCGAGGCACACCTCAACTTCTTCGTTGACCCGGGCGACCAGCAATACGGCGTCACGCGCGCCGTGCAGATCCTGACCTTCGCCGTGCTCGGTGGCAGCGGCCACTTCCTCGGACCTGTGGTCGGCGCGCTGGTGGTCACCAGCCTGCCCTGGATCTTCCAGCAGGCACAGGCCTACATCAACGTCGTCACTGGCGTGTTCCTGATCGCGGTGATCGTGTTCAGGCCACAGGGCATCGTCGGCCGCGGCGGACTGGCCATCATCCGGCCCACGTGGTGGCCGCGTCGGACTCGAGTCCATGCTCCTTCGCCTGGATAAAGTCCAGCGGCACTTCGGCGGTGTGCGCGCCGTCGACGGGGTGTCGCTGGAAGTAGAGCAGGGCTCGATCCACGGCCTGATCGGCCCCAACGGCGCCGGCAAGACGACGCTCGTCAACGTCATCACGGGTTATTCCCCGTTCCAGGCCGGCCAGGCCTGGCTGCAATCGGACGAGCTCACCGGCCTGCCGGCCCACCGAATCGCGGCGCTCGGCATCTCGCGCACGTTTCAGAACATCCGGCTGTTCAAAGACCTGACCGCGCTGGAAAACGTGGTCGTCGGCATGCATACCCGTCGGCGCGACGACACGCTGGCTCAGATCGCCACGCTGCCGATGTTCCGCCGAGACCAGCGGAGCCGCCTGGATGACGCTCGCGGGCTGATGGACTCGGTGGGGCTCGCCGCCAAGGACATCGGAGGCCGGCCGGCCGGCACCCTTCCCTACGGTGACCAGCGCCGCCTCGAGATCGCTCGCGCCCTCGCGCTGCGACCGCGCCTGTTGATCCTGGACGAGCCTGCCGCCGGCATGAACCCGTCCGAGAAGCAGGGCATCCGTGAATTGATCGAGCGACTCAACGAGGACGGGCTGACGATCCTGCTCATCGACCACGACATGCGGCTGGTCATGGGCGTTTGCAAGCGAGTCGCGGTCCTCGACTTTGGGCGGAAGATCGCCGAAGGCACGCCGGATGAGGTGTCGACTGACCCCGGCGTGATCAAGGCGTATCTCGGCACAGGCGGCGAAAAGGTGGTGACCAGCGCACCCGGTGCGAGCGCAGTCCGCGAGGCTGAGGCGCCGATCGAAGCGGCGGATGGCCGGCCGGCTGCCGAGCCTCGGAAAGCGATCCTGGAGGTTCAGGACCTCACGGTCAGCTACGGCTCGATCACCGCGGTCAGGGGCGCCTCGCTTCGGGTTGCGTCCGGCGAGGTGGTGGCGCTCATCGGCGCCAACGGTGCCGGCAAATCGACGATTCTCAACACGCTGTCGGGCATCATCCGGCCCGACTCCGGGTCCGCTCTCTTCGACGGCCTCGACCTGACCGCGGCGAAGCCCTCCGCGATCGTCCGGCATGGCCTCGTCCAGGTGCCCGAAGGGCGGGAGATCCTCGCACGGCAAACCGTGCTCGAGAACCTGGAGCTAGCGACCTGGGGCCGTCGCGATGGCGCGGCGATACGAACGCAGATCGAAGCGGTTATGAAGCGCTTTCCAATTCTCGGCGAGCGGCGCGCGTTGCGGGCGGGAACCCTTTCTGGCGGCGAGCAGCAGATGCTCGCGATCGCGCGGGGGCTGCTCGCCAAGCCGCGACTGCTATTGCTTGATGAACCATCCCTGGGGCTCGCCCCCCAGATGGTGGACGAGGTCTTCGCCGCCATCGAAGAGATCCACAGGGAGGGCACGACGATCCTGCTGGTCGAGCAGAATGCCCTTCGCGCGCTCGAGATCGCCGACCGAGCTTACGTCCTGGAGACGGGACAGATCAGATTGAGCGGCACCGGTGACGACCTTCTGCACAATCCGGCCGTCCGCCGAGCGTACCTGGGGGGCTGACGGCGCGGGTGAGGACGTACGTCCTCACCCGCGGGACCCCTCCTGTTGGCAGCCACGCACGGCTGGGCCAGGTGGCGGGGGCGCTGGGTGACGGCCGGAGTAAATCCCGCCTGATGACGATGTACGTCTAGATAATAAGAAGCCCCGGGCCTTGCGGCCCGGGGTTCTCAGTCGGTTTCTCTAATTAAAGAGTGCGGACGCTCTTGGCGCGCGGGCCCTTGGGGCTCGCCTCAACCTCGAACGACACCTTCTCGCCACCCTGGAGGCTGTCGAAGTCGCCTTCGGTGCCACTCCGGTGGAAGAAGAATTCCTTACCGTCTTCGGCTGCGATAAATCCGAAGCCACGGTCCGCGACCAGTTTCTTGATGGTGCCTGTAGGCATTTCCATCTCCTATATCTCTCGAACTTCGGCTACTCAACTCGGCGAGGCCCGTTCGAGAAAACTAGGTGCCTGCGGTGAGCGCCCGCACTGTGCGGACTCCAGACAGTATACCCCAGACGGTCAGGTCCTAATCGAGGGGGTTTCAGTGAGCCTTCGGGCGCGCGACTGGTCGACCTCCGTGAGGTGCCTCTTCCGAAGCCGTAGATGCTTCGGCGTCACCTCGAGCAGCTCGTCATCCCCAAGGAAGTCCAGCGACTGCTCGAGGCTCAACCTCGAGGCGGGCGTCAGCCTCACCGAGATGTCCGACGTGGAGGAGCGAATGTTCGACTGCTTCTTCTCGCGGCAGACGTTAACCCGGATGTCGCCCGGCCGCTTCTGGATGCCGACGACCATCCCTTCGTAAACCTCTTCACCAGCCTCGATGAAGGTCGTGCCCCGCTCCTGCGCCCCTGCCAGTCCAAACGCCAACGATTTGCCGGCAGACGACGCGGTCAGGGCGCCGTTGCGCTGCTCACGAAAGTCTCCCAGCCACGGCCGGTAGCCAATGCCGATCGATCCCATCAAACCCGTGCCGGCGGTCAGGGTCAGAAACGTGTTGCGAAACCCGATCAGCCCCCGCGTCGGGATCAGGTACTCGAGCCGGACACCACCCTTGCGGTCGTAAGTTATCTCGATCATCTCGCCACGGCGCTTGCCCAGTGCTTCCGTCACCGCCCCGAGGTTTTCCTCGCGCACGTCCACCGTCAGATGCTCGACAGGCTCCATCCGCTGCCCGTTGATCTTCTTCACGATGGCCTCCGGGCGGGAGACCTCGAACTCGTAACCCTCCCGACGCATCGTCTCGATGAGAACGGCGAGGTGCAGCTCACCGCGGCCGCTGACCAGGAACCGCTCAGCCGCGTCCGTGTCCTCGACGTGAAGGCCGAGGTTCGTGTCGAGCTCCTTGTATAGACGAGCCCGCAGCTGGCGCGTGGTCGAGAACTTGCCCTCCAGACCGGTGAACGGCGACGTGTTGACGCCGAAGGTCATGCGCACGGTCGGCTCGTCGATGGCGATCCTGGGAAGCGCGTCCGGCGCCTCAGGGTCGGCCAGGGTGTCGCCGATGGCCACCTCCTCGAGACCGGTCAGGAGCACGATGTCCCCGGCGCTCGCGCTCGGCACCGCGACGCGGTCCAGCCCGCGGTACACCAGCACCTGCACAACCTTTGCGCGCCGCGCCTCGCCGGCCGCGTTCAGCACCGCTACCGAATCGCCGGGCGCCACACTGCCTCGCGAGATCCGACCGATGGAGATCGTCCCGGTGTAGTCGTCATAAGCCCGGTTGGCGACCAACATCTGGAAGCCGCCCTGTTCGGCGACCGGGGCCGGGAAGTTGTCGATGATCGTCTTGAACAGCGGCTCGAGGTCAGCCGCGAGCTCGTCGGGCTGCAGTCCCGCGCGGCCTTCTTTAGCGACCGCATACACAACTGGAGCCTCCAGCTGGTCGGCGTCCTCTGCCAGCTCGAGGAAGAGGTCATGCACCCGATGCAGTGCCAGTTGGGGGTCGGCGTTCTTGCGATCGACCTTGTTGATGACCACGATGATCCGGAGGCCGACCTCGAAAGCCTTGCGCAGCACGAATCGTGTCTGAGGCATCGGCCCCTCGGCCGCGTCGACCAGTAGCAGGCAGCCATCGGCCATGTTGAGGACGCGCTCGACCTCGCCGCCGAAGTCGGCATGGCCGGGCGTGTCGATGATGTTGATCGTCACGCCCGCATGCCGGACGGACGTGTTCTTGGCGAGGATGGTGATGCCCTTCTCGCGTTCGAGGTCGTTCGTGTCCATGATGAGCGTGCCGACCTCCTGGTTGTCGCGAAACGTGTGACTCTGTTTCAGGAGGGCGTCGACCAGCGTCGTTTTGCCGTGGTCGACGTGCGCGATGATCGCGACGTTGCGTATGTCGTGCCGCAGGTTGGTCAGAGTCATTGGATGGCAGCAGGCACTATACGGAGAGGACGCCGAGCTCCGTGGCGGTAGTGGCTAAGCTTTGAGTCGCTCGGCTCGAAGGGGTGCGCCGACCTCGTTCAAGAAACCGAGCAGCTCCCGGTACGACTCGACCAACGACGTCTCGTGGTACGCGATCCCCCTCTCCCGGCAGAACTGCTTGACGATCGGTTGCGCACGGCGCAGGTTGAGGCGCGCCATGCCGGGGAACAGATGGTGCTCGATCTGGTAATTGAGCGAGCCGTACCAGAGGTCGGTGATGGGATGACCGCGAATGTTGCGGGCCGTCAGAACCTGTGTGCGCACGAAGTCAAGGCGGCTCGAGCTGTCCGTCTGGGTCATGCCCTTGTGATTGGGAGCGAAGACGGATGCCATGTAAGCGCCGCCGACGCCCTTCTGGATCAGCACCACCATGAGCGCCGACCACGGGCCCAGGAAGTACACCATCGCGGTCAGGTACACGACGGCGTGAACGGCGAGGAGACCGAACTCGAGACGTCGATAGCGCGAAGGCTCTTTGATCAGGTATTGCATGCCGGCGACATGCATGCTCCAGGCCAGGAAGGTCGTCAGCGGGAAGAAGAGGTAGGCCTGGTACATGGCGGCCAGCCTGCCGGCGCCCCGCCGGGCCTGCGCCTGCTCGTCGTTGTATGCGATGGCGCCGACCTTGATGTCGGGATCGAGGTCCACGTCGTTGGGGTTGCCGTGGTGGCGATTGTGCTTTTGCACCCACCAGCCGTAGCTGACTCCGAGCAGCAGGTTGGCGGTGAGGAGGCCGACGAAAGCGTTCTTACCTGCCGACGCGAACATCTGGCGATGTCCTGAGTCATGCAGCTGAAAGCCGAGCTGCACCGAGACGATGCCGAGTGCGACTGCCGCGAGGGCCTGGCCCCAGACCGATCCGATGGTGTACACCACCACCAGACAGATGGTCCAGACGACCATGTTCGTCGTGATGCTAAGCACGTAATACGGGGGTCGCTTCTCCAGCAGGCGTGCGTCCTGGATTCGGCGCTTGAGAACCGCGTACTCGGGCTCGTTCTTGATGTCGGGCTGGATGCCCAGGTCCGATGCCGGCGCTAGCAGAGTAGCCAATTTTCCTGGCTATACACTGAGGACGGCGGCGTAACAGAAGCCATAACATCGGCACCGGCTAGCATCTCCTGGAGTATGAGGGTTCACGCTGCTCGCCTCGCCGCCGCCCTCCTCCTGGCCGGATGGGCGATCGGCTTGTCCGGTCCGGCTGTCCACGCCGACGAAAGCTGGCTCATCACCTCGTTCCACTCGGACATCACCATCGCCAATGACTCGACGCTCACGATCACAGAAGACATCCGAGTCGACTTCGGCTCTCTTCAGAAGCACGGCATCTTCCGCACCATCCCGCTCCGCTATCGCTATGACGACAGCCATGACCGCTACTACGCCCTGGAGGTCATGTCCGTCACCGACGGCTCCACGCCGCTTACCCACTCTGACTCGATCGACAACGATAACTACGTGATCAAGATCGGCGATCCCAACTACCTTGTGACCGGCGCGAATCGCTACGTGATCACGTACAGCGTGGTTGGAGTGATGAACTCCTTCTCCGATCACGACGAGCTCTTCTGGAACGTGGATGGAGCGCTGTGGCCGGTTCCGAAGCGATCGGTCAGCGCGACCATGAGCCTGCCTTCAAATGCGTTTCAGAAGGCCAATTGCTACCAGGGTCCCACCGGCTCACGAGAGACCTGCACGTACGCGAACAGCGGACCGGTGGTCAACTTCAGCTCGACCCGACAGCTCGGGTCAGGCGAGCAGATGTCGATCGTGACGGGGCTCAACAAGGGCGCTGTGAGCGTGCCGCCGCCGATGCTCGAGTCGCGCCTGCGGCAGTTCCCACAGGATGCGTTCGACATCAACCCGCTCACCGTCGGGCTCAGCCTGTTGATCGCGATCGCCGGCATCGGCCTGGTCGCCTGGAACTGGTGGGTGCACGGCCGCGACCGTGCCTACCTGACCCAGTACTACCTCACCAACGATCCGCGCCAGGGCACTGAGCCGCTGCTGCATCACGACCCGGTGGTCGTCGAGTTCGAGCCGCCTCAGAACATGCGCCCAGCTCAACTCGGACTGATCCTCGACGAGAGCGCAGACACGAAGGACGTAACGGCCACGATCGTCGAACTCGCCGTGCGCGGATACATGACCATCAGCGAAGTACCCGGCCAGCAGGATTGGACCTTCACGTGGAAACCTGGCGGGGACGCAGCAGCGCTGCTGCCCTACGAGAAGACCATCCTCGACAGCCTGTTCGCCGGCCGGCAGGAGGTCAGGCTATCCGAGCTCAAGGGCACCTTTGCGCCCACGGTGAAATCGGCCGAGAGCCAGATCTACGGCGACGCCGTCTCCCGAAAGCTGTTCACGACCCGGCCTGACATCGCGCGGGCGGAGTGGGGATGTGTCGGCGTGGCGGTGGCCGTCGGCGGAATCGCCATCAGTGTCGTCCTCGGCCTCGCCTTCGGCTGGGGCCTGATCGGTGCTGCGATCGTGCTGACCGGCCTGGTCCTCACCGTCAGCTTCCCTTTCATGCCGCAGCGCTCGGCGGCCGGCCGCGAGCTGCTTCAGCACACGCTCGGGTTCCGGCTTTACATGACCACGGCTGAGAAATATCGTCAGCAGTTCGCGGCGAAGGCGCAAATCTTCACGCAGCTGCTTCCCTACGCGATCGTGTTCGGCTGTGTCTCGTTGTGGGCGAAAGCCTTCGAAGGGATCGATACCGCCTCGACCAACAACTGGTACGTCGGCAATGCGCCGTTCCAGGCAGCTTTCCTGGCGAGCAGCCTGCAGGCGATGAATACGAGCATCTCGAGCGCGATCACCTACACGCCGCCAAGCGCCGGCAGCTCGAGCGGGTTCGGAGGCGGCGGGTTCTCCGGCGGAGGCGGCGGAGGCGGCGGCGGGGGCAGCTGGTAGGTGTCCCGAGCCCGGGCCGCACCACGACTCCGCTCGCGGCAGCGGTCCGTGGTCGACCTCGTCGTCGTCGTGTGCGTGATCGCCTCGTTCGCGTCGCCGTGGTCGATCAGCATTCCCCCGGCCCATGTCGCCGAAGCGTTCGGGTTCCAGGCGCCCGCGTGCTGGCTCGCCGTCACCGCCCTCTTCGCCGCGCTTTTCCTGGAGGTGCGCGCTGCTGTCATCGCGCTCGCGGTCGCTGAGCTCGCGCTCGTCGCGTGGTTCGGCTGGGCGATGTGGGTCGTCACCACGCCGCGCTTCACTCAGCTTGGATTCCCCTTCATCGGCACGGACCTGATCGGGCCGGGCTGGTACGCGGCCGCGGTCGGGCTGCTTTTCACGGCCGGCGCTGTCGTCAAAGAGCTGAGCGATCGCGACGTCCCGATCGGGACGGATCTATGGATCCTCACGGCGCTTCCTGGATTCGGGCTCGCCCGGCTGGGCAAATGGGCTCGCGGGCTTGCGTTGACTGCCCTTTTCTCGGCCGCGTTCTACTTCGCTTCGACCGACTCGCCCGACCCTGCGGTGTTTTCTGAATTCGGCCGTTCCGGCAACGTGCCGCCTCCCTATCCTCGCGGCCCCGAGTGGGTGTTGCTGGTCCTTGCGGCCGGGCTGTGGGT
>JBGQGS010000045.1:0-14399 GCA_041497555.1 Candidatus Dormibacteraceae bacterium | reverse complement strand
CCGCGTCACCTGCCTGACTCGCTATCCGTCGTCGTGGCGAGCTTCATGCTCTTGCTGCCCTTTGCCGTCACGGTCGCCGGGCGGCGGATGGCGGGCCTGGGCGGGATCATGCCGGTCGACGAGCCTCCCGGAAAAGAAAGGAGCCCCTCGCGAGAGCGCACAACGTTGAAAGGCGCGGCCGCTCTCAAGAAAAGAACCTGAGGGTTGCCGGAAGGCCGGATTCATTCCGGCCGTCACCCAGCGCGGCGCCCACCCTCTCCAAGCGCCGCAAGGAGAGGGGGGCACGTGGGGGGATCCTATCCCCCCACGCCTTCTTACATCATGTCGGGGGACATGCCGCCCATGCCGCCGCCCCTCTTCTCCTCGGGAACCTCGGTGACCATCGCCTCGGTGGTGAGCACCATAGCGGCGATCGACGCGGCGTTCTGCAGCGCCGACCGAGTCACCTTGGCCGGGTCGACGATACCCGCTTCGAACATGTTCACGAACTTGTCGTTGAGAGCGTCGTAGCCCTCACCGGGCTTGCTCTTGCGGATCTGCTCGACGACGACCGAGCCTTCCTTGCCCGCGTTCAGGCAGATCTGCTTGATCGGCTCCTCGAGGGCCTTGCGAACGATCGCGACACCCGTCGCCTGGTCGTCCTTGAGGCCGAGCCCGCCGTCGAGCTTCTTCTGGGCGTTCAACAGCACGGTGCCGCCTCCCGCGACGATCCCCTCTTCCACCGCGGCCTTGGTCGCGCTGAGAGCGTCCTCGATGCGGTGCTTCTTCTCCTTTTGCTCCACCTCGGTGGCAGCTCCGACCTTGATCACGGCGACGCCGCCGGCGAGCTTCGCGAGCCGCTCCTGCAGCTTCTCCTTGTCGAAGTCGGACGTGGTCTCCTCGACCTGCGCCTTGATGGCCTTGATCCGGGATTGGATGGCCTCGGGCTTGCCGGCGCCTTCCACGATCGTGGTGTCGTCCTTCGTGACCGTCACACGGCGCGCGTGGCCGAGCTGCTCGATCTTGGTCTGGTCGAGCTTGAGTCCGAGGTCTTCCGAGATGACCTGGCCGCCCGTGAGGATGGCCATGTCCTCGAGCATCGCCTTGCGGCGGTCACCGAAGCCCGGCGCCTTGACGGCGACGGCGGTGAAGGTGCCGCGCAGCTTGTTGACGACGAGTGTGGCGAGCGCCTCGCCCTCGACGTCCTCAGCGACGATCAAGAGTGGCTTGCCGTGCTGGACCACGCGCTCCAACACGGGGAGCAGGTCCGCGATGGCCGAGATCTTGCGGTCGGTGATGAGGACATAGGGGTCCTCGAGCACCGCCTCCATCCGGTCGGGGTTGGTCACCATGTAAGCGGCGACGTAGCCGCGGTCGAACTGCATGCCCTCGACCACTTCGAGCTCGGTGGCCATGGCCTGGTTGTCCTCGACGGTGATCACGCCGTCCTTGCCGACCTTGTCCATCGCGTCGGCGATCAGGCTGCCGATCTGCTCGTTCTGGCTCGAGATCGCCGCCACGTGAGCGACGTCCTCGTGGCCCTTCACGGGCACTGACAGCCTCTTGATCTCCTCGACGATGGCCTCGACGGCCTTCTCGATACCGATCTTGAGCTGCATCGGGTTGGCACCGGCGGTGACGTTGCGGAACCCCTCGTTGATCATGGTCTGCGCCAGGAGCGTCGCCGTGGTGGTGCCGTCACCGGCCACGTCGTTGGTCTTGGTCGCCACCTCGCGCAGCAGCTGCGCACCGGTGTTCTCCATGGGGTCCTTGAGCTCGATCTCGCGCACGATGGTCACGCCGTCGTTGGTGACCGTCGGGGCGCCGAACTTCTTCTCCAGGACCACGTTGCGGCCCTTGGGGCCGAGCGTGATGCGCACGGACGAGGCGACGATGTCGATGCCCTTCTTAAGGGCCTGCCGCGCCTCTACGTCGAATGTGACAATTTTTGCCATATAACTCCCCTCTTCTTTTTTGTCTGTTAGTGCTTCTTGCCGTTGGACGAGACCACGGCGAGCACGTCCTTCTCCGAGACGATCAGGTACTCGATCTCGTCGTGCTTGAATTCGTTACCGGCGTACTTGGCGTAAAGCACCTTGTCGCCGACCTTGAGCTCCATCGGCACCTTGGTGCCGTTGTCCAGGATCCTTCCGGTCCCCACTGCCTCGACAGTGCCCTCCTGGGGCTTCTCCTTGGCGGTGTCCGGAAGCACGATCCCGCTCTTGGTTTTCTCTTCTTTTTCGCTCGGCTTGACCACGACGCGGTCGCCTAACGGTCTCAGGTTCATGTGCGCCCTCCTCAGCAAGATTGTTTGATTAGCACTCCCCTCACCCGAGCGCTTAGCACTCAAGGGGGTCGACTGCTAATTCTACTATCCCCCGGGCCTCGGGTGTTAAACGTCCTCGGGCGCGGACGGCTCCTGTTCGGCCTGGCTGATGAGATCGAGGGCGGTCGCCGCCTGCTCGTCCGGGACCATGATCTGGGCCTCGGTGAGGTTGATCCCCACCCCGTAGGCGTGGTCGCCGAAGACCTCGACCCGAAGCCCGTCGGCCTGCAGGACGGCAGCGATCAGGTCGGCCTTGATCTGCTCTCCGCGGAAGACGACGGTCCAGCCCTTGACGCCCACCGTGTAATTGTGCTCGGAGGGGTTGGTCGTCGATCGGACGTCCCCATCCGGCGCTGCGCGCCACCAGCAGGAAAGTCACCTACCAATTTAGCGAAGGATCGACCTGGATTGAGGGCGGCCCCCCACCCGGCCGTGCCCTTCCCCACCCGGCCGCGCCCGATTCCGAGTGGGGCCGACCTCCCCACGTGGTGGGGAGGTGAAAGGCAAGGCCGACCTCCCCGGCGAGCGGGGAGGTGAGAAAGCCGGCCGCGGCGATCATGGCCGCGTTGTCGGTGCAAAGCTCGGGGGGCGGCATGGTCAGGCGAGCCCGACCGCCCACCACCTCCGCGGCGCGCTTGCGGAGCAGGGTATTGGCGGCGACGCCACCGCACACGACCACTTCCTGGTAGACCCCCCCACCGGCCCTTCGGGCCACCTCCCCACCAGTGGGGAGGTCGAGGGCAGCGTCCAGCTTCTCGAGCAGCGACTCGACCACGGAATGCTCGAAAGCGGCGGCCAGGTCGGCTCTGATCTCGGGGCTCACGGCCTCCCCCAGGGCGCGCAGCCGGTACAGAAGGGCTGTCTTCACGCCGCTGAAGCTGTACTCGAGACCACCCAGCGACGGCTGAGGTAGCGCCTGCCGGCGCGGGTCGCCGGTCCGGGCCAGGCGATCCAGCGCGGGGCCGCCGGGGTAGCCGAGACCCAGCATCCGGGCGGCCTTGTCGAAAGCCTCGCCCGCGGCGTCGTCCCGCGTGCGGCCGATGACCTCGAAGCGGCCGTGCTCCGGCATCCGGACCAGGTCGGAATGCGCGCCGCTGACGACCAGTCCGACCAGCGGCGGCTCGAGATCGGGCCGCGTGAGCATGGCCGCGTAGATGTGGCCCCAGAGGTGGTTGACCCCGATGAGAGGCCGCGCCCATGCCGCCGCCAGGCCCTCCGCCACGCCGACCCCAACGAGCAGGCAGCCGGCGAGGCCGGGACCTCGTGTCACCGCGATCAGATCGATGTCTTCCGGTCTTGCGCCCGCGCCTTCCAGCGCGAGGTCTAGGAGGTGCGGCAGGCGCTCGAGGTGGTCGCGTGCCGCCAGCTCCGGCACCACGCCGCCGAACTCCTTGTGCAGGTCGACCTGCGAGTGGATGACGTTGGCCAGGATGCGGCGACCGCCGGCCACCACCGCGACGGAAGTCTCGTCGCAGCTCGTTTCTATGCCCAGGGTCAATGCCAGAGTGTTACCCCACCCGGCCCTTCGGGCCGACCTCCCCGGCGAGCGGGGAGGTGATTAGTCGCCTTTGGTGATCAGGTCGCGACGCAGGCCGCGGACATCGGCCTCGATCCGCTCCAGGTTCGCTTCGTACGCACGCCGGAAGCGGGGCGAGTGGATGGAGTCCGACCACATCACGATCGCGTCCTCGCCGTTGTCCGTGTAGTAGCCCTTGCGCCGGCCGATGACCTTGAAGCTGAAGCCTTCGTACATGTGCATCGCGTTCTCGTTGGTGGTGCGCACCTCGAGCGTGACCCACTTCGCTCCCATGTCGTAGGCCGCCTGCACGAGGCCGGCGAAGATGACGCGGCCGTGGCCGTGATGCTGGAGATCGCGGCGCACGCCGATCGTCGTCACGTGGGCCTCGTCGTACATCCGCCACATGCCGCCGTAGCCGATGATCGTCGGGTCCGTGTCCTGCGTCTTGAAGCCAGGCGGATTCTCGACGAGGCCTTCCTGCCGCAGCACCACGTAGTGCGCGCTGGCGCGCGAGGCGAGCTCGCGGTAGTAGGCGTTCCGTGGCCACGGCGTCGCGAAGATCTCGCGCTCGATCTCCTGGACTGTCGCCACGTCAGCCTCGCGCATCAGTTCGAGCGCCAGCTGCTGGCGGATCTGAACCATCACGCCGGAGGGGCAGAAAACGAGTGCATGTACTCGAGCCTGAGACTACCATAGGCAACTTCGCTTGCCGTCTCCAGCAGCCGCGCCGCGGCCTGTCCGAAAGATCGCAGCTCCCCTTCTGGCTTGAAGCCCAGGCCTGCTGCCCTCAGCGCCGCCTCCGTGGCGGGCCGCAACCAGCCCACGACCGCGAGGCCTTGTGGCAGATCGGCCGGCTCGGCCAAGCCCAGCTTGCCCGAGAGAAGGTGGTAAACCCTCCCCCTTCCTGCCTCGGCGACCGCGAGCACCGCCTCATCGCTGCGGGCGGACTGGATCGCGAGCGTGGGGAGCGGCAGGATCGGTATCCGCAGGCCCACCGCCAACCCGAGGCCGAACGACACGCCCACCCGCAAGCCGGTGAAGGAGCCGGGTCCTGTCGCCACCACGACCGCTGTCAACACCGCCTCTCCGGCCAGGTCGCGGAAGCGCGCAGGCAGGTCGAAGGTGCGCCCGGAGGGATAGATCGCCTCACGCACGACCTGTCGGGATTGGTCCAGCAGAGCGAGCGCCGAGAGTGCAGACGAGGTATCGATGACGAGGATCAATCGACGGTTCTCACCCCCGTCCCCCCACCCGCCCTTCGGGCGACCTCGCCGGCGAGCGGGGAGGTGGGAGGTCGCGCTTCACGCGGATCAGGCGGCGGTCACCTTCGAGATGCTCGATGTGAACCAGCGCCGCCTTTGTGGTGCCCAGCCGGTCGCCCCACTCGACCACGACGGCTCCTTGGTCGAGCAGCTCGTCCAGTCCGAGGTCTGCTAGCTCGGAGGGTGTCTCGATGCGATAGAGGTCGACGTGGGCCAGCTGCACGCGCCCTGGGTAGAGGCGAACCAGCTGGAAGGTGGGGCTGGCGACCGGTGCGGACGACCCCGTGCCGCGCGCCGCGCCGCGAACGAATGTGGTCTTACCCGCACCGAGCTCCCCGGTCAGCAGGATGAGGTCTCCCGCCCGCAGGCGCCTCCCGAAGCTCTCGCCCAAGGCCTCGGTCTCAGCAGGTGACTTGCTGATTTGATCTGAAAGTGCGCCCTGCGCGCGCCCGGCGTCACGCAAAGTGGTCGTAGCCGCTGAGCTCGATCCGCACCGGCATGCCGTCGGCGCCTACCACCCGTACGGCGGCGTCGTCGGCGAGGACGCCGATCGGCCGCAGGCCGGCCCTTAGCATGACCTCCTCGGGGCCGACGCAAACCAGCTCCGCCTCCTCGCCGCTCGTCAGCGCGTCCTCCCACGTGGCCCCCTCGGCGACCGGGACCTCGGCGGCACGGATCACGCTGCCCGCGCCCGAGAAGGCGGCGAATTTCTGCATCTCCCGCAATAGGCCGTCGGAGATGTCGCCGCAGCATAGCCCGGCTTCGTTCAACCGGCGGCCCTCATCCAGGAGAGGCCAGAGACGCAAGGGACGCCTCGCACGAAGCGCAAGAGCCGAAGCTCCAAGCGCGCCGGTCACCGCCACAGACCACCTCGGTCGGGCTTCACTACGGGCCAGCGGCCGCTTGTCGGTGCGTCCCACGACGGTGATGGACAGCACCGCCGGACCGTCGATCGAGCTCATGTCGCCGCCCGCGATGACCACGTGAGTCTTCTGCGCGAGCTCGGCCATGCCTTCATAGAGTCCGGTGAGGCCCTCTACGGTCCACGCCTTTGGGATCGCGATCGAGGTCAGCGCCCACGAGGGCGTGGCGCCCTTCGCGGCGAGATCGCCAAGCGACAGCGCGAGCGAGCGCCATCCGGCATCCTGGGCGCTCATCCAGCCGAGGTCGAAATGGACGCCTTCGACGAACATATCGCAGCTGGCAACGGTGAACCCGCCCGCCTCTGCGATGACGGCCGCGTCGTCCTCGCCGGCCGAAACCTCTATCGACCCGGCCGCCAGGTACGGCTTGATGCGTTCGAGCAGCCCGAACTCTCCGAGCCCTTCAACTTTCATCTAGGCAGCATGGCACGCAAGCGGCGCGTAGCCTGCTCAGGATCGGGCGCTTCGGCGACGGCCCGGATCACGCATGCACGGCGCAATCCTTCAGCGGTCAGCTGGGCGACATTCGATTCGTCGATGCCCCCGATCGCAAACACCGGAACCGCGGATCCCGCGGCCGCCGCGACCGCGGCCACGCCCTTGGGCCCGATGACTCGCTTGGAGGACTTGATGGGAGTGGCGAAGGCCGGCCCGCTGCCGAGGTAGTCGGCGCCGTTCGCGATCGCGGCTCGGGCAGCCTCAGGGCTGGACGCCGACGCACCGATGAGCAGGCGATCACCCGCGATGCGCCGCGCCGAAGCGACGGCCAGGTCGTCCGGGCCCAGGTGCACCCCGTCGGCGTCGCTGAGCAGGGCGATGTCGACGTGGTCGTTGACGATGAAGAGCGCGCCTGATCGAGCCATGATTTCGCGGACCCGGCGTGCGAGCGCGAGGAGCTCGCCCCGAGCCAGGCTCTTGTGGCGCAGCTGAATCACGTCCGCTCCCCCGCGCAAGGCTGCGGCCGCGAGCTCGGCGACACGATCTGGCCCCGCGTCCGGGGTGATGACGTAAAGGCGGGCGGCGAGCAGCCGCTTGACCAGCTGCGCTCTCGTCGCTACGCGGGCGCGCCGGCTGAAGACGCGCTCTTTCACCCTACGAACTCTGAGGCTACGCCGTGAGTTCGCGGGGACCCCTATCAAGCACGCCCCGAGCGAGGCCGCCCGGCCTGAGCGCCGGATGTTGCCATCTCCAGAGCATGAACAGGCCGGCGATCCCGAAGGGTAGGCCGATGCCGCTCAGGATCCAGAGGACGCAGGTGAGCATCGCCAGGATGGCGCCCCAATCGTGCTTCTGGAGCAGGCCGATCACGGCAAGACCCTGCACCACCCATATGGGCAGGCTGAAGAAGAAGGCGACGGTACCGATCCAGTACCAGCTGTTCGGGTCGATGTTCGGGTCGAGCTGGATCAACAGTGCCGGCAGGTAGATGTAAACGAACCACAGCCAGACCAGGATCAACGCAACGCCCGCGATCGTCAGCCCAATGACGTAGGGCGGCGCCGAGGGATGACCCCTGGTGAAAGTCGCCTCGACGCCCGGATTCCAGCGGCGGTAAAGCGCCCACCATACGAGCGCCGCGAAGGGGAGTCCGATCACGGTGAAGACCCAGAAGCCCGAGGCGATGGTGGCTAACGCGCGACCCCAATGACGCCTCGTGTAAAGACCCGCCAGCGCCAATGCCTGCAAGCCGAGCACCGCCAGCGAGGCCTCCCACACCAAAGCGTTCAGGGCCAGGTTCTCGGCAAGGTGCGATCCGTAGTCACCGTTGATCACGGCGAGCGTCCACCCGGCGGACCACCCCAGGGCGAGCAGCGTGCTGAAGATGAACGAGCCGAGCAGCCACCACGGCGCCTTCGAGGCCAGCGGCGGCTCGGCCGACGTGGCGATGCTCACACTACGTCAGGATCTGGCGCAGCTTTTCTCGGAAGGCGGGTGGCGTATCGCATTCGCACGAGTGCCTCACCAACCGCTTCAGATGCTCCTCGAACTGAAAGTGTTCGGTGCAGTCAGGACAACTCTCGAGATGCAACTGCAACTCGAGCACCTCCGTCGAGTTCAACTCGCGATCGACGAAGCGATCGAGCTTCTCCGAGCAGTCCTTACAGTTCATTGCTGCACATGTTGGCCGCCGTTGGCGCGGACAATACCTGATTCCAACGCGTAGTCATAGAGGGATCTTTGCAGCTGCTGGCGGGCGCGGTGGAGCCGAGACATGACCGTGCCGATCGGTACGCCCAGCGCCTGGGCGGCGTCCTTGTACGAGAACCCTTCAACGTCGACCAGCAAAACGACCTCTCTGTGCAGCGGCGGCAGCTTCTCGACCGCGGTCACGACCTCTGACGCGGCGAGCTTGTCGAGAACGTCTGCCTCGGGCCTGGCGCCCTCATCGCGCAGCTTCTCGTAGAGCACGAACTCGCCGACGTCGTCCAGGCTCACATCCTCTTTCCGGGAGCCCTTGAAACGGTCCCAGAACAGGTTGCGCATGATCGCGAAGAGCCAGGCCTTCATGTTCGTGCCCTGCTGGTAGCTGTGCTGGTAGCGAAGGGCGCGAAGGTAGGCCTCCTGGACGAGGTCCTGGGCCTGGTCCGGATCACGGGTGAGCCGAAGCGCGCCCCGGTACAGAGTGTCGAGATGTGTCAATGCCTCTTCCGCGAAGGCAGTTCTTGCGGGACTTTCCGCCATCAGTAGTGCCAGTTTAGGGTCACCTGCCTTGCGTCATCTTGAATCACCAGGGGGTGAGGGCTATTCCGAGGGGCGCCGCTCGACCCGGGGCCCGATGGAGGTCAGGACTTCATAGGAGATGGTGTTGGACCACTCGCCCACCTCTTCGGCGGTGATCCGCTCGTCTCCGTCCGCCCCGATCAGCGTCGCGACATCGCCGACCTGCACGCCCGGGACATCCGTGACGTCGAGGGTGATCGCATCCATGCTGACTGCGCCGATCAACGGCGCGCGGCGGCCTCGCACCAGCACATGGCCGCGGTTGGAACGGGCCCGGTGAACGCCATCCGCATAACCGATCCCAACAGTCGCGACATGTCTCTGATCAGGAGCCTTCCAGGTCGCGCCATAGCCGACCGTGGCGCCGGCCTCGACCGTTTTGAGATGAGTCACTACCGAGCGGAGCGCCAGGGCGGGCTGCGTGCCCGGCCACTCGCAACCGTAGATGGCGATGCCGCAGCGCACCGCGTCCAGCGCAAACTCTGGATGGCGCAGCGCGCCCGCCGAGTTGCAGGCATGACGCAGGCCAGGGTCGACGTCAAACGTTGCGATCGCGTCAATCGCATCAGTGAAGCGATCGAACTGGCCTCGCGTCAGCGCGTCGTCCGAGTCGGCGCACGCGAAATGCGTCCAGGTGCCGGCCAGCCGGAGTCCAGGTGATCCGTCGATGAAGCGGGCGAGTCCCGGCGCGTCGGCCGGCGCGCAACCGAAACGGCCCATCCCGGTGTCGATCTTCAGGTGCACCGGCACGACTTCATCGGAGCTGCCGAGCTCCGCCGCGAGCTCGCGGCTCGAGACGGCGATACCCCAGCCGCCCACGGCGGCTGCACGGGCCTGGCCACCTGTGAGGCCGCCCATGACCAGGATCTGATCGGCGCGCACCAGCCCGCCTAGGGCGTGCGCCTCTTCCAGAGTGGCGACGGCCAGGCCGGTCGCGCCGCCATCGATGGCCGCCCGCGCGACAGGTAGAGCGCCGTGGCCGTAGCCACCCGCCTTAACGACCGCGAGAAGGTGTGATCCCTTGGGCACGTGCGCCAGGATGAGGGCGCAGTTGGCACGCACAGCGCCGAGAGCGATGTCGGCCCAACGGAGCGACGTCAAGAGGTCCTAGAGGCCGCCCTGGCGGAGCACGTTCATCACGACCGGGATCTCGAGCAGCAGGTCGCTCGCCAGTAGTCCGGAATCGCCCAGGCGCTGCGAGATCCGCCTCCCGGCCGCGGCGTGGATGTACACGCCGGTGACCGCGGCCGAAAAGGGATCGGAGCCCTGCGCGATGAGCCCGCCGATGATGCCCGCGAGCACGTCGCCAGTGCCTCCGCTAGCGAGCGCAGGGACCTCGTGCGGATCCTCGCTGGTCCGGCCATCCGGGTGCGCGACGAGGGTGTGCGCCCCTTTCAGCACCACCACGGCGCCCCATTCCTTGGCTGCCTTGCGCGCCGAGGCGGTGCGGTCTGCAGCGATCGCCTCGATGGTCTTGCCGGTGAGGCGCGCCAGCTCGCCGGGATGCGGGGTCAGCACGCGCTTGGAGCCGAGCTTGCCCTTGGACCGAGGCGAGTCCGCCAGCGCGTTGAGCCCGTCGGCGTCGATCACCAGGGGACACTTCGCGTGCAGCGCGAGGTCGAGCACCAGGCGCCAGGTCGAGCTGTCGCGACCCAGGCCGGGACCGACGACCCCGACCTCGGCCGATGCGAGCTGCCGCATGATCGAGTCGTAAGCCGCGTGGCCGACAGCGCCTGGCGCCACCTCAGCCACTGGGGTTGCCATGACCTCGGTGCACTTGGTGGCAAGGATCGGGTAGATCGTGAAGGCGACGAGCAGTTTCACCAGCCCGGCGCCAGTCCGCGCCGCGGCGGTTGACGCGAGGTAGGCGGCGCCCGTGAATCCCAGGCTGCCCGCCAGCACGACCGCGGTGCCGAAGGTGCCCTTGTGGGCGTCGTGCGGCCGGTCGGGTAGGACCACCGCGTCCGGGGCGGGCAGGAGGTCGTTTTCGACATCGGGCATCTCCAGGTGCGCCGTTGCGACGGCCAACCGGCTGTGGTGGGTGATGCTCACCTCGAGGCGGGCGCCCCGGTGATCGCCGAGCAGTCGCGCTCTTGGGGCGCCGTTGGGGCCCGCTAGCACCTCGATACGCCGGCGCGGAAAGCAGATGCCCGTGCCGTCGAAGCACTTGATCACCGCCTCCTTGGCGGCCCACCTGCCGGCGAGTCGTTCCGCGTTGCCGGCGCAGTAGGCCTGCTCGGCCGGGGTGTAGACCTTGTTGAGGAACCCTGGGCCGGAACGGCCGAGGGCGAGCGCTATGCGCTCCACTGACACCGCGTCAACGCCGATTCGTTGCACGCCTTCATTGTGGCGGGGATGCGAGCTCGGGCTCTTCCCCACATTGATGCCGGCTCGAGTCCTCCCCCACCCTGACCCTCCCCCCGCGAGGGAGGGGATTTATTCGACGGTGACGGACTTGGCCAGGTTTCGCGGTTGGTCGACGTTCTGGCCGAGCTCGACCGCCACGTGGTAGGCGAACAGCTGCAGCATGATCGTGTTGAGGATTGCCCCGACGGCCTCCTCGACCGCCGGCATCTCGAAGACGTCGGCCGCGACGCCGTCCAGCGAATGGTCCCCAGCCGTCACGAGGGCGAGCACCGGCGCGTCGCGGGCGGCGATCTCGTGGACGTTGCTGACCATCTTGTCCTTGGTCGCGCTTGCCGTGCAGATGGCGATCACGGGGAACTCCTTGTCGAGCAGGGCGATCGGCCCGTGCTTCAGCTCGCCGCCGGTGGTCCCCTCGGCGTGCACGTAGGAGATCTCCTTCAGCTTCAAGGCGCCCTCGAGAGCCACCGGGTAGCTCAAGCCGCGGCCGAAATAGATGAAGTTGCGGTACCGGCTGTACCGCTTCGCGATCTTCGCGATCTCCGGCTCGCGCTCCACCAGCTCACGGACCTGGTCCGGGAGCGCCCTCAGCGCAGCCACCAGCTCGCGCCTCCGCTCGAGCGAGACGCGACCTTTGACGGTGGCCAGGCGAAGGCTGAGCAAGCAGAGGCTGACCATGTGCGCCGCGAGCGTCTTGGTCGACGCAACCCCGATCTCCGGCCCCGAGTGGAGGTAAATGGCGCCATCGGCGTCGCGCGCGGCTGAGCTCGCGAATACGTTGGTCACGGCCACCGTCAGCGCGCCGCGCTCCTTCGCGCGGTGCAGGCCGACCAACGTGTCCGCCGTCTCCCCGGATTGCGTCAGGACGACGGCCAGCGTGTTCGGCCCGAAAGTCGGACGGCGGTAGCGAAACTCGGAAGCGTCCTGCGCGCGAGCCGGGATTCCGGCCCAATCCTCGACCAGGTATTCGCCGACCATGGCCGCGTGCCGCGACGTCCCCATGCCCAGAAGGAGCACTTCTTCGTAGGCGCGCAGCTTCTCGTCATCGACGTCGAACTCTCGGAAGGAGACGATGCCGTCGTCTGTCAGCCGCCCTCGCATCGCGTTGGCGACCGCCTCCGGCGTCTCATGGATCTCCTTCAACATGAAGTGCGCGTATCCGCCCTTCTGTGCCTGGCTCAGGTCCCAGTCGACGTGGACAAGCTTTGGCTTGACCGTGATCCCGTCCAGGGTTGAGACCTCAGCGCCGAGCGGCGTGACCGCCGCGACCTCTCCTTCGCCAAGGACGAGTACGCGCTTGGTGTACGGGATGATCGCCGTGATGTCGGAGGCGATGTAGAACTCGTGGTCGCCCAGACCCACGACCAGCGGCGCGTTCAGGCGGGCGCCGATCAGCAGCTCCGGGTCATCGGTCGAGAACATGGCCAGGGCGTATGCGCCGCGGATGCGCTTGAGCGCAGCGCGGACCGCCGCGAGGAAGTCGCCCTTGTAGTTGGCCTCGATGAGATGAGGTACGACCTCGGTGTCGGTGTCGGAAGTGAACTCGTGGCCGGCCGCCTGGAGCTCCGCCTTGAGCTCGGCGAAGTTCTCGATGATCCCGTTGTGGACGACGAAGATCTTGCCGTGGCAGTCCGTGTGCGGGTGCGCGTTGATGTAGGTCGGTTTGCCATGGGTGGCCCAGCGGGTGTGGCCGATACCCAGCTTGCCGGACGGCATGTTGGCCTCGAGCTTCTCGATCAGAGTGTCGACCTTGGCTTCTGACTTGGTGAGGCTCGTCCGCCTCGACTGGCCTGGCTTGGGCAGCTCCAACACCGCTACCCCGGCCGAGTCGTAGCCGCGGTATTCGAGGCGCTTGAGGCTCTCCATCAGGATCGGGGTGGCTTCGCGATCGCCCAGGTAGCCGATGATTCCGCACATTTCTTGACTAGAACTCCTGGCAGGGGTTGTTTCGTCCGGTGCTGCATTGAACGGCTGGGACGAGAGTCAGGTTACACGGGAGTGCTAGGGCGAGGGGGACACGTTCGGGTTGGCCGCGATCTGGTAGGTGATGCTTGCAGTGGCGACCGACCCGCTGACGCCGACGGGGTACGGGATCGTGGCCTGGACGGTGTAGTTCGAAGTCTTACTGCTGAGGTCGACCGCCGGCAGGGTAATGCGCTGAATCTTGCCCAGGGTCACGGCATCCCCCGTGATGATCACTGTGACAGGGCTGATCGTGATGCCTACAACGCGGTATCCCGCCGGCGGCGGGTTTGCGGGAGGCGCATCGACCAGCGCCACCGTGTTGCTGGTTGAGCCCGTCTGCCCTTCGATTCGGATGGAGACCGCCGGCACGTCGAGGCTGGCGCACGGAACCGTCCGGCACGATTGATCGAGGGTCCCATTGTTCGTGACCAACTGGATGGTCTGATTGGGACGTTCGATTGGACCGACGACGTTAACCGGGTCTGGGAACACAACCGTCGCCCTCAGGCTGACCTCCCATGTCTTGGGCCCGGTGAAGTGGACCACGCACGGACTCGCCGGGCACAGCGCGTCGGCCTTGGTCACCACCCAACCTGGGGCTGCATGAGCGATTACCGTGACGGGCAGAGCAACGGCGCTCTTGGCGTCGATATTGACTGCGATCGGCGGTGGATTCTGCACGATCACCCCGTTGATCAGGGACTTCGCCGTGACGTTGAGCTTGATATCCGGCCCTGGGCTCGCGTGCGTGGCATCGACGAGTGCGACCAGGTTGTCCGGGGTGACCGAAGCAAGGACATCGGCCAACCCTGAGTAGGTCACGCTCGCCTTCGTCGGCGGGTTGATGAGAATGAGGTCCGGGGGCACTGTGTAGTTGATGCCCACCTGGAGGGTGCGCGTCGTGGGCGGGTTCTGGGAGAAGGCGACGGCTCCCAACATCAGGATGGCGAGTCCAACTGCGAGGAGCTTCAGCCGCCAGTCGTCGGTGATCAGGTTCATTTGCGGAACCTCAGAAAGCCGTTGCCATTGGCCGGCGATGGAACTTTCACGCTGACGCGACGGCGCAGTCCGTCCGCATCCAGGTTGCGCGTGATCTTGCCCTCTTCTATCACTGAGATGTTCCCTGTCTCTTCCGAGACTACGAGGACCAGGGCATCAGATGCCAGCGACAGGCCCAGCGCCGCGCGGTGCCGCGTGCCGAGCCTTTCGCGGACGATGCCTTCTTCGGGCAGCGGAAGCAGGCAGCCCGCGGCGACGATCCGGTTGCCGCGGACGATGACAGCGCCGTCGTGCAGCGGGGAGTTGGGATAGAAGATGGACTGCAGCACCTCGGCGGAGAT
>JBGQGS010000044.1:0-14562 GCA_041497555.1 Candidatus Dormibacteraceae bacterium | reverse complement strand
GTCCGCCGCTGGTTCCTCGCCGGGCCCGCACGACGTCGCTCGATGTCAGCAGTCACCTGGTCTTTGGTCCCAATCACGATGGCGTTCGTACCGGCCCACCTCACGCCGTTTGTCGGCGCCTTGCCGTTGCCCTCTGTGTGGCTGGAGTTGGTGAAGGCATCTCCGCTGTTCCTGGTCGTCCTACCGGCGGGATTCTTGGTCGCCATGCTCAGAAGCGCGCGCGACCTGTCGTCAGTCGCGGATCTCGTGGTCAAACTGTCAGATGGCTTACTTCCCGTTCAGCTGCAGCCGGCGCTTGCCAGGACACTCCATGACCCCTCACTGGAGGTCGTGTACTGGCTCCCAACCCTCGGATGGTACTCAGACCTCGAGGGCAGGCCGGTGAACCTTCCGGCTCCAAATTCGCCGCGCGCCGTCAGCGTGCTGGGAGATCCTGCGAATCCGGTCGCCGCACTCGTATACGACTCGTCGCTGCGCCACGACGCGAGGCTCGTCGACACGGCCGCAGCCGCGGTGGGCCTGGCACTCGAAAACGCACGCCTTCAGGTTCAGCTTCGAGCTCAGCTCGAAGAGGTGCGGCAGTCGCGGGCCCGGCTGGTGGAAGCCGCGGACGGTGAGCGACGCCGCGTGGAACGAGACCTTCACGACGGTGCTCAGCAGCAGCTGGTAACCCTTCTCCTCTCGCTGCAGGTCGCGAAGGCAGAGGCGCTCCAGCACTCAGATCCAGAGACAGCGCACATGCTCGAAGGGAGCATTGAGTCTCTGCGGCAGGCTCTGGCTGAGCTGCGGATGCTGGCCCGCGGAATCCACCCGACCATCCTCGTCGAGGCTGGCTTGGTGCCGGCGATCCGATCCCTCGGGGAGCGATGTCCGATGGAGGTCGAGGTGACCGGGGAGGTGGGCCGGCTCGAGCCGAGATTGGAGGCGGCTCTCTACTACGTCGCGGCCGAGGCTATCACTAACGCGGTGAAGCATTCGCAGGGACGGCACATATGCGTCGACTTTCACCGCAGCTCTGGATGGGCCAGCGTTGACATCACCGACGATGGTGTCGGCGGGGCAGATATCTCCCGTGGCTCCGGCCTGGTCGGCCTCTCGGACCGGGTGGCAGCTGTCGGCGGTCGACTCGATGTGCGGAGCAACCAATCAGCCGGCACCAACCTGCACGCTGAAGTTCCGTGCGCGTAATCCTCGCCGACGACTCAGTTCTATTCCGAGAAGGCCTGGCTCGTGTGCTGGAAGCGGCCGGTTTCGAGATCGCCGGCCAGGCCGGCAACATTGAAGAGCTCGACCATCTATTGGCGGGTGAGAGCGCCGCGCTAGTGATCCTGGACATCCGCATGCCGCCTACCCAGACCGACGAGGGCCTGCTGGCCGCCAAGCGTATTCGGCACGACCACCCGCACATTGCCGTCCTCCTGCTCTCTCACCATGTCGAGAGCCACCACGCCATCGATCTGCTCAGCCAAAGCCCGGATCACGTGGGCTACCTACTCAAAGACCGCGTCTCAGACCTCGGCGATTTCGTCGACGCGGTTCGGCGGGTGGGCCTGGGCGGATCGGCAGTCGACCCGATGGTGGTCTCGCAGCTGCTCGGCCGCAAGCGATCCCGCAATCTAATCGATGATCTGAGTGAGCGGGAGAAATCAGTGCTGGCCAAAATGGCCGAAGGTCTGTCTAATGAGGCAATCGCGACTGCGCTGCACATAAGCCCGAAGACGCTCGAAGCGCATATCGGCACGATCTACTCGAAGCTCGGACTGGAGCCTGGAGGCAGCGAGCATCGGCGAGTTCTAGCGGTCCTCAACTACCTGCGGTCAGCCTGACGGTCCAGGGTTCCGAGTCGTGTGGCGAGTTTGGTGCTAACCCCTATTCAAAACGCGGTTCAACCCCGATGTCTAGCTGTCCTGCCAGCGATACGGTCGTTGCGTTCCGGCCACCACTGTTATGGAAGAAACGCCCATGGAATCACGGAAAGCAATGACTCGACTCAGACGATTCGCCCTCGTCGTGACACTCGTTTTCGGGGGCTCGTTGGTAATGGCGGCAGCCGGGATCGCTGCAGTCGGTGGACTCGCCCCCGGAAATTACGCCTTCACCAACACCAGTGCAACGGCCATCGTCGGGGTGGCCAAAGGAGGTCCACCAGAGAAGCAGGGCGTAGGCGTGTTCGTCAATCGGGGCTTGAACTCGTTCCGACCTGCGGAGCACAAAGGGCCACGCACCGTGACCAACAGCACCATGGTCCAGGTCGCAATATTCGATTCCTCAGGAAGTACATTCGGCTGTTTCATAGTCCCGCAGTCCGCATTTAACGTGAGCAAGAACTTGCAGTCAGCCTCGCTGCACACGACCCTGACGGTCGATCGCATGTGCCCCGGCGTCGGGGAACCGGTCACCGGCAAGAGCGACATCATCTCGCTGGCGGATGGCGGCGGCCTTCCGCTGCCGATGAATGTCGACATCACATGGAATGGGCTTGGCGTGACGAGCACCGGGCGCGATCACAGTACTTTCCAGTGCCTTGACTATTCGACGCAGTTCTCAAGCGACTCGCATTCGTCCGTCGCCACAGCGTCGGGAACCATAGCTGGGCTGAGCGGATCGTTCAACACTGATGTGGCAAGTGTGGACTCGACCGACACACGCATGGACATCAAGGGAACACCGCCTCCAGCCTGTTTCGGCTTCTAGCCGGCCAAGTAACCGGCGCGGGAATAACCCGCGCCGGTGGACCTCCTGGCGCCGCATCGTCTGCTGAGAGGACGAAGGAGCGGGCCGTGCGACGGATGGCAACCTGGTGGTCAGCGCGGCGATCAGGGAGATAGTCCAGAAACGTGCGCTGAACGCGAGGCCACGGGAATGCGGTCTTAACAGGCACGGTTCCCAGATCACCGCGCGGGTCCTAGGTTGGCGGTATGGGCAGACTTCTCCGACAACCGCTCACCTGGATGGTTATCGCCGAGTTCATCGTCGTGGCGGCGCTGATGGTGGTCGTTTGGAGCGTGGTCGCGGCGGGCGCCACGCAGCACGCGGGCGCTGCGACGGTCCAGTCGGTCGACGCTCCCGCGGATGCGTCCACCAGTCCGCTGCCCGATCTCTCCGAGGCGGCAAAGCCGGTGACACCGGCGCAGCTGCCCGGGCTCAACCTCGACGCAGGCTTCTGGCGGGTGCGGCTCACCCAGCTGAACCAGGAGCAGATGGTTTTCGAGCAGCTCGAATGGCGAATCGTGCACAACGCCACGGACGCGATGCAGCGCTATCTCGAAACGGTGGTCCTGCCCTCGATCACCCGAGCGGAGCTGCGGGCTTAAGCCGCTCATCCTGACCTCTCCCCGATGGGGAGAGGGGATGCCAGGGGGCTGCTACCCCTTGTCCGACGACATGGTGACGTTGCCGTTGAGGGTGGCTCCGTCCTCCACGGTGAGGCGAGCGACCTTGACGTCGCCGTTCAGGCGGCCTGAACCTCCGAGCGTCAGTCGCTTCTTTGCGGTCACGTTGCCGGTGACCTGACCCCGAACACTGACGTTCGAGCCCTCGATCGAGGCCTGGATGGTGGCGGTCGAATCGATCGTCACGTCTCCGCTGGCCTTGAGCTCTCCTTCGACGTTGCCCTGGATCTTGAGGTCGCCCTGGATCTCAAGGCGTCCGTGCAGGCTGTCGCGAGGTCCGAGGTTGACGACGTTTGTCCCGCCGTTCTGAGCTGCCCCAGGCGAGTGCGACGCAGACTTTTCAGCTTGGGCCATGTGGGAATCCTCCACTGCGTTGATCGTGCCTTCCATACTCTGTAGTCAACTCTGAGCGCCGCGCGGACTTGCGCTCCGCAAGCAAGCAGAGCCCCGGATTGGAGCGAGCTTGCATGGTAACAGGGTGCCGCCAGACGTAGAAGCAGGTTAAGGATTGGGGGCCGGTGCCCCAGGATCCAGGTTTTGGAGCGCTCGACCACCTTGATGGACCCGGATGCCTCGGATGAGATGATCGACCACCTGGTCGATTTCTTCGACCGGATCGCCCCCGCGTACGACAGCTGGGCGGGCGGCCAGCACGAGCGGGTCGCGGCCAGGCTGGTCGAGGTGGCGGCGCCGCAGAAGGGCGAGCACGTGCTCGACGTGGGTACCGGGACTGGGCTGGTCGCCCACCTCGTCGCGCCGAGGGTCAGTCCTGGCAGCGTGATCGCGATCGACCTCTCCGAGCGGATGCTGGCGATCGCCCGATCGAAGAAGAGCACGAACGTCCAGTTCCTGGGCATGGCCGCGGAGCAGCTCGTCTTCAAGCCGGACACATTCGACCTGGTCACAATGGGCGACACCCTCGCCTACCTGGCCGATCCCACGGACGGGCTTGCCGAAGCCAACCGGGTGCTGCGAGCGGGCGGCCGCCTTGCGGTGTCCTGCCAGCGGCGAAGTCTGACCACACGCGCCCAGGACCTCTTCTTCCAGGGCCTGGCGCCGCTCGCGCGCCGCCACTACCTCAGCCTTCCGCGCTACAGCTCAGAGCGCGCGCGCTTCGGAGAGCCGGACGTCCTGCCTCAGCTGCTCGAGGGCGCCGGCTTCGAGGTGACACACGTGACCGAGATGGTTACTGGCGGCCGGGCCCGCGATGCGCACGAATGGACTGACCTGATGGCCGGCGCCGGGCCGCTGCCATACACGCTGATCCGCGCGCTGGGTCCTCACTACCGCACCGAGCTGGAGGCGGAGGTCGAATCCGCGATGGAGAGCCTCGGTGACCCCGACGACGCCTTCCGGTACCACCACTCCTACTTGATTGCGGTGGCCCGCAAGCGCTGATCGATCGTCGCAACGATGACCAGCGCCGCGAGCGCGCACATCGCCGCGGCGAGGCTGAAGATCTCGCGGTACTCCTGGAGGAATGCGGCTGCCACCAGCCTCGCCAGGTGGTCGACGCGCGCCCTGAGGTCGGGGTCGGTCAGTACCGGCGTGCCCAGGATCTGATGGAAGCGATACAGGCCGAAAGCGGTCAGCGCGGAAAGCCCGACCAACATTCCCATCGTGCGCGCCAGCACGACAAGGCTCGTGGCGAGGCCGTGGCTCCGGTCTCGAGTCAGCGCCAGGACGGCGGCGGTCAGCGGTGCGATGACGATGCCAAATCCCAATCCGCAGGCAGCGAGGGCAACGTCGGCCGGGCGCACAGGTCCCCAGCGCAGGGCCAGCTCGTTCGCCGGCCACGTCGACATCTGGAGAAAGGCCGCGCCCGAGAGCAGCATGCCGGCCACGGCCACCACGCGCCCTCCGACGCGGCCCGCGAGCCAGCCGCCGAGCACCGCACCGACTGGGATCCCGGCGAGGAAGCGCGACAAGAGCAGGCCAGAACCGAGCTGGTCGAGGCTGAACACCAGGCGGCCCAGCACAGGTACGTCGACCAGAGCCACCATGAGGGCGGCTCCGATCAACAGGTTCGAGACTGCAGCGCCGATGAAGGCCCGGCCCCGCAAGAGCTCGCGCGGAACTAGTGGCTCCAGGCGGCGGACCTGGCGCCAACCATAGAGCGCCAGGGCGAGCGCGCTCGAGATCCCGGCCGGAAGCAGCAGCGTGCTGGTGGCGCGATGGTCCGGATCGTCCGGGTAGAGAGCGACGACGAGCAGTCCAAGCCCAACTCCAAGCAGCGCCGCGCTGATCCAGTCGATCGACGACACAGCATGCCTGGGCGACCCGGTCGCGTGGCGGGTCGCGATGAGGAGGCCCGCCGCGCAGATCGCCGCGAGCGGAACATTGAGCCAGAAGACAAAGCGCCAGCCGCCCGCGGACGCCGCGAGCGCCGTGAGACTCGCTCCATAGAGAGGGCCGAACACGCTGCCTGCCTCCTGCAGGGCCGCGACCGAGCCGAGCGCCAGGGTGCGGGCGCCCTGCTGGTACAGGTCTGCGGCGAGCGCCAGCGACAGCGGGACCAGCCCGCCGCCTCCCAGGCCCTGAAGCACGCGGCCCGCGACCAGCCAGGGCAGGCCGGCGAAGGTCCAGAGGCCCGCGGTCGCGGTGACGGCCGATCCAGCGGCAAACGCGACCATGCAGGCGGCATACACCGGAGCCCGTCCGCGCGCGTCGGAGTAGGCCCCCAGCAATGGCATCGCGACCACGTAGCCGCCGAGAAAGCCTGTCACGATCGGGGTCGCCTGCTCGAAACGGTCGATGGTGAGACCGACGTCGGCGATCATGGACGGCAGGAGCGTGACCACCACGTAAGCGTCGAGCGCTGCGACGAAAAGCCCGGCGCCCGCCAACCCGAGCAGGACCGGTCTAGGCACCGAGTTCACTTATTGGGGTCCCCGCGAACTCGCGGCGCAGCCTCTGATCAAGGGGTCCCCGCGAACTCACGGCGAAGCCTCGGAGTTCGTGGGGCTTTTTCGTGGGGCATTAAGGTGACGGCGGCGTGATGTTGACCGCGGCGTTGAATCCGGACATGTCGACCTCGACCGCAGCCTCTTTGCCCTCGTCGCCGAAAGCGCCGTCGAGGACTGCTTTCCGGATCAAGTGGTCGGAGGCGCCCACCCAGAGCTCCGCGTTCACGTCGACGGAGGAGCTGAGCTGCGCGAGCATGCCGCTGACCTGGGCTCCGCTGTACGTTGCGTCGATCTTCTGCACGTCCACATCGCCGACCTTGTCGGCGCCGGCGAATTTGAGGTTGCGGCCCAAAGGAATCACGGCGGGCAACCCGCTGGTTGGATCGAAGAGCTTCGCGAGGTCGGGTATAGCCGCAGCGTCGCTTCCTGTCAGCTCCTGGAAGGGCGAGAAGGGCACGTGCAGGTAGACATGGCCGCCGGAGATGATGACCTCGAGGCCGATCGTGAAGTCCTGTTGCTTCACTGTGTAGACGGTGTCGCTGTCGCCCGGCAGCCGCACCGAAGTCTTGGCCCCGACCAGCGTGAAGCCCTGGAACGTGATTGCGCCCTTGGTGAACTTGAGGGTCGCACTCACCGTCTTCAGCTTCGCCATCGCCGCCGCCGCGTCGCGCAAGGTGCGTGCCGGATCGACAGCTGGCGGCCCGCCTCCACAGCCGGCCAGGAGCGCCAGCGCCAACGCGGCGACCAGTCCCCGCCTCATGTACACGCCACGAACACTACTGCGGAAGCTTGGCGAGCCTGCCCCCGAAGTTCCTTGCGGACCTCGGAGCCGGGCCGCCGTCAGTCCTGCTTTGCGTCGCCCGCGCGCACGATGAGGCGGATGGGCCGGTCATAGAAAAGGTAGTCCCACGCCCAGTTCACGAGGACGAGGACGCGACTGCGGAAGCTGATCACGTTGACGAGATGGACCCCAAGCCACATCAACCAGCCGAAGAATCCCGACAGCCGCACCGGACCCAGTTCCGCCACCGCCGAGTTGCGCCCGATCGTCGCCATGATGCCGGGGTCCTTGTAGCGAAATGCGCTGGCCCCGCCGTTTCGCACCAGCTCCGAAATGGTCGCGGCCACGTGCTTGCCCTCCTGCATCGCGACGGGGATGAGCATGGGCAGCTGCGCGCCGCGGTCGATCGCCCCGGCGAGGTCGCCGATGACGAAAACCACCGGGTGGCCCGGCAGCTGCAGCGTCGGTTCCACTTTGACCCGCGCCTGGCGGCCGAGCTCCGCGCCGATCGCCCTGCCCAGGTCAGAGGCGCGAACGCCCGCCGTCCAGATGATGGTGCCCGCGGCGATCTCGTTTCCGCCCGCGAGCCGGATCGAGTCTTCGGTCACGGCTTCCACCTTTGCACCCAGCAACAATTCGACGCCTTTCTTCTCCAGTGACCTGCGGGCCGCCTGGCGCAGGATCGGCGCGAACGTGCCGAGCGGCGAATCGGCGGCTTCCAGGAGCAGGACGCGAACCTCGCTGAGGTCGAGATCCCGGTAGTCCTTGCGCAGCACGAGCCGGATCAGCTCGGACAGTGCACCGGCGAGCTCTATACCCGTCGGCCCGGCTCCCACCACCGCGAACGTCAGCATGGCTAGGCGGATCGATGCGTCGCTGACCCACCGCGATGATTCGAACTGCGTGAGGATCCGGTTGCGGAGCGCGAGCCCCTCGTCCAGGCCCTTGAGGCCGAAGGCATGCCGCGCCAGCGATGCGTTGCCGAAGTAGTCGCTCTGGCTGCCGGTGGCGAGGACGAGGTAGTCGTACGGGATCGGTCCGTGGTCCGTCAGCAAGAGGCGCTTGTCGAGGTCCGCACCAGTGGCAGTGGCTTGCCTGAACTCCACGTTGGCCAGTGGGCGGATCAGCGCGCGTACCGGCCGCGCGATCTCTCCCGGGTCGAGGAGGGCTGAAGCCACCTGGTAGAGCAGTGGTGTGAAGAGGTGGTAGTTGTTGCGGTCGACCAGCAGCACGTCGACCGGAGCTGTCCTCAAAGCGCGTGCGCAGGTGAGTCCGCCGAAGCCGGCTCCAGCGATCACGACACGCGGGCGCGTCACTTCTCTGGCGGCTTGCGGAACCGTCCCCCGCCGTGCCGCCGGTTGGCCATCTTCTCGAGAGCTGCGCCACCGCCGGTGGCCTCGAGGAGCGACCTGGGTAGCTTCTGCTTCTTCTTGATCACCGGTTCGAACAGATCCCCATGCTTCGCGACGCGCGCGAGCACCTGCTGGGAGTCGAAGACGAGCCGGCTCGGGTCCTTTGCCTTCAAGCACTTCTCGACCTCGGTCCATGTGACCGGCGTCGACACCGTCGGTCGCGCGCGAGCGCGCAGCGAGTAGACGTTCACGGTCGTCTTGTACTGATCGTTCTGGCTCCAGTCGATCAGCACGCGGCCCGTCCGGAGCTCCTTGAGCTGCTTGTGAACGACGAGGTCCGGATGGCGTTCCTCGAACAGCTGGGCGAGCCCCTTCGACACGACCTTTGTCTCGACGTAGGTGGCCTTCGTGTTGAGCGGCACGTACAGCTGCAGCCCCTTCGAGCCGGATGTCTTGGCGCAACAGTCCAGGCCGTGCTCTGCGAAAAGGTCGCGCAGCATGAGGCCCACCCTGCAGCACTCGACGATCGTGGCCGGCGGACCCGGGTCCAGGTCGAAGACCATCGTGCGTGGTTGCGGCAGGTTGTCGGCGAGAGAGAGCGACGTATGGAACTCAAGGGTCGCCAGGTTTCCGAGCCATACGAGGGTCGGCAGATCCTGGCACAGGCAGTAGTACATGTCGCGATTGTTGCCTTCGCTCCACACCGTCGCGGTCTCGACCCATGGAGGCCGGTGCTTCGGGCAGTTCTTCTCGTAGAAGAACTCGGCGTCGACCCCGTTGGGATACCGCTTCAGGGTCAAAGGGTGGTTGCGCGTGTGCGGGAGGATCGCCGGCGCGATGCGGGTGTAGTAATCGATCACCTGAGCCTTGGTGAATCCAACCTCGGGATAGAGGACCTTCTCGAGGTTGGTGAGCTTTAGGGTGCGGTCCTCGATCTTGACCTCGACCGCGGTTTCCTTAGCCACCTTCGCGCACCACCTTGCGCGCAGGCTTGTCGGCGCGCAGACCCTTGAACGAGGGTGCACGAAGCTGACCCGAGCGCGTCCATTCCACGAACTCGAGCTCCGCGACGAGCTTTGGCTTGACGAAATGGGCCGCTTTCGGAGGCTTTCCAACGTCGAAGGGGCTCGTGTCCCGCCCCAGCGGTTCTAGAAGCACCTGCAATTTCTCCAGCATCGCGTCGGTGAATCCGGTCCCTACCTTGCCGGCGTAGACGAACTTGGCTTTGTCGTAGTAGCCGACCAGCAATGCGCCAGGGTGCCCGCGCCGCTTGCCCTCGCCTTCCAGCCATCCGCCGATCACGAGCTCCTGGCGGTTGTGATTCTTGACCTTGACCCACGCTCCGCTCCTGCGACCGGGCTCGTAAGGGGAGCTCAGCTTTTTGGCCATGACCCCTTCGAGCCCGGCATTCGAGCTCGCCTGCAGCATCGCCTTGCCGCCGCCTTTCTCGTACGGCGGCGTTTGCCATGAGTCCCCGGCGAGCTTTAGGTCGGCCAGCATCCGCCGTCGTTCCATGTACGGCTCCGGAAGGAGGGAATGGCCGTCCTGCCAGAGCAGGTCGAACAGCATGTACGTGACCGGGACCAACCTCATCTTGCGGCGCACCTCCGATTCCGACGTGAGGCCCATCCGCTGCTGTATCTGCTCGAAGCTCGGCCGTCCTGAGTCGTCAAGGGCGACGACTTCGCCGTCGAGGATCACCTCACGTGAGCCGATCGCGCGGCCCATGGCGTGCACCTCAGGGTAGCGAGACGTGATGTCTTCGCCGGAGCGGCTCACCAGGCGCACGCGACCGCCCTCGACATAAGCGAGCGCACGAATGCCGTCCCACTTGAACTCGAATCCCCACGCATCATCGGGTGACGGGATCGCTGTGCCGAGCCTGGCCATCATCGGCTCGATTCGCTCCGGCATCGGCTTGCGTGCTGGATCCTGCGGCGGATCCATGCGGTGGATCATCCAGTTCTCGCCGCTGGTCCGGAAGAGCACGTAGCGACCCTGAAGCCGCTTCCCGTGGAGGATGACCATGACCTCGCGGTCGAACCATTTTTCGATCTCGTACGTCCCGTGGTCCCAGATCGAGACCTGTCCAGCGCCGTAGTTGCCTGCGGGGATCACGCCCGCGAAGTCGATGTAGTCGAGTGGATGGTCCTCGACATGAACCGCGAGATGGTTCTTCTTGGGATCGGCGGGCACTCCCTTGGGCACCGCCCACGAGACGAGCATGCCGTCGTGCTCCAGGCGGAAGTCCCAATGCAGGCGCCGCGCATGGTGCTCCTGGACGACAAACCGGGGCGCCTTGGTCTCCTTGCGAGGGACCCTGGCGCCCGGTTCGGGTGTCTTTTTGAAATCGCGTTTGGCCTCGTACTCGGCGAGCTTTTTGGCCACACCTCAAGGTTAGGCCACGGCGGCTTTCTCCTCGGCTGTGCCATTGATGAAAGGCCGCTCCGGCAGGCATGAGCCCCGGTCCGCAGCGGACCGGGCCAGTCTCATTCGCGCTGCTCGGTGAGTTGGGGGCCTCGCGAGCGCTCTTAACAGCCTGGGTTTCCGCGGGCCGATCCAGCTCCTAGCCTCCGATCCAAAACACAGCAGGAGGCTCAAATGTTTCTTCTCGCCGCCGGACCGGACATCACTCCGATTCAGGACTTGATCGTCACATGGACGCACATCGGGCAGGCGCTGGTCGGATCGATTGGCGCGTTGGCTTTCATTTTTGCTTTGGCGTGGACCACTAAATAACATCCGTCGGGTGCGCAAGTGCCGGGTCATCAAGACCCGGCACCCGCCCATGCTATGACTGCAGTTAGCGAACTCTCTCGTTCAGTCTGATTCCTTGGTGCTGCAGTCGGGCGCGCCTGGGAGTTCGATGCGTGGCGCACGGCCCGCCGGTACAACGAGGGTGGCGAAGTTTTGAGCTGGGGACGTGGATGAGGCGTTCTCGACCATGATCGGGGTCAAAGGGGGCTCGACAAACGACTGCCCGGCCGAATACTGCTGTCCCGCCTGACAACCTGCGTGGACGATCACGGCTCCGGTTGCGACCGCGACCATCACGAGCCCGGGGTGCTCGTGCCAGCCGGAGATCCCTCCGGCAGCAATGTCGACCTGCTGCACGTAGACGTCGGTCGATTCTTTAGTCGAGAACCTCACTCCGAGCGCCTTGATCTCGGCGGGCTGGGACAGTGTGCCTTTGGCCAGAACCTTGGCGGTAAAGCCGACGGACGGGGTGGCCATGACCGCATTGCTGCTCAGGAAGACCGCACCGATTGCGACCGCGATAACGACGAATGCCTTTGTCTTCATATGAATCTCTCCTACGGTTGCGGACCAAACAGGGGGGACGAATCGTTGGCGTTTAAAGGCGTCGGCGACGACAGGCTTACGCTCGCCGGTGGCCGGGGCACATGGGTTGCCGTGGGCGACACTCCCGAGGCGGTCCAGGCCAGCGCAAGGATGCCGGCGGCGAGCGCCGCCGCTGCCAGCAGCATCAGCGCCACGCTGCGTGGCATGTTGATCGAATGGGGAAGGACGGCTCGCATCACAGGTTCCTCCTGGTGGTTGGGTAGGGGCCACAAACGTAGGCGCCCATCAGACGGCCGCCACTGGGGGAACTACCGGTTGCGGTACCTGTTTTCAGTCCTCATCCAGTGCTTCCGCGACGGCTTCGTCAGGACTCATCGCATAACCGGCGGCTTCAATCGTCGCTGCCTGGTGGCCGAGCTGAAGGCGGGTCGAGCGCAGGCGCTCATCCACCTCTACGCTTCCGATGAATACAGCAATGTCGCCGGTACGGTCCCGCAGGGCTCGTGCGCTGCCCGCCAGGCGGAGCACTCGACTTGGGTCTGCGGAATGACGCGCGAACGCATAGAGCACCTCCGCCAGACCCGAGACGTCCCCCAAGCGGCGAACAATCTCCAAAGCTTCCGACAGATACACTTCGGCTGACTTCCGATCGCCCTCGTCGAGCGCGATGTGGGCCAGGGCGAGCAGCGATCTGGCAATCCCCCATTCGTGGGCAGTCTGCCGCCGCAGGGCCAGGCCCTCTTCAAACATGGCGCGTGCCGCAGCCGCCTGGCCTTCGGCACGCAGTCTCGCGCCGCGGCTGGTCAGCACGAGAGCCAGCACGCCTGCATCCTGTGACCGCCGGGCGGCGTCCAGAGCTTCGGACAGGAGGCTGCTCGCGACAGACTGGTCCGACGTAAATGCCAGGTTGTTGAGGGCGCGGGCCAGCTGGCTCCAGTCCTCAAGGTGCCTGTAAATGTCGATCGCCTCGCGGTTGTAGCGGAGACTGGCTTCTGCGTCACCCTGTCGCCCCGCCATCATCGCCACCGCCCAGAGCGCGTCCGCCCGAGTCTGGCCGCGATCGGTGGAAGCTTCGAGTGCCGGTCCTAGCCAGGCGCGCCCCTCTACCGTCGAGCCACGCGTCAGCCAGAAGTGGGACATGGAGCTCGCCAAACGGAGGTGACCTTCGGGTTGGTGCGCGCGGCTCCATCCGAGCGCAGCCCGGATATTGGCGATGTCCTCTTCGACCTGGTCCAGGTCGGCCGCCTGCGTATTACGGGCGGGCCGCCGGCCGAAGGATTCCGCCCAATTGACGTAGAACTCGAAATGGAGACGTTGGGGTCGATCTCCTTCGCCGGTCTCAACTAAGCGCTCCGCGGCGTACTGCCTGATCGTTTCGATCAGTCGGTAGCGCGTCGACCCGCCCGGGGCGGCCAGCGCGGATAGGAGGGACTTGTCGGCGAGGCCGAGTACGAGGTCCCCGACCTCGCTCAGCCCGTCGCCGCAGACGGCCGCGACCGCCTCCATGCGAAAGCCGCCCACGAACACGGCCAGTCGCGCGAAAAGTACCCGCTCGTCTGCCGCCAGCAGGTCATGGCTCCAGTCAATGGCCGCCTTCAGGGACCGCTGTCGAGGATCCGCCGTTCGGATGCCCGACGTCAGCAGGTGCAGGCTCTGGTCGAGCCCCGCCGCGAGTTCATCTGTCGACATAATCGAAACTCTCGCCGCGGCCAGCTCGATGGCCAACGGCAGTCCCTCCAGGTCTCGACAGATTGCGGCCACCGCCGGAGTCGATTCGAATTCAGGCGCGGACTGGGCCGCGCGTTCGCAGAACAGCCTCTCAGCTTCGGCCAGTGGAGGGATTCGGTAGACAACCTCCGAGGGCGCGCGCAGCGACTGTCGTGTGGTGGCAAGGATGCTCAGCTCGGGGCATGCCCGCAAGAGGGTCCCCGCAGCCAGCGCGGTGGCGTCCAGGAGATGCTCGCAGTTGTCGAGCACGAGCAGGGCTCGACGCTGTCGAAAAGCTGATGCGACGGTCTCCAGCAGGGTTTCGCCCGGTCGCTCGGCGACTTTGAGACCGGCAGCTAGTGCTGGCGGCAGCTGAGTGCCTTCCCCGATTGCGCCGAGCTCCACGAGCCAGCACCCGTCACGAAAATGCGCGGCGACCCGCGCAGCGACCTGGAGTGCGAGGCGGGTTTTCCCAATCCCCGGCGGTCCGGCCAGAGTGACCAGCCGGTTTTCAGCCATGAGCCGCTGTACCTGCGCCATCTCGCGCTCGCGGCCCACGAAGCTGGTGAGCTGTACAGGGAGGTTTCCCGGTACATCGGATCCTGAGGGCTTTTGGTCTTTAAACCATCCCGCTATCTGCACGCGAGAGCGGAAGCCAAGCTTGTTCCGGATCTGCTCGACGTGGTACTCCGCCGTGCGCTCGGCGATGAAGAGCCGGTCGGCGATCTGTCGGTTGCTCAAGCCTGCGGCGACCAAGGCCGCAACCTCCTGCTCGCGCCGGCTCAGAGTGATCGTTGCCACGTCAGGCCCACCAACCCGACTCGCAGGATAGCCGCTCAACCGGCGGCGTTCTGCCCAAGCCGCCACCGCTAGCGCTGAACCGTGCCCTTAACAACCGGGGTTCCGCTCAGCTCGCTCGGCTCCTAACCTCTGGCCCAAAAGACCTGGAGGTTCGCATGTTCTTTCTCGCCGCCGGACCGGACATCACTCCGATTCAGGACTTGATCGTCACATGGACGCACATCGGGCAGGCGCTGGTCGGATCGATTGGCGCGTTGGCTTTTATTTTTGCGTTCATTTGGAAGATCACCGCGGTCGAGTCAAAATCCGCTCTCGCGGCC
>JBGQGS010000043.1:0-14578 GCA_041497555.1 Candidatus Dormibacteraceae bacterium | reverse complement strand
TCCGGGTACCTGTCCCGGGCTCTGACGCCTGACCTAAGCGGGCGGCGACCTCCGGATGGGGAAGCCGCCCGCAAACGGCGCCGATCCAATACCCCACGAACTCGGAGGCTTCCCGTGAGTTCGTGGGGACCCCTGGTTAAGACCCCAGGAAGTTCGCCACCTCGGTGTGAAAAGCTGCCGGCTGCTCGACGTAAGTCATGTGTCCCGAGTCGCCGACGATGACCTGGCGCGCGCCCGGGATCGCCGCGGTGATCTCTACAGCGCACAGCGGGCCGCAGATGAAGTCTTGGTCTCCCGTGATCACCAGCGTCGGAGCGGTGATGTTGGGGAGCACGCTCCGCAGGTCGAAGGTGTTGAAGATCTCCTCGTTGAAGAGTCGCAGCGTGTCTGCATTGACGCCGTCAGACCTGATCGTGTCGAGGTAGCCGGCCTCGGCCGGGCCGTAGCGCGCGAAGTAGAGAGGCAATTCTCGAAAGACCAGGTCTCCAATCTCTTGATCGGTGCGGAACTTTCCGTCCTGCTCCTCCTCGAGGGCAGCGGCGGCATCCGCGTACCACGGCTGTCCCGACCGCTTGTCCATCCCCTCTCGCATCGCAGCTTCCTGCTCTGGTCCGAATCGCGCAGCGGTCGAGGCCAGCACCAGGCGGCGCACCCGGCCGGGATAAGCGGCCGCATACGCCTGTGCCACCACGCCGCCATGCGAGAAGCCGAGCAGCAGCATCCGCTCGAGGCCCAGGTGCCGGCGGAGCTCTTCCAGGTCCGAGACGTAGTCATCGATCTGATATGCGCGCGGGTCTGAAGGCCGGTCGGAACCGCCCGTGCCTCGCGGGTTGAGCATGACCAGCGTGTACCGCTCCCACAAGCCCGCCAGGTCGCCGAACTCCGACGACGAGAACCCCGGCCCGCCGGGATGGCAGACCAGGAGCGGGCCGCTTCCCATGCGCCTGTACGTGAGGTGTCGACCGTCGAGTGTGTCGAATTTCACCCCCATCCCCCCACCCCGGCCGCGATGCGGCCGGACCTCCCAGGCGAGAGGGGAGGCGAATTTTTCATGTGAGGCGAGGCTCCGGACGCCAGCGCCCACCTTCCTCGAGGTAGCCGGCGGGTTGGTCTGGCTCGTGGCTCAACACCAACAGCCAACGGTGGTTTTGCGCTTCCTCGAACAGCCGTGCCTTCTGCTCGAAGACCCGCAACGGCTCGATATCGGCGGACATGTTCCAGGGCACCTTGAGGTGCGGTGTCTGGCACACGAGGTCGCCCGTCACCGCGCATGCCAGCTCGCCCGACCGCAGGACGAGGACCTGGCTGCCCGGCGTGTGGCCGCCCACGTGGCGAAGATGCACGCCGGGCATGACCTCGGCGTCTCCGTCGAGGAACTCGACCAGCTTGTTGCCGTCGGCCAGGGGCGTGAAGTCGTCGTGAACGTAGCCCGACTGGCTGCGCACGTCCGGGTGGAGCGCGAAGGCCCACTCGGTGCGCTGGATGAAATGGCGCGCTCGCTTGAAGGTCAGCTCGAGGCCACCCTGCTCATTCCGCCGCGTGAGCCCGCCCGCGTGGTCCCAGTGGAGATGCGTCGTGACCACGGCATCGACCTCTTCAGGACGGATGCCCAAACGCTGGAGGGAATGAAGCAGTCCTTCCGGCTCGCGCAGCACAACCTGCTGAGCTCGCTTCTCGCTGAGCTTGGTTCCGATGCCAGTCTCGCAGACGATGACGCGGCCGTTGACGCGCGCGATGACACAGACGCAGGCACATTCGATCATGTTGTTCTCGTCTGCCGACTTCTGCTTCTCCCACAGCACCTTGGGTACGACACCGAACATGAGGCCTCCATCGGCCTTCCAGCGACCAGCCATCAGGAGGTGAATCTCGAAGTCGCCCAGCTGCACGGCGCTTACTATGCTGCGCGAAATGGCGGTCATGGCGATACGAACTTCAAAGCTCTCGAAGGATTACCGTCTGGGGCGGGGACTCTTCGACCTCGATCTCGTGGTCTCGCCCCAGGAGGTTTTCGGCTACCTCGGCCCGAATGGATCGGGCAAGACCACGACCATTCGCTGCCTGATGAGCATGATCAGGCCGACGAGCGGGTCGGCCCATGTCTTCGGGCTGGACTGCCGGCGCGATTCGGTCGCCGTCAAGCGCAAGGTCGGGTACCTCCCGGGCGATGTCCCGCAGTTCGGCAGCCTCAGGGGCAGGGAGGTGATCGCGTACCTGGGCGGTATGCGAGGTGGCGCCGACCCCAAGGTCGTGCGCAACCTCGCCGAACGGTTCGATCTGGACCTCAGCCGTCGCTTTCGCGAGTACTCGAGCGGCAACAAGCAGAAGCTCGCGATCGTGCTTGCGTTCATGCACCAGCCCGACCTGCTCATCCTGGACGAGCCGACGAGCGGGCTCGACCCTCTCAACCAGCAGGAGTTTTACTCGCTGCTGAGGGAGGCCCGCGAAGACGGCGCCACCGTCTTCCTCTCCTCCCACATCCTTTCCGAGGTCGAGCACGTGTGCGACAGAGTTGGGATTCTCCGCGCAGGCCGCCTGGTCAAGGTGGCGCACCTTGAAGAGCTTCGTCACATCCGCGTGCACCGGGTCGAGCTGGAGTTTGCGCCGGGAAGCATCGTGCCCGAGGCGCAGATCCGCTCCGCGACCGGAGTCGAGGACGCGACCATCGCAGACCACATCGTGAGGTGCACAGTCCGCGGCGGTTTCGAGCCGCTCCTGGAGGCGATCCGAAATGCCAGCGTGACGAGCCTGGTCAGCGCAGAGCCAAGCCTCGAGGAGATCTTCCTCAGCTACTACAGCGAGACTGGGAACGCGGGAGCGTTGCCCGAGTGAGCGCCACGTGGTTCGCGCTTCGCCTCGGCCGCTGGGGAATCGCAGGATTCGCAGCGCTCGCTTTCGTCTCCACCCTCATCCAGGCTCTCGGCTTCTACCAGGTGGCTGGGCATACCGCCGCTGAGCGCGCTGCTTTTGGACAGAGCATGTCGGTCCTCGCCTCGCGCTTCACGGTCATCCTGCCGCCGCCAATCCGCCCGGACACGGTAGGCGGCTACGTCGAGTACCGCTCATACGGCGGCCTGGCGTTGCTCTTCGCCGTCTGGGCGCTCGCCTCCGCAAGCGGCGCGGCACGCGGGGACGAGGAGCGCGGCCTGGTCGAAGCGGCGCTGGCCACGGGCCTGACCCGGCTGTCTCTGACGGCCTCTCGCGTCCTCGCCTTCGCGGCCGGCAGCCTTGTTGCCGCTCTCGCGGCCGGCCTCGGCCTCATCCTCGGGGCGACAAACGGCGGCGAGTCGATCAGTGTGGGTTCGGCCGTCGAGGCCGGCTTTGTCCTCGCGGCGCTTGCTCTCAGCTGTTACTCGTTGACGTTGGTGATCAGCCAGCTCACGAGCGCTCGAATCGCAACCGCGGCCGCGGGCGTGGTCCTCCTGAGCCTGTTTCTCGTCAATACCTTGAGCCGCACCTTCACGTCGTTGATCTCGGTGCGCTGGCTCTCACCTTTTCGCTACTACGAGCTCAGCCAGCCCCTGCCGCCGGGCGGATATTTCGACGGCCGCGCCACCCTCACCCTGGTCGCCATCGCCCTGGTGGCTGGAGCCGCGGCTGCCGTGGCCTTCGCGTTTCGTGACCTCGGTTCGCCCCTGTTCCGCTGGCCGGCGCGGGCGCGCTCCGCCAGCTACGACGGCTTGACCTCGCCGGCCTGGAGGATCGCCGTCCTGCGGGGCGTATGGGATCGGCGACTTGGGCTGGTCGTGTGGGCCGCAGGCCTGGCTGGTCTCGGCGCGATCTTCGTCGCCATGACCAGGTCGATCATTGAGCCGCTGCTGTCGATCCAGGCACTGGCCCCGTATTTCGGCGGCTTCGTGCACGGCCAGGTCTACACGACCTTTCTGGGATTCTTCTGGTTCAGCGTGGCGCAACTTCTGTTCGCGGCATTCGCGATCACGCAGGTCGCCCGCTGGTCAGCCGAGGACGCCGATGGCCGGCTCGAGCTGATCCTCAGCAACCCGAGGTCCCGTGCCGCGGTCGTCATTGAGCGAGCGATCGTGCTCGCTTTCGGGGCGGCGCTCATCGCAGCCGCCGGCGGGGTCGCTGTGGCCGTCGCGTCCCACTACCAGGGTATGAACGTCCCTAACGAGCGTCTCGCCGGCGCGACGCTCCTCCTGGTGCCGTTCGCGCTCGTCTTCGCCGCCACCGGCTCGCTGCTGGCGGCATGGAACCCGCGAGCGACCATCGGCCTGCTCGGCGGGTTCGCGTTCTGCAGCTACCTGATCACCGAGGTCGGACCATTTTTCAAGTGGCCGGAATGGGTCCAGGACTTCTCCGCCTTCAAACTCTTCGGCACGCCCCTGGCAGACGGGATCGACCGCGGTGGGCTGCTGATCATGGTCGCGATCATCGTGGTGGGCTTTGCGGCGTCGATACTGGTCATGGAAAGGCGGGACGTCGGTGCCTGAGCGACACGCCTGCGCCCGGGAACCCACGAAGAGTAGCCAACCCAGAACACTAGGAGGTAGACTGCGTCGCCATGCCGCGATCGATGTGGAAAGGCGTCGTCTCGTTCGGGATGGTCTCGATTCCGATCCGCCTTTACAACGCGACGGAGTCGAGCGCCAAGGTTTCATTCCGCCAGCTCTGCCCTGACCACAGGTCGCCGATCTCGTACAAGCGGTGGTGCGCCGAGGGCGACCACGAAGTGAGCTTCGGCGAGATCCTCAAGGGGTACGAGGTGGGCAAGGATCGCTACGTGATCATCGACGAGAAGGACCTGGACAACCTTCCGCTGGCGACCGCTCACTCGATCGAGATCGAGGAATTCGTGCCGTCCGATGACGTCGAGCCGGGCCTTTACTTCAAGAATGCGTACTACATGGAGCCCGAGGAACTCGGCAAGAAGCCATATCAGCTCCTGCGCAAGGCGCTTCAAGCGACAGGGCGCATGGCCATCGCCAAGATCGCCCTGCGCGACCGGGAACACCTCTGTGCCCTCCACCCGAACGGCGCCGGGATCCTCATGAACACGTTGAACTGGCCGGACGAAATCCGGTCGACCGAAGGCCTCAAAGGGCTCGAGGGCGAGGTCCGAGTCAACCCCAAGGAGCTCGAGATGGCCAAGGCCTTGATCGAGAGCCTTGCCGACACATTCGACCCCAACCGTTACAAGGACGAGTACCGCGAGGCGGTGATGCGAGTGGTGCAGGCCAAGATCGACGGGGAGGAGATCGAGGCGCCGGCGGCGCCTCAGACCGCCAAGGTCATGGACCTCATGGAAGCGCTGCGCGCCTCGGTCGAAGCGGCGAAGAAGTCACGCGCCGCGCAGAAGCGCGCCCCTGCCGAGACCAAGAGGGCCCGCCGCAAAGCGTCCTAGCCGACTCCTCGGTGTCCTGACCCAGTCGATCCGTCGCGCAGATGCAAGGAACTTCGAGGGCAAGGCACTAGCTAATCTGAGCCTGGATGCAGGAATCGGATCAGCTGCAGATCGAGCTCGAAAGCTTTCCCGCCGAGATGCGGCCGATGCAGGCTGCCTCTGCCGAGGCACCGTTCAGCTCGCCCGACTACTTGTTCGAGGTGAAGTGGGATGGACTGCGCTGCATCGT
The DNA here is from genome assembly GCA_041497555.1 of Candidatus Dormibacteraceae bacterium. Classification (GTDB taxonomy): domain Bacteria; phylum Chloroflexota; class Dormibacteria; order Dormibacterales; family Dormibacteraceae; genus Palsa-870. The sequence continues at coordinate 8,987 of JBGQGS010000043.1, read as the reverse complement.
GTTCCGCGATCTGGAGGGAGGAGTGCGCCTCCAGGATCGCGGTCTGAACGACATCACGGCGGACCTGCCGGAAGTGACGGCGGCCGCCAAGCGCATTCCGCCCGGCAGCGTTATCGACGGCGAGTTGGTGGCGACGGACAGCGAGGGCCGGCCGGACTATGCGCGCCTGCGCGAGCGACTCGCCGGGGGCGCTGCGCTGCGAGACAAGATTCCGACGGCGTACCTCGCCTTCGACGCGCTCTACCTCGAGGAAAAGCCACTGCTCCGGCAGCCCGTCATCCGCCGGCGCGCGCGCTTGAGCAAGGCGGTCGAGGCCGGCGGCCACATCTTCGTGCCGGACCACATCGAGGAAGACGGTGTCGAGCTGTTCGAGGCCTGCCTCGAGCGAGGGCTGGAGGGCGTGGTCGCCAAGCACAAGCTGAGCCCTTACGTGCCAGGCCAGCGCAGCCCGTTCTGGCTCAAGGTCAAAGCCGTCAAATCCGACGACTTTGTGGTCATCGGGTGGACTGGAGAAAAGCCATTCGACGCGTTGGTGGTCGGGTACCACGAGGATGAGCGCCTGCTGCCTTGCGGGACCGTCGGCGGGGGCTATGACGACGCGGCGACTCGCACGATTGGTGAAGCGCTCGCGGAGCTCGCGACCGAGGACTCGCCTCTTGATCCTCGGCCGATCATGACGAAGCCGGTGCACTGGTTGCGACCGGAGCTCGTGGTTAGCGTGCGGTACTCGGAATGGTCGCCCGACGGGACGCTGCGCTTCCCCATCTTCAACGGCCTGCGTCCAGAGGTTCACCCCGCCGAAGCGATCCGGCACAGGCCGCGAGTGGTGACCTCGGGGCACGTCAAGCCAGGCTCGCTCGCATATGACCTGACCCGGTTTCCGTTTTGATGGAACCCGTTGCTGAGCCCGTTATGCAACCCGTGATGGAACCTGGTTTCGACATCGTCACCGGCGCTTTCAGCTACACGGGCCGGTTCATCGCTCGGCGCCTGCTCGCTGAGGAGCGTCGCGTCCGCACCCTGACCAACCATCCGCAGCGTCCAGGGGCCGAGGACATCAAAGTCGACGTGGCGCCGCTGCAGTTCACCGACCGTGCGGCGCTGGTCGAAAGCCTTCGCGGCGCCGACGTTCTCTACAACACGTACTGGGTTCGCTTCCGTCACGGCCGGCTCAGTTTCGGCGACGCGATCGCCAACACGAGGACGCTGATCGGCGCGGCGGTCGAGGCCGGCGTGCGCAAGATCGTGCAGATCTCGGTCAGCAACCCAACTCTGGAGTCCCACCTGGACTACTACGCCGGCAAGGCGCGCACAGAGGACATAGTCCGCGGCTCTGGATTGCGCTGGGCGATCGTCAGGCCGACCCTCGTATTCGGGACGGGCGACATCCTGATCAACAACATCGCGTGGCTGCTGAGGCGAATGCCCATCTTCGTCATCCCCGGGTCGGGGATGTATCGCATTCAGCCCGTCGCCGCGGAAGACGTGGCTGAGATTGCAACCTGGGCGGCCGAACAAACAGACAATCTGACCGTCGACGCCGCGGGGCCGGACATCGTCACGTACGAAGAGCTTGTCGAGCGAATCGCGATCGCGGTCGGCCGCCGGCCCCGGTTTGTCTACATGCCGCCGAAGCTGACGCTGTGGGCGGGAGACATCGTGTCGGCGTACGTTCACGACGTGATGCTCACGCGACAGGAGCTCCAGGGTCTGATGGAGGAGCTGCTGGTCTCGCAGGCGAAGCCGCGCGGCACGCGAAACATCGACAACTGGCTGCTCACCAATGCAGACAGCATCGGCCGAACCTACGCATCGGAGCTCGATCGGCACTGGAGATGAGCGGCGCGCTGGTACCCTGCGGATGATGGTCTCGCCCGCTGCCGACGGTTCCATCGCGGTCGAAGCTCAAAACCTGGTCAAACGCTATGGCGTGATCAGGGCGGTCGATGGAGTCAGCTTTCAGATCCGCCGCGGCGAGATCGTCGGCTTCCTGGGCGCGAACGGCGCCGGAAAGACAACCACGTTGCGAATGCTCTGTGGCCTTCTCACACCGACGTCAGGAACGGCCCTCATCGATGGGATCGACATCTTCGCCCAGCCTCTCCAGGCCAAGGCGCGACTCGGTTATCTCGACGAGGAACCCTTCGTCCATCCGCATCTCACGGGTCGCGAGTTCCTCAACTACATCGCCGATCTCTATCGGATGCCACGTGGCCCTGAGCGCCAGCAGCGGATGGAGCGACTGCTGGGACTCTTCGAGCTTGCCGACCGCAATGGTGAGCTGATCGGCGCCTACAGCCACGGCATGCGACAGAAGATCGGCCTGGCTTCGCTGCTGATCCGCGAGCCTTCGGTCCTGTTGCTTGACGAACCGACCAACGGTCTCGATCCACGCTCGGCGCGCCTGGTCAAAGACCTCTTGGAGGAACTGGCCGCGCTGGGCACGACCGTGCTGCTCTCGACCCATATCCTCGAGGTCGCCCAGGCGCTGTGTCGCCGGGTCGCGATCATCGACCGCGGCCATATCGTCGCGACTGGGACGATCGAAGAGCTGAGGGCTCAGGCCGGCTCTGAACAGGCAAGCCTCGAGGACCTCTTCTTGAAGCTCACCGCCGGGCCGGAATCCAAGGAGCTCATCGAGCGCCTGCTCGCGCCCAAGCTTTGAACGGCTTCGCGACGGCGACCATCCTCAAGGCGGAGCTCGTCGCGCTGCGGAATCGCCTGTTGAAGCGTGGTCCGGCGCGGCTTGCGCTGCTCGCCCTCTTCCTGGTGCTGGCTGCCATGTTCATCGGCGGTGCCGCCTTCACCGTCGGCGCGACGGCGGGTCATTTCTTGCCCAGCGCCCGCGACTCCATCCTGGTTGCGGGCTTCACCGCGCTCTCCGTCCTGATGCTCATCGTCGGTTTCCCGACGGTGATCGCGACCTTCTTCGTTGGGCGCGACCTGCTTCAGCTGGTGCTGGCGCCTATCCGCCCGATCGACATCTTCGCCGCCCGGCTTGTGCTGGCGATGAGCGCGAACCTGATGATCAGCGGCATCCTGCTGATGGGCACCCTGGGCATCGGCGTCGGGTCTGGCGCTTCGCTCGTGTTCTTTCCGCTGGCGGTGGTCCTGATCTTCGTCCAGGTCGTGCTTGTGACCGCACTCCAGGCCGTCCTCATGTCGCTGGTGCTCCAATGGGTTCCCGCGCGTCTCGCCCGTGACGTGGCCGCCGCGGTCGCCGGTCTGGCCGGCGCTGGCTTCTACCTTGCGTGGAACCTCAACGTGCGCCAATCGTTCTCGCCTCGGGCCCGGCCGGACCTCTCCAACCTGACGTCGGTCATCCAACGCGTCGAGTGGGTGCCTTCGGCCTGGCCGGGTCACGCCCTGAGCGCGGTCATCGCGGGAAACGCCGCCGAAGCTACGACCTGGTTGATCTTCTCGCTGGCCCTCGCCGGCCTGGTGATCGCGGCAGCGGAGATCCTGTACCGCCGCACCCTGCTCGCCGGCCTCGGCGTGTTCGGCGGTCCCCAGGCGGTCTGGAGGCGGGGGGCGACCAAGCAGGTGGCTGCCGTCGCCAAGCGGGGCGCGGGGTCTCCCTCGCGCGCCATCGCGCTCAAGGACTGGCTGAGCTACCGGCGCGACATCCGTCGGCTGAGCCGGCTGCTGCCCGCGTTCCTCTTCCCCCTCGGTTACGCGCTGACCTTCTTCCGGCCGTCTCGAAACCTCAACGGTTTCTGGACCGAGGTCTTCCTGGTCGGGTTCATATCCATGTTCATGTCCTCCGCGCTCGCGACGCCGTCGATACCGAGCGAACGGCGCGGCTTCCAACTGCTTCGCATGGCGCCGATGACGATGTGGCAGGTGATCCGAGCCAAGGTCATGCTCACGCTGCCTCCGGTGCTGGCGCTCACGCTGCTGTTCGGCGTCGTGGTCGCGGCAATCAGCGGAAGTGGAATCGCCCAGCTGGCGGAGCTGGCCGTCTTCGTGGTCTGGCTCGGCACCGGCTTCGTCTCGATCGGCGTCTCCGCCGGTGGCATCAACCCGCGCTTCGACGCGACGGACGACCGCCGGGCGGTAGGCATCGTGGGGACGCTGGCCGGACTGGGCAGCACGCTTGGGTTCGCCTTGCTCAGCGTGGGCGCCTTGGCCCTTTTCGTTCTTGGCTCCCAGGCCATCGCGGGCAGCGGACACCTCGGCCCGCTCCCGTCCACACCGACGGTCGGCGCTCTGATGTGGTTTGGGGGGCTGGCGCTTGCAACCGGAGCGGCGGCGGTCGTGGGCGCGATGCTGTGGGTCGCCAACTCACGGCTGAGCGCATACGAGGACGCAATTTCTGCCACGAGTTGAGCGTCAGTCGAACGGGTCCTCGATCAGCTCACACCTAAAGCCCCCGTCAGACTTGACGGTCAAGCCGACGACCGCGTAGCGGATGGCGCCTCGCCACCCGGCCAGCGCGCGGTATTCAGCCGCCGCCGACATCAGCGCGCGTCGTTTGCGCGAGCCGACTGCTTCGAGCGGAGTGCCGAACGAATCGTCCGTACGCGTCTTGACCTCGACCACGACCAGTTCGGCGCCACGACGGCACACGAGGTCAAGCTCGCCCCGCCTGGCCATGAAGCCGGCGCCGACAACCTGATAACCACGCTTTCGAAGTAGTTCGGCTGCGGCCCTCTCACCTGCGCGGCCCAGCTCGTGAGCTACCCGAGAAGAACGGATTCGCGAAACGGCGCCCATGTCGTGCGGTGAATCGGGCTCGGGCCGAGGCGGCGGATGGCTGCGCGATGCGCCGGGGTGGCATAGCCTTTGTGCTCGGCGAACCCGTAGCCGGGGTACACCTGGTCGTACTCGATCATCGCCTTGTCGCGAGCCACCTTCGCCACGATGCTCGCCGCCATGATCGATGCGCAGGTGCGGTCGCCCCTGACGACCGCCATCTGAGGCAGCGGCGCCTCCGGGACGTCCCAGGCGTCGACCAGGAGGTATTCCGCCGAGACACTGAGCCCGGCGACGGCGCCGGCCGTCGCGAGGTGCCTCGCCCGGATGAGGCCCAGGCTGTCCACCTGCGCGTGGTCGACAGCGCACACCGAGAACGCCAGTGCCCGCCGGCGGATGATCGCGTCCACACGTTCGCGTTCGAGGGGCGTGAGGAGCTTTGAGTCGTCGAGACCCGGAATGCGAACTCCGATCGGCAGCACGACCGCTCCGCCGACCACCGGGCCTGCGAGCGGGCCCATGCCCACCTCGTCGACCCCAGCGACCACCTGGTAGCCCATCGAGCTCGCCATGCGCTCGTAGCGCCACAGCATGGGTCTCAAAGGCCCACGAAAGTACCCCGCGATCTCTGAGGCTTCGCCGTGAGTTCGCGGGGACCCCTCCAGTCCGAGGCTTCGCCGTGAGTTCGCGGGGGCCCCTGTTTAGTCATGAGATCGAGGTTAGCGAGCGTGGGCTCCTGGCGCCAGGCTCTTTACAGGAGCAGCTAGCCCCCCGACTCGGGACTCTCGGCTTCGGCTGCCGGTTGCTCTGTCTCTTCTTCGCGGACGAGACGCCTGCGCTCGCGGATGCGAGCTTCCTTGCCCACCTTGCCACGCAGGTAGTAGAGCCTGCCCTGGCGCACATCGCCATGGCGCAGGACATCGATCTTTTCGATGCGAGGCGAGTGGATCATGAAGGTACGCTCGACGCCGACCCCATGCGTGACGCGTCGCACCGTGAAGTTCTGCCGCAGGCCACCGCCTGTGACCCGGATCACGGTGCCCTCGAACACCTGGATGCGCTCCCGTGTCCCCTCCACGACCTTGGCGTGCACGCGAACGGTGTCACCCGCGCGAAGCGCGGGGACCTTTTCCTTCTGTTGCTCCTTCTCAAGCTGCTGGATCACGTTCATGTCTTGTTCAACTCCTTGGGTGTGAAAGATGTCTTTGGCTTGCTTGCTGGCGGCGCCACTGGCGAATGCGAGCGTGGTCGCCTGATAGGAGCACCTCCGGAACGCTCATGCCCCGGTACTCGGCCGGCCGCGTGAACTGCGGCCATCCTGACGGTTCCCTTGAAAAGCTGTCGTTAGCGAGCGACTCGGGGTCGCCCACCACGCCTGGCACGAGGCGCGCGACAGCGTCGATCAGGACCATGGCCGGGATCTCACCCCCGCTCAGCACGTAGTCGCCGATCGAAACTTCGCGCGCGCCCAGCGCCGTCCTCACCCGATCATCGATGCCCTCGTATCTGCCGCACACGATGATCAGACCTGGCTCTGCGGCCAGGCTCTCGGCGAGCCGCTGGTCGAGGCGCTCGCCCCACGGCTCCATCAGCACGACCGGGCCGGGATTCTGCGGGCGGATTGATTCCACCGCCTCGATCGCCGGCTCCGGCTTAAGGACCATGCCCGGGCCCCCGCCGAACGGCATGTCATCGACCTGTCGGTGACGGTCGCGCGTGTGATCACGCAGGTCGTGGGCGTGCAGCTCGATCAACCCGCGCTCGATGGCGCGCCCGACTACGCCCTGTTCGAAGACTGGGGCGAACATCGCCGGGAAGATGGTCACGACATCGAATCTCATTTCTGCTTCCTATGCGTCTCGTGCGTCCTCGATTCTCACCAGCCAGTCGGCGACCACGACGCGGCCGCCGGCGACGTCGACCTGCATCACAGCGTCCTTCGTCGCCGGGATGAGGTGCTCGACCACCCCATCGCGGCTGACCCAGACGTCGTTGGCCGGGCGCTCCAGCACCTCGGCGATCGTTCCGAGGGGCTGGCCCGAGCTCGTCTGGACGGCAAGCCCTACCACCTGGTGGTGATAGAAGCGGCCTTCGGAAAGAGGGCGTGCAGCATCCTCGGGGATCTCGAGGTAGCGCCCGCGAAACAGCTCGGCCACGGTGCGGTTGTCCATGCCTCGAAACTTCACCACAAGGCCAGGATGGGCCGGCCGGCTCCACTCGACCTCGCGCTCAGTGCCTTCAAGCAACAGGCTCGCCCCCGGACTGAATCGGTCTTCGAAATCTGTTAAGGGATATACCTTGACAGCCCCGTCGACGCCGTAGGCACCGGTGACCTGGCCGACGCGGATCATGCGTGCACACCTCCGCCCGCCCCCCTTGTGCGCGGCTCATGCCCCGGCACCCCTGCGTTGGCGAGGTCGACGAAGACACGCTTGCGGTCACGAAGGGATGCGACCCTGACGAGCGTGCGGATGGCCTCGATGTTGCGGCCGGCCTTGCCGATGAAGCGCCCCACGTCGGCGTCCGCCAGCTTGACCTTGATCGCCACGGTTCCTCCGCCGCGCTCAAACGACTCCACCAGGACCTCTTCCGGCTTCTCGGCAAGGCTCTTGGCTACGTACTCCACCAAGGCCCGGTAGTCCACACCCGGACCCGCCGGACCTTCGGGGCGATCACGCCGGAAACCGCCGCGGTTGTAGGAACCGCGGCCGCCGTCACGCCGAGGCGGTCGACTTTCGCGTCTCTGCAAGTCGCTCAAGAATCCCCTCCCGCTTCAACAGGCTCCGCGCTGCTTCCGTGGGCTGAGCGCCCTGCTGAAGCCAGCGCACGACTTTGTCGCCGTCGATCTTGACCTGCACCGGGTCCGTCATCGGATCGTAATACCCGAGGTGCTCGATGAACCTACCGTCGCGCGGCGAGCGCGCGTCCGCCACCACGAGGCGGTAGAAGGGGTGCTTTTTCGCACCCATCCGCCTCAGCCTGATCTTGACCAACCTGTGCCTCCTTTCCCGAACAGTCGTGGAAGGCCCACGGCTTTGCCTTTGCGGTTTACCGCACCGAGCTGCTTGGCGAGCTTCTGCATCGTGTCGCGCGCTTTCAAGACCCTGTTGACGTCGGCAGGCTGGAGGCCGCTTCCGCGCGCGATCCGCCGCTTGCGCGCCCCGTCGATGACCTCGGGATGCGCACGCTCCCGCGGAGTCATCGACAGGATGATGGCCTCCATCTTCTTGACTTCTTGCTCCGTGTCTTGCGGACGTGCGCCCTGCGCGCGCCCGGCGGCCGCGACCTGGCTCTTGAGCGCGCCCCCACCGGGGATCATATCCAGCACACCTTCGAGCGATCCCATGCTGCGCAGCTGCCGCATCTGCGCCAGCAGATCATCGAAGCTCAGCTGACCGGCGCGCAGGTGCCGCTCGACCTCGACCGCCTTCTCTTTGTCGAGCGTCCGCTCGGCTCGCTCGATCAGGCTGAGGACGTCGCCCATGCCGAGGATGCGAGACGCCATCCGATCCGCGTGGAAGACCTCCAGGTCCGCTGGCTTCTCCCCCGTCCCTGCAAACCTGATCTGCTGGCCGGTCGCCACACGAAGTGAGAGGGCGGCCCCCCCACGCGCATCGCCGTCCAGCTTCGTGAGGATCACGCCATCGAGGCCGATCTCGCCACCGAAGACCTCACCGACCTTCACGGCCTCCTGGCCGGTCATCGAGTCGGCGACCAGCAGCGTCTCGCTCACATGAACCGCAGCTTTCAGGCGCTTGAGCTCCTGCATCAGCTCGCCGTCCACATGCAGGCGGCCGGCGGTATCGAGGATCACGACATCGCACATCAAGCGCTTCGCCTCCTGGACCGCAGCGCCCGCGATGGCTTGCACCTCGCCGTGCCCCGAATAGAACGCGACCTCCGCCTGGCCGGCGAGGGTCCTCAGCTGCTCGACGGCAGCCGGGCGCCGAAGATCGAGGGCAGCCACCAGAGGCTTGTGGCCTTCACGGCGGGCCAGCAAGGCCAGCTTCACGGCGGTCGTGGTCTTGCCCGAGCCTTGCAGCCCAACAAGCATGAGCACGGTCGGCGGCGTGGAGGCGTACCGCAAGCCTTCAGAGTTGGCGCCCAGGAGCTCAACCAGCTCGGTGTTCACTGCCTTGACGACCTGCTGCGGCGCCGTCAGGCCTGCCGCCACCCCGACGCCCTGCAGGCGAGCGCGAACGCGCTCGACGAACTCCTTGACCACCTTGAAGTTGACGTCGGCCTCGAGAAGGGCGAGCCTGACCTCACGCAGGCCGGCGTCGACATCCTCC
>JBGQGS010000042.1:0-14880 GCA_041497555.1 Candidatus Dormibacteraceae bacterium | reverse complement strand
CGCCGCGAGCGCGATCGGCGCCCACGACTTCATCAGCGCGATGCCCAACGGGTACGAGACCGACGTGAGGCGTCGCGGTGTGCGCCTCTCGTCGGGCCAGCGGCAGCTCGTCGCCTTCGCTCGCGCCTTCCTGGCCGACCCAAGGGTGCTCATCCTGGACGAGGCGACGTCCTCGCTGGACCTGCCGTCCGAGCGCCTGGTGCAGCATGCGCTGCGAACCCTGCTGCGTGGCCGCACCGCCGTGATCATCGCCCACCGCCTGTCCACGGTCGAGATCGCGGACCGGGTGCTGGTCATCGACGGGGGCCGGGTGGTCGAGGACGGTGCCCCGTCGGACCTCCGCCACCGCAGCGGCCGCTACGGCCTGCTGCACCGCCAGTGGGTGGAATCCCTCGCCTAGCTGACAAGAGAAGACATGCACGGTTTGGGACAGTCAGACCCTGGGGTCAGACCCACAAAGCCAGCGTGCTGTCAGGTGGCAGCGGTGTCCACGTAGAAGCGGCGCCAGCCGACCGTCTCGAATCCCAACCCGGCAAGAATCGGGGCGGACATCTGGCCGCCCCATACGGCGAGGCCGCTCACGCCGGCGCGGCGGGCGATCTCGAGGCGCGCCGCAACCAGTGCCCGGTAGATGCCGCGACCTCTGAATTTCGGCCGCACTGAACCGCCATTGATCGTCGCCCCTGCGGGCGGAAACAGGCTGAGCCCGGCGCTGCCCGCCGGCTCGCCGTCCACCACGGCCAGGAGGAGGTGCCGGTTGCCTGCCGCGCGGAAGTTGAGGCGGCGGCGGTCCTCCATCGCGATGTACTCGGGGGCGTCGCCGGGCACGTCGGCCTGGAACGCTTCGGCCGCGGCGCCGTCCGCCATCCTGAAAGTCGCAAGGTCAGCGAGAGCGTCTCGGATCTCGAGACCCGCAATCGCTGGAGCTTCCAGCGTCGCGTCGATCGGCAGCACCATGACCGCGGCCTCGGCGCCGTGCGGATCTGGGGGAACCCCGTGTCTTGCGAGGTGGTCCGCGAAGTCGGGCGGCTCCGTTTCGGGGTCCAGCGTCCACATCACTGGCAGGTGGCGTGGCGCGAACGTCGCGCGGGCCTCGCCAATGACCTCGTCGGCTTCGGCGGGCCGGCACCTGATCCATGAGACGTTGTTGGGGCCAGGAATCGGAAAGTCGGGCTGGAGCATGATCTGGTACCGAGGCCTGACGATGACCTCGATCCCCGGCGCCGCCTGCTGGCGGTGGTGGTTGGCGAACTCGATGAGCGCCTGCGATACTGCCGGCATGGCCACATTGTCGCGGGCGCTTCGGCGCTGGGACTTGATGAGAGTCGCCGCCGCCGCCCTCGGCCTGGCTGTGGTGATGCTGCTTGGCGCTTACGGGTATGGCGTGGCCAGCTCGCAAGCAACTCCCGGAGGAGTCGTTTCGGCGGTCGCGCTGGTGGGGATCGCAGGCTGTGGGCTCCTGTATGCTTGGCGCCTCGAAGCCGGCGGCAGCGTCGACTAGCCGGTAAAACCCCGCTCAGCAACCACGGAGTGCCGATGGACTCCCTCCACGCGATTGGCTTCTACGTGTCCGCCGCAGTCTCGCTGGGGGGCGGGCTCCTGGTGGCATTTCTTCCTGGCCGCGGGTCGCGCGGGCTGGCCCTGGCGGTCGCCGGAGCAGGGATCGTCGGTCTCTACGCCTCCCTGTCCGCGGACTTTGCCGGACTCGTTGCCCTCGTGTGCTACGCGGGCTGCGCCATCCTGATGGCCGCGCCGCAGTACCGGGTGATAGACGCAGCCGTCGGCGGCGCGTGGCGCCAGGCGGGCGCGGTCGCGGCGGCGGGTCTTTTCGTGGTGCTCGCCTGGGCCGCCTGGCGCGGCGACTTCGTCCATGCGACCTTCAGAGGCGGCGAGATCGGCAGCGCCGCGATCGGCAGGCTGCTGTTCGCCCACGATGCCCTGGCGACAGAGGCCGTGGGCGCGCTAGTGCTCGTTGCGCTCGCCGGCGCTACTGCCGCCTGGCGCGTGCGGGAACGCGGGCGATGAGCCCCGGGCTCGTCTCCGTGCTCTTCGTCTCGGTGGCGCTCGTCGCGGCGGGCGCCTTCGTCGCCACCTGGAAGAGAGACCTGTCGGCCGCGCTCGCCGGCATTCCTTTGATGTTCGGCGGGGCGGGCGTCGCGTTCGCCGGCGCTGCGAGATTCGCCGCGGCGGCCGACCCAAAGATCTTCGGCCAGGAGGTGGCGGCCCTGCTCGCGGTGGCCACCCTGGCGCTGGTCGCTCTCGGCGTCGGGATCGCAGGCCGGGGGACCTCTCGCTGAGCCTGCTCCTCGCCGTCGCGAACCTCGCCTCCGCGGCATCCGGCGCGGCTTCCGGATCCCGTCCATCCGGGGGGTTCACGTTCGACCCCTCGACCACGCTCGCGTGGGCGGTGCCGCTCATCGTCATGGCGCCCTTTGCCGCCTTCGTCGTGGCGCTGTCGAGCGTGCGCACCCGCCGGTCGTCGGCGAACCTCGCGATGATCGGGGTCGTCACCTCTTTGCTCGCTACGCTGCTCGTCGGCTGGGGCCTGGCGAAGAGGACGGTACCGTTCCTCGCCACCTACCCGTACATCAACCTGCCGGTCGCGTTCACCGGACCGACCAACTTCCAGGGCTTCGGCATCGACATCGTGCTTCGCGTCGACCACCTCACGGTCGTGGCGCTCGTCGTGGTGGAGCTTTGCATCATCGGGGCTCTCGGCTGGCACCAGCTGATGGGCCGGTCGGAGCCCGGTCCGGCGCGATTCCACGCGTTGATCAGCCTGCTGATGTTCGGATGTGCAGGCGTCCTGGTCAGCTGGGACCTCGCCGAGCTGCTCGCATTCTGGGGACTCGCCGGCGCCGCAACGTACCTGCTGCTGGCGCACCGCTGGGGCATGGACGAGGCGGCCGTACGCGCAAGAGTCGCTCTCGCGCTCCCATTCGTCACGGACCTGTCGCTGCTTTGCGGTGTCGCATGGCTCTACGCGCGATATGGCGTGCAGAACCTGACCACGCTGTTGCCGATTCTGCACACAAACCCAGGATGGACGGTGCGTTCGCTGGTGGTCGCGTCGGTCCTTCTGTTCATCGGCGTGGCGGGCCGCCTGGCGTTATGGCCGCTTAACTCGTGGGTGACGCGGACAGCCGTCACCGCTCCGGCTGCCGCCTCCGCAGTGACACAGGCGGTCTGGTCCGTGCTTGCCATCGTCGTGCTGTACCGCCTGATGCCGCTCTTCGTGGCGTCCAACCCGCAGACATTGCGGGCCTGCCTGTACCTGTGCGGGATCGCCGCCATCGCGGCTCCGCTGCTCGCGCTGTCTGGAAATGAACCCAGGCGCGCCATCGCTCTCCTCGGCTCCGGCGCCGCCGCGGTCGGGGCCGCCGTGGTGATCCACGGTTTTCAGGTACCCAACGCGACATTTGCCGTTGCAGGGATCGCATGCGTGTTCGCCGCGGCACCCGCGCGTGCGGCCGGTGTGCTCGCCGCATCGGCGATCGCCGGCGCGATGCGCACGGATGACCTGGCCGAGATGGGAGACGCGTGGGCTCGCATGCGAGCGAGCTCCTTGGCGCTGCTTCTCGCTGCACTCGTGTTGGCCCTCAGCGCGCTGGGGGCGCTGGCCTTCGGAGTCAGCTCGCGCTCCAGTCTTGGGATCGCGCTCGGCGAAGCGGTGCTGCTCGTGTCCATCGGCGCCGTCCGGGTTTTTCTCGCCATGGCGTTGGGTCCCCTGCGGAGGCGGCGCGCGTTCGAACCGGACCGCGTGCGCGAGGCCCCAGCTGCCTCGCTCGGCTGGCCCTACTGGCTTGTGCTCGGTGGCGGGGCTCTCCTCGTGGCCTCGCTCATTCACGGCTGGCTGGACTTCCTCGACGGTAACAAGCATCCGGCGCCCGCCGCCGGCGCTTACGTGCTGTGGATCGTCGTGGCAGTGATCGGAATCGCTGCGGTCGTGCTCGCTTATGTCCGTGACAAGGACGGTGCGCTGAGAGCGTCGGCGCTGGCCGGGACGTGGCTGAGAAGGCTGGCCTACGTCGCCTCCAGGAACTTCGACCGTTTCATCGTCGCGCCCCTGACCGAGATCGCCATCCGCATCGGAGATCGTTGGATTCCGGTGGGCGATGGGGGCCTTGGGACTGCGCTGGATACCACGGGACGTCTCATCGCCGCCGGCGCACGACTCCCGGCCCTGCCGCTCGCGATCGCGATCGCGGTCATCCTCACGATGATCGTGGGGCTGGTCTCGCCTGGAGTGTTCAAGTGATCTGGCAGATGCTCGCTGCCGCCAGCCCGACGCCGGCGCCCGCGGTGCCAGGCGCCGGCATCTTTTCGTCGCCGCTCCTGCTGAGCCTGACCGTTTGGGTGCCCGTCGCCCTCGCCATCGCGATCGCCACCATGCCGAACCCGCGTGGCCGCTACGACGTGTTGATGAAGCAGATTGCGTTCTTCACCAACCTCGGGTTGCTGTTCGTCCTGTTCATTGCCTACAACCAGTTCCAAGCGTTCTTGCCCACCATGCAGTACGAGGAGAAGGTGCCGTGGCTCCAGGCCATCGGTGTGACCTACCACCTCGGCGTGGACGGGCCGGGGATGACCATGCTCATCCTCTCCGGGCTGATCGGCATCGCTTCGGTGCTGGCATCCCTCGGCATCCGCGAGCGGGTGCGTTCGTACTTCTGCCTGCTGCTCCTCTCGCAGGCAAGCGTCAACGGGGCGATTGTCGCCCGCGACATGTTCGTCCTCGTCCTTTTCTGGGCCGCGGCGGCGATTCCACTCGCGCTGCTGGTCCTAGGTTGGGGAGGACCTCGCCGCCAGCCTGCGGCGTGGAGGCTGCTCGGCTACTGGGGGCTCGGCACGGGCGCGCTCGTGGTCGGGGTCATGACGCTCTACGCCGCGACCGGCGGTACGAGCTTCGACATGGACGTCCTGTTGAAGGCCACCCTCAGCCCGCGCGTCCAGCTCGCGGTCGGCGTTCTCATGATCGTCGCCGCCGCGACCCGCCTTCCTCTGTTTCCGCTTCACGGATGGGCCCGCGACGTCTATGCGGAGGCGCCGATCGGCGTGACGGTGATCGTCGCCGGGACCGCATCACGGCTCGGCGCCTACCTTCTATTACGTACGCTCGTCGCGGCCGAACCGACGGCCGCCCACCTGCTCTCACCACTGCTGGCAGCGCTCGCCGCGCTGACGGTCGGGTACGCCGCTCTGGTCGCACTGCGCACGACCGACCTTCGGCACGCGGCTGCTTACCTGGCCATGATCCCAGGGGGCGTCACGGTCCTCGCCCTGGCGGCGCTTTCGCCGCTCGCCATCGCGGGAGCGGTGCTCTCGCTTTTCGCCGGCGGCCTGGCGGCGGCGCTCATCGTCGGCGTGTGCGCGACGCTTGCGGAGCGGGCCCAGTCGCGCAACCTGCTGGTCCTGGGCGGCCTGGCTCCACGCATGCCGGTCCTGACGTGGCTCCTGACCATCGGCGGCCTGGCGGTTCTCGGCGTGCCACTGCTCGCCACGTTTCAGGCTGAGCTCATGACGTTCTTCGGCTCGTTCAAGACGCAGCCGATTGGCGCGTTCGCGGTTGCGGCGGGGATAGGAGTCGCGGCGGTCGCGCTGGCCTCGCTCTTGCGGCGCGTGTTGTTCGGGTCTCCGAATCCTGATGCGCCCGGCGTGTCCGACGCCTCGCTCGGCGAGACGTGGTTCCTGGGCCTGCTGGCCGGCGGGCTGCTGTGGGTCGGCGTGTTCCCGAGCGGCCCCACCCTACCGGGGACGGGCACACCTCTTTTCGACCCGGGCCTGCTCAACGTGATGGCGGCGGGCATCAGCGACATCGCCTCGCCCTACACGTTGCCGGCGCTGGTGACCGGGCCGTGAAGAACCTCGTCCTGGTCCCCGAGGCCCTGGTCGCAGCAACAGCCGTGTTCCTCCTGCTGGCCGGCCGGCTCGGGTGGATTTCACCGGCTGCCAGGCGCTACCTGCCGGCCACCGTGGCCGCTGTCGCGCTGGTCGCCCTGGCGGTTGAGCTGTGGGCAGGCGCCACCCTGAGCACCTACTTCGGCGGCGGCATGGTCCAGGACCGTTTCGCTCTCTTCGCCAAGGCTGCCGTCCTGCTCGCGATAACCATCGCGCTCGCCGTCGTGGACTGGACCGCCGAGGACTCGCTGTCCATCGGCCTCGCCATGCCTCTGCTCGCGGCTTTCGGCCTGATGATCGCGGCATCCGCAGGTGACCTGGTCGCGCTGTGGGCGGGTCTCGAGCTCGCTTCGGCGGCCGCCGTGGTCATGGTCTCGCTTCGGCGGCCGGACCTCGCCCTTCGGCTTCTCGTCACGGGCGGGGTGGCCAGCGCGCTGCTTCTGACCGGTTTCGCCTTCCTCTATGCGTCGGTCGGAACGTCCGACCTGACCACGATGCGAGAGGTCCTCTTCAGTGGTGCGCCAACCCTCGCCCTCGCCATCCCCGTATTCCTCGTGATCAGCGGGCTGGCGATTCGCGCCGCGCTCGCGCCCTTCCACCTCGCCGGGATTCCCGCGAGCCTGGGAGCTTCTCCGCTGGGAGCGGGGCTCGTGCTGGGTCTTGTCGCGGCGGCGGCCGCGACGGTGGCGATCAAGCTGGTGGCCGCGCTGACCCCCATCCCCTCGGTGTATTCCTCATATCTCGAGGTGATCGCGGCCACCGCGATGGTCGGCGGCGGAGCGGCCGCCCTCGCCGTGCGGTCGCCGCGCGCGCGGCTCGCCTACCTGGCGGCCGGTCAGATCGGGTGGGTCGCCGCGGGCCTGGTCACCCACCATCGCACCGGGCTGGCCGCGTCACTCTTCCTGCTGGGGGCATTCGCCGTGGCGGCCACGTGCGGCCCCGCGGTGATGGGCCGGGCGGAGGGTGGCGAGCCGGCCCTGGCCGGCATGGGCGTCCTGCGCCCCACGCGCGCTGCCGGCCTGACGCTGGCGCTGCTCTCTCTGGCCGGGGCGCCGCCACTCGCCGGCTTCTTCGGCGAGTTCGCCGTCGGTGCCGCGCTAGCCGAGAGCGGCCACTTCGGCCTGCTCGCGCTCGGCATCCTCGGCTCGGCGCTGAGCCTGGCGGCCGTCGTGGGAACCCTGCGGCTCATGTACGTCCAGAGCCCCCTGGAAGAGGGGCGGCGAGGTTCGGCCCTCCCGGTCCTGACGCGCCTGTCATCCTTCGGGGCCGTGGCGTTCTGCGTGGTGATCGCGGCCTACGGCCTCTTGTCGAACCCGATCCTGGGCCTTGCCGACCAGGGAGCAGAGGCCCTGGGACTCAGGTAACCCCAGGGAGCGCCCCCACCCGCCGGCTTCGCCGGCGACCTCCCCGGCAAGCGGGGAGGTGAATCGGCGGGTAAACTCCCGGCTAACAGTCGCAGCTCTCGTCGCAGAAAACGTCCTGGAGGTCCCGCCTGGCCTTGGCTTCCCGCAAACGCGCGCTCGCCGCGCGTAACCGCCGCATTCGGCCGCGAACCCGGCCGCGCCGGACGAACAAGCGCAGATCGCATCACTGGATGATGCGGCTGGCGCTGCTGAGCCTGATCGTCGTCTCATCGATGGCTCTGATCGGGACGGCGGGCACGATCGGCGTGGTCGACTACTTTGCCGGCGACCTGCCGTCGATCGAAGCGCTTCAGTCGACCACCCTGCAGCAGACGACGCGCATCTTCGATCGCAACGGCAATCTGATCGAAGCGCTGTACCACGAGAACCGCACCGTCGTCCCTCTGAGCAAGATCAGCACGAAGCTTCAGGACGCCACCATTGCCACCGAAGACCGAACGTTCTACTCGAACTCCGGAGTGGACTATCGCCGGCTGGTGATCGCGATCGTCTACGACCTCACCCACCATTCCGGGACGCTGGGCGGCTCGACGATCACCCAGCAGGTCGTGAAGAACGATGTCCTCGACACCGGCGACGCGCAGAGCCGGACGATCAGCCGCAAGTTCCGCGAGCTGCTCCTGGCGGAGGAGATGGAGCGCCGGTACTCGAAACAGCAGATCCTCGAGCTCTACCTCAACACGATCAACTACGGCAACGGTGCATATGGCGTGGAGGCGGCGGCCCAGACGTACTTCCAGGTCCACGCCAGCGACCTGACGTGGGCGCAATCGAGCTTTCTCGCCGGCCTGCCCCAGGCGCCGGCCAACTATGACCCGTTCGGCACAGCAGACCAGCTGTCAGCGGCGAAGTGGCGGTGGAGCACCGTGCTGGACGGCATGGTGACAGTGGGCGACCTGAGCCGGTCCACCGCGGATGCGATTTACAAGGGCGACCTGATCGCCAAGATGGTCGCGGCGCACAAGGCCCAGCCGGCGCAGCACAACCCGCTGACCGCTCACTTCGTGGACTACATCGAGCGGTACATCGCGCAGCGTTACGGCCAACAAGCTTTGTACGAGGGCGGCCTTCGCATCACGACCACGCTCGACCTCGGCACTCAGGCGATGGCCGACAAGTGGCTGAAGTCTGGAGTGGCGACATACGCCAAGCGAGGCGTGAACACGGGCGCCATGCTGGTCATGAATCCGGCCGATGGCGAGATCCTCGCGATGGTCGGGAGCGCCGACTACAACAACGCGGCCATTCGCGGTCAGATCAACCTGACCGGAGTTGATCCTCTTGGCTGGCGTGGAGTTGGGTCGTCGTTCAAGGTCTACACGTACGCGGCCGCATTGCAGGCAGGGATGGTCACGCCGGCGACTCTTCTGAACGACCAGACCGGAATCATCGGCGGGACAACGTTCAGCGACTGGGACGGCAAGCACGAGGGGTGGATCACGCTGCGCACCGCGCTCGCACAGTCGCGCAACCTACCCGCGCTCTGGACGTACGGGCAGGAGGGGGGCGATCGAGTGGTCACCCTGATGCACAACCTGGGCGTCACAGCAGCGATCCAAGACCCGGCCGGCGTGGCGACGACACTCGGCCCCGATGCTCTCTCCATGGCGGAGCATCTCGCGGCCTACTCCGCCTTCGACAACGGCGGCTACCGGATCAGCCCGCACCCGGTGCTGAAGGTCACGGACGCCGCCGGCAACGTGCTGGAAGCGCTCGATCCCGCCGCGGGACGCGCGCAGATCGTCAGCCCCGAGCTGGGCTACGTGATGACCGATCTCTTGCGCGGTCCCGTGAAGCTCTACCTGGGTGACCTCGGCGGAAAGCCGGTCGCGGGCAAGTCAGGAACGACCGAGGCGTACACCGGGTCGATCTTCATCGGATACACGCCGAACCTGGCGGTCGCCGCGTCGCTGATGCACATCGACGCCGGGCCCACGTGCAACTCGGGCTACGCATACCTGGCCACCAACTTCCCACCGTCAGGATGGCAGTGCCCGACCTCGGTACTGTTCGGCGAGAACGTGGGCATCTCGGTGTGGAAGCCGTTCCTCGAGGAGTACTACACGTCCCACCCGTGGCCCGCCATGTGGGTGCAGCCGCCGGGCGTCGTCACGCGCCAGGTCTGCGCGTACGACGGCGGCTACGTCGCGAGCGGCGGCTACAACGAGATCTTCATCAAGGGCGTCGACGAGCCCAACTACCCATGCGGCGCCAACCCACACGCGGGGCAAGCGCCTTACGTGCCGCCGGCCGCCAGCCCATCGCCGGCCGCCAGCCCATCGCCACACTGAGTGCGGCTCAATCGGGTCGGCATCACGGGCGGCGCGATCTACCTCGGGCTCGGCCTGATCTGGGTGTGGGTGGCGCAACCTCCGGCACCAGCAGGGTTGCTGGTGGCCTGGTTCGTGTCCGTCTCAACCGCCGAGGCATTCGTCCCGGGTGAGGCCAACCAGGTTTCGCTGGCGCGGGCGCACCTGGCCGCGCCGGCGCTCGTCTACTCGCTCGGCGCCCAGCTCGGCCTCCTCGCCGTCGTCGTGGCCGTCGCCGGCCTGAGCGATCTCGTCGACGGGACTGTCGCCCGCCGCTTCGAACGGCCGTCGGCGTTCGGGGGCGGCCTGGACCCGGTGATCGACGGGTTGTTCATGGGCGCGCTGGCGATCGGGCTTGCGGTGGGGGGAGCCTTTCCGCTGTGGCTTGCCCTGGTGGTGGTCGCGCGGTACCTTCTGCCGGCGCTGGCCGGCGGCGCCTTGATCGCGCTGCACCGCAGACCCGAGCTGCGCCATACAGTGACAGGCCAGGTCTCAACCAGCCTCATCCTCATTCTGCTCGGGGGCATCTGCCTGTTTCGCTTCTTGAACCAGGACGCGGGCAATGTGGTCGTCGGCGCCGAGGTGGTCATTCCGATCGCCACGGCGGCGACGTTCGTGCACCTCGCGTGGGTCGCGCGGCGGCCGGTCGTCGCGCCTGAGCCCGGGTAAGATTGCTTTGGTCGCGCTAAGTGGGCGCGGTGCTACTTTCTCGAGCCGCACGGCTGCAGTACCAGAGCCCGGGTAAACTGATTGCGGTCGCGCTAAGTGGGGTGCTGGCGGTACCCTGCACCGGCAATCCGCCTTAGCCGGACCGAATTCCCGCGCTGAGGTCAGGGTTCTCACGCCTGGCCGCGGCGAACGGCGTTGAAGGTCGGGACCTGCGCAGCTCGGGTCTTCGAACCCCGTCAGGTCCGGAAGGAAGCAGCGGTAAGGAGAAACTCGGGGGTGCCGCAGTCATCCGGGCCGGAGCCGTGGACCGCGGTGCGAGCTGGGGGTCTTCGATCGAAGCGGGGGTGCGCGGCCATTCAAATAAAGTCCGAACCTGATCGCCCTCGCCCCGTTCAGGGGAGAGGGTTAGGGGTGAGGGGCGTGGAAGAAACGTATGCCTGAGTATCAGAGCCTCTACCGCAAGTACCGCTCGCAGACATTCGGCGACCTGGTCGGCCAGGAGGCCGCCTCGCGGGCGCTGCAGGGCGCGATCATCAGCGCGCGCGTGGCGCACGCCTACCTGTTCAGCGGGAGCCGCGGGACGGGTAAGACCTCGGCGGCGCGCCTGCTCGCGAAGGCGCTCAACTGCACGGGCCGCCCGCGTGATTCCGCAGAGCCCTGCAACAAATGCCAGTCATGCATCGAGATGACGGCCGGGTCCGGGCTGGACCTGATCGAGATCGATGCGGCATCCAACAGAGGCATCGATGAGATTCGCGACCTGCGCGAGAAGGTCAACCTTGCCCCGGCACTGGGGCCGTTCAAGGTCTACATCATCGATGAGGCGCATATGCTCACCGAGCCGGCATTCAACGCCCTGCTGAAGACGCTCGAGGAGCCGCCGGCCCATGTCGTGTTCATCCTGTGCACGACGGATGCGCAGAAGATCCCGCTCACCGTCATCGGTCGCTGCCAGCAGTTCGTGTTCCGGCGCCACAGCGAAGAGCAGATCGTCGCCCGCCTCACGTACATCGCGATGTCGGAGAAGGTGCAGGTGGACGCAGACGCGATGGATCTGATCGCGCGCACGGCGCAGGGATCGATGCGCGACGCGGTCGGCCTGCTGGATCAGCTGGTGCCCTTAGCGAATTTTTCAAAGGGGGGGACACCCTCCCTTGGAGCGACGGGCCCGGCAGAGCCGGATCCCGGCGCCCCCCCCGCGCCGATCAGCCTCGAGTCGGCGCGATCGCTGCTGGGCATCGCGGATCCCCGACTGCTGGACTCGCTGCTCGATGACGTGCTCGCGGGCCGCGCCGCCGAGGCGCTGGCGGAGGTGAATCGCGTCTATGCAGCGGGCGCCGAGCTGCGGCAGGTGGTGCGAGGCCTGATGGAGGGTTGTCGCGACCGGCTCGTCGCAGCTCTCTCGAAACGCGACCAGGCGACCGCGCGCCGTCTATCCAGCGTGCTGGATGCGCTGCTTCACCTGGACGGCGAGGTCCGCCGCCATGCCGAGCCGCGATTCCTTGTCGAAGCGACGTTGGCCCGACTCGCGGTGGAGCTGGGCACCGAGGACATGCAAGAAGGAGCGGCCCCACCGGCCCTTCGGTCCCCGGCAAGCGGGGAGGTAAGTGAGCCCACGCCCGCTCTTCGGGCCACCTCCCCGGCCAGCGGGGAGGTAAGTGAGCCCACACCCGCTCTTCGGGCCACCTCCCCGGCAAGCGGGGAGGTGAGTGGGTGGGCGGACGTCCTCGAAAAGTTGAACCGCACCGTGCGCGCCGCCTACCTCGACGCCCAGCCCGAGCTCGAGGGATCGACCCTCGTCCTGTGGTTCCGCTACGGCTTTCATCACAAGAAAGCTCAGGAGCAGTCGATCCAGCTCATGCCGCTCGTGCGCGCATGGTTGGGCGACGACGTCAAGGTCGATTTCCGGTTGAGGGACGGTGAGCCGGCAAAATCCTCTCCGAAACCGAGCAGTCCTGAGGACGACCCATTCGTCCGCGAGGTGGTTCGTAGGTTCGACGGACGCGTGACGCGGGTGAAGGAGGTGTCCGAGTGAAGGATCCGATGAAGATGCTGCGGCAGGTTCAGCAGATGCAGGACAGGATGAACAAGGTGCAGGCAGAGCTGGAGACGGAGACCATCGAGGCGACCGCGGGCGGCGGGGCCGTACGCGTGGTCGCCACCGGCACGCAGAAGGTGGTGTCGGTGACGATCGACCCGGCTGCCGCCTCGGACACCGAGATGCTGCAGGACCTCGTGGTCGCCGCCGTCAACGAGGCGATGGAGCGCTCAAAGCAGCTGGCCGCATCGAAGATGCAGGCGGTCGCGTCCGGGCTCGGCCTTCCGCCCGGCTTGGTGTAAGTGCCGCAGCTGCCGGAGCCGCTGGAGCGGCTCATCCAGGAGCTCTCGCGACTGCCGGGCATCGGCCCGAAGACGGCACAGCGTCTCGCCTTCCACCTCTTGCGGTCGGACAGCCAGCGAGCCAGCTCCCTGGCGCATGCGATCGAAGACGTCAAGGCGCGCATCGGCTACTGCGAGCGCTGCTACAACATCGCCGAGGGCAGCCTGTGCGCGATCTGCTCCTCGGCGCGGCGAGACCCAACCCTCCTGTGCGTCGTGGAGTCGCCGCTCGACCTGCTGGCCATCGAACGGACATCCGAGTTCAGCGGCCTCTACTTCGTGCTCCAGGGGGTGATTTCGCCGATCGACGGGATCGGGCCTGACCAACTTCACGTGCCCCAACTGCTGGACCGGGTCCGAGCTGAGGGCGTGGCCGAGGTGATCATCGCCACCGACGCCGACATCGAGGGCGAGGCGACGGCGCTCTACCTCCAACGGGCCCTCCAGGCCCTCGGCGCCACGGTGACGCGGCCGGCGCACGGACTGCCGGTGGGCGGGGACCTCGAGTACGCGGACGAGCTGACGCTGGCCCGCGCGATGGCCGGCCGGCGGACCTTCTAGCGAGTTCAGCGCCCGACCTTGCAATCGCGACCTGGGGACCGGTACAATTCGCGGGTTCCCCTGACGGAAGGATTCGTGCGCCCTAAAAGCGCCCGGGTTGTCGGAGGAACCAGCACTTTGACAACTGAAGAGTGGGAAAGACTCTGAGAGTCTTATGACTCAGGGCGAAGGCCTTGGGTCCTCCGTTTTGGACGGAGAGTTTGATCCTGGCTCAGGGTTAACGCTGGCGGCGCGCATAACACATGCAAGTCGAGCGAGGGCTTAATTCCCGCAAGGGAGCTAAGTTCCTAGCGGCGAACGGGTGAGTAACACGTGGGCAACCTTTCCTATCGCGGGGGATAACACCGGGAAACCGATGCTAATACCGCATGTCGTCACTGGTCGCATGGCTGGTGAAGAAAGCAGCAATGCACGATGGGGTGGGCCCGCGGCCTATCAGCTAGTCGGTGGGGTAACGGCCTACCGAGGCGATGACGGGTAGCTGGTCTGAGAGGACGGCCAGCCACACGGGGACTGAGACACGGCCCCGACTCCTACGGGAGGCAGCAGTGAGGAATCTTCCGCAATGGGCGAAAGCCTGACGGAGCGACGCCGCGTGTGGGATGAAGTCTTTCGGGATGTAAACCACTGTCGGAGGGGAAGACATCGACGGTACCCTCCAAGAAAGCCCCGGCTAACTACGTGCCAGCAGCCGCGGTAATACGTAGGGGGCAAGCGTTATCCAGATTTACTGGGCGTAAAGCGCGTGTAGGCGGCTGGTTAGGTGTGATGTGAAATCTTCCGGCTCAACCGGAAAACTGCATTGCAAACCGGCCTGGCTAGAGTGCAGGAGAGGGAAGCGGAATTCCAGGTGTAGCGGTGAAATGCGTAGATATCTGGAGGAACACCAGTGGCGAAGGCGGCTTCCTGGCCTGCAACTGACGCTGAGACGCGAAAGCGTGGGGAGCGAACCGGATTAGATACCCGGGTAGTCCACGCCCTAAACGTTGTGAACTAGGTGTTGGTCGGATTGACCCGATCAGTGCCGCAGCTAACGCATTAAGTTCACCGCCTGGGGACTACGGCCGCAAGGTTAAAACTCAAAGGAATAGGCGGGGGCCCGCACAAGCAGCGGAGCGTGTGGTTTAATTCGAGGCAACGCGAAGAACCTTACCTGGGTTTGACATGCATAGGAAATTTTGGTGAAAGCCAGAACCTCCCGCAAGGGACTTATGCGCAGGTGGTGCATGGCTGTCGTCAGCTCGTGCCGTGAGGTGTTGGGTTAAGTCCCGCAACGAGCGCAACCCCTGTTCTTAGTTGAATAATCTAGGGAGACTGCCGGGCGAAACCCGGAGGAAGGTGGGGATGACGTCAAGTCCGCATGCCCTTTATGTCCAGGGCTACACACACGCTACAATGGCCGGTACAACGGGTCCCGACACGGCGACGTGAAGGCAATCCCTTAAAGCCGGTCTCAGTTCGGATTGCAGGCTGCAACTCGCCTGCATGAAGTCGGAGTTGCTAGTAACCGCAGGTCAGCACACTGCGGTGAATACGTTCCCGGGCCTTGCACTCACCGCCCGTCACATCACCCGAGTCTGGTGCTCCCGAAGTCGCTGGCCGAACCCGTAAGGGACGGAGGCGCCGAAGGAGTGCCCGGT
>JBGQGS010000041.1:0-14991 GCA_041497555.1 Candidatus Dormibacteraceae bacterium | reverse complement strand
TCCTGTCAGCGCGAGCAGGACCTGCGGTGCGATGGCGAAAAGCAGGCTGATGCTCTCCGGTGGAAGTGCGTTCTTGGAATGGAAGGTCCAGCGCTGCACCTCCGGATTGCCGACGAACGCGAGATACGAATAAAGGATGTAGGGCGCGGGGATGGCGAAGGCGATCGCGGCTGCGATCCACCCGCGTGGGGCGGCCGGGCGGAGGACCAGGGCTGCGGCCGTGGCGCCTCCCATCAGGATCGGCATCTGCGGATGGATCGAGGCCTGGCCGAGCCAGGCGAGGCCGGCGAGGATCGCGAGGACGAGACTCCCCCGCTGGATCGCCTTGAACGTCAAAGCGATACCGGCCGCAGCGAAGACTCCTGACCACGCGAAGTGAGGCAGCGCGAGCACGGAGTAGAACGCGGTCAGCTCCGGCATGCGCCAGTCGAGCGTGTCGGTCTGGTTGCCGAAGATGACCGGGTGACCCAACGCCTGGATCACGTAGCCCATCCCGAGGCCGATCGCGCAGAAGAAGAACGCGAACCGCCTGGCCGATCGGTCCTCGATGAAGTGGCAGATCATGAACCACGCCGCCGCCATCAGCGCGAACGCCGCGCCCACCCTGGCGAGATGGAAGACCACGATCAACGGCAGATGGAGCACCGCGGCGAGGTGGCCCAGCACGATCCAGAACATGAACAGGTAGGCGACCGGGCTCGACTCCGTGGTGTAACGGTTCTCCCACGCCCAGGAGCCCTCCCACCCCTGGCGCATCTTGGCGAGATACGTGTTGGCGTCGTCCCCGAGGAAGAAGAAGCCCATGAACACGTGGCCGGGAGGCTGGACGGCGTAGGCATAGAGATAAGGCGCCGCGGTGACGACCGCCAGCGCAAGCCCGGTGAGGAGCGGCAGGCGCCAAGCCTTCATCGGTTCCGGCTCAGGCGCAGCACGGTCCAGAGCGCGCGTCTCACCTCGCCGCGCGACACTTTAGAGGCTCCCGCGACTCGGTCCTCGAAACGGATCGGCACCTCGACGATCGGGTAGCCCAGCCGCCTGGTCCTGTGCACCATCTCGATCTGGAAGGAGTATCCCTGCGATATGACCTCCTCGAGGCCGATCTGCAGCAGCAGCTCGCGCGTGTAGCACCGGTACCCGGATGTGCAGTCGTGTGTGCGGAGTCCCAGCAGGACTCGGCAGTAGATGTTCGCGGCCCAGGACAGGAGCCATCGCTGGGGAGGCCACCCTACGATCTCGCCGCCGCGAATGTACCGGGAACCGATCGCGAGCCCGCCGCAGCCGCGCGCCGCGTCGACGATGCTCTCGAGATCCCTGGCCAGGTGCGACCCGTCCGCATCCATCTCCACGAAAAGAGTCGCGCCGTCGGCGAGGCCGATACGGAACGCGTCCTCATACGCGCTGCCGAGGCCGAGCTTGCGCGGCCGGTGCAGAACCCTCACCCCGGGGTCGGTCGCCGCCAACCCGTCCGCGATCTCTCCGGTGCCGTCAGGTGACGCGTCGTCGACGATCAGCACGTCGTGTCCGAAGTGCCGGACGCCGGCGACGACCTTCTCCAGGTTCAGGCTCTCGTTGTAGGTCGGCAGCACGACGAGGACCTCCGTCGGGGCCTTCGTGCGTTCGGTGATCTTCACCGGCGGAACCTGATCCTCAGGACGTGTTTGAACATGTCGAGCGAGCTTTTGATCGGGCTCACCTTCGTCGGCGCCGAGTTGCGCCAGACCACCGGGACCTCCGCGATTCTCACGCCGTGCTTCTTGGCGCGATACAGGACCTCGGGGTCGTAGCCGAAGCCGTCAGTCGTAAGGCCGGCGAACGCTTCGTGCGCGACGTCCGCGCGAAAGAGCTTGAAGCCGCACTGGGTATCCCAGATGCCGGGTAGCAGCACGGCCTGGACGAGGAGATTGAAAACCTTGCCCATGAGCACGCGATAGATGGGCTGCGACACCTCCACCCGGGAAGCCCTCATGGCACGCGAGGCGATCGCCACGCCGGCGCCTTTGTGCAGCTCGGCCCGGAGCTTATCGAGCTCTTCGATCGGAGTGGAGAGGTCGGCGTCGGTGACAAGGATCTCGGCGGCCCTGGCAACGGCCACTCCCTCGGCTAAGGCGCGGCCCTTACCGCGGTTGCGCGGCAGGGCCTCTAGCCGCACGAATCGATTGCGCTCGGCCGCTGCATCCATGACCAGTCGGGTTCCATCGGTGCTGCCGTCGTCGACCAGGATCAGCTCGTACGAGAGATGCTTGGCGGCGAGATACCGCTCGATCTGTTCGATGGTGCGAGGGAGCCGTTCCTCTTCGTTGTAGCAGGGGACGACGATGCTGAGCTCTGGCTTTGCCTCCGTGGACATGGTTCGCCATCCTACTTGTCCGCGCTGAGAACCTTGAATGCGTAGGCGGGCAGCACGGCCATGCGGCGGATCCTCCACGGCTGGCGTATGAGCCTGTGCAGCCACTCGAGACCGGCGCTTCTCATCCAAACGGGTGCGCGTGGCACGCGACCGGTGAGGTAGTCGAAGGCTCCACCGACGCCGATCGCAAGGGCGACACCGAGCCGCTCCTTCACGCGGTCGATCCACAGCTCCTGCTTCGGAGCGCCGAACGCAACGAGAAGGACCTGGGTTCGGTGCGCCCGGATCAAGTTCAACGTCTCATCGTCGGAGGAAGGATCCGGTGAGCCCGGGTGAGTCGCGACTTCGAGGCCTGGATGCTCCGCCCGCAAGCGCGAAGCGAGCTCGGCCCCGACGCCGGGCGCAGCGCCGAGCAGGAAAAGTCGGAAGCCCCGACGGGCGCACGTCGCCGCCAGCGGTGGGATGAGATCGACGCCTGCGACGGGCCCGCTGATGGCGCAGCCCAGCCGCCTGGCAGCCCAGACCACCCCTGTGCCGTCGGCCAGGCACAGGTCGGCCGATTCGAGCACCCCGGCAAACGCGTGGTCTCGATGCGCCCTCATGACGAACTCAGGATTGACCGTGGCGACGAGGTGATGGCCACCGGCGTCGACGAGCTGCTCGATGCGCTCGAGGGCGGCGCCCATGTCGAGGCAATCGACCCTGACGCCCAGGACGCGGGCCTGCATCACCTATATCGGCAGCAGCAGGTTCGGCCTCGCGATCGGCGGCGGGGCGGGGTCCGCGGTTTCAATGTCCAACACCGTGATCGTGGTGCATGGCATCGGACTGCCGAGGTTGCTCACGAAATCGGACATCGACTCGCCGCCACCCACGCGGACGCGGGTCCACAGGTACCGGTCCATCAGGCTGTGGTCGACCGACGACATCGTCGTGACCGCCGTGTCGTAGCCGGCCTGCTGAACCTCCGCCACGACCTGCGCATTGAACTGCCCGGACGGGTAGGCGAAGTCGAGCACCGGGTGACCGAGAAGATGCTCGAGCCAGCGCTTCGAATCGACGAGCTCACGCATCGTCGAAGCGAACGAGGACCGCGCCAGGTTGGCGTGGTCGACCGTGTGGGAGGCGATCTCGATGCCGTTGCGGTCCAACTCCACGACCTGTCCCGCAGTGACGTAGCGCGGCTGGCCAACAAAGCCGCTGACGATGTAGGCGACCGCTTTGAAAGCGTGCGCTGCGAGAATCGGATACGCCGTCGTGTAAAGGTCGGCGTATCCGTCGTCGAGGGTGATCACGACCGGTTTGGCGGGCAGCGGCTGTGTGCCGGCGAAGTATGCCCGCACGTCGTTGAAGTCGACCGGGTGGAATGCATTCAGCGCAAGCCACTCAATCTGCTCCGCAAAGTCGGCAGGCGAGACCGAGAGCTTGTACCCGAGCAAGTCAGTCCGCATCGAGGGCGGCGTGCGGACGTAGTGGTACATCAGGATGGGCAGCGTGATGTTCTGCCGCCCCACCGGCACGACGTCACGGTGCGAGATGAAGTATTCGTGGTCCAGGCTCGGCGGATCTGGAGCCTGGGCCTGGAACACGCCCAGCTGTGGGGGCGACGCATGGAGGGCTTTCGACTGTGCCGCCGGGTCACCGGCCTGTAGGAGGTAACCGGTCGCCACCACCGTCAGCAGGAGAGCTGCCGCTCGCACGCTGCTCAGCATCGACGATAGCTTAAGGTGCGAAAGGTGAGACCACGGGGTTGAAGACGGTCGCGGTCGACGTGAACCCCGCGACTCGAGCGGTGATGACCGGCACCGAGGTGTACACGCGCGAGGTCTGCACGCGACTGGCGGCCGCCGCGCCTCAGCTGCGCTGGCGGTTCTTCGCCTCGCGGCCTCGCGCGGGACTCGGCGTCGACGTCATGGTGATCCCTTTCCGCCGGCTGTGGTCGCAGGTGCGCCTCCCCGTCGCCCTGGCGGCCGAACGGCCGGACCTGCTTTTCGTCCCCGCTCACGCTGTTCCATTCGCCTGGCCCGGGCAGGCGATGACGGTGGTGCACGACCTGGCTTTCGAGCGCCACCCGCACGCGTACTCAGCGACCGAACGCGCCTACCTGGGGCTCACCACGCGGTGGGCGGCGCTGCGCTGTCCCCTCCTGATCGCGGTCTCGGAATCCACCAAGGCGGACCTCGTGTCGGCGTACGGGGTGCGCCCGGACCGAGTCCGGGTCGTGCCGCTGGGCGTCTCCGAGCCAACCGCGGCGCCGGCCCCCGCCTCCCGACTCGCCGAGCTGGGCCTGAATGGCACCTTCGTGCTGCAGGTTGGACGCATCGAGACCCGCAAGAACCAGGCCGCGGCGCTGGCGGCGATCGAGCGGCTGGATGGTGTCACGCTCGCTGTCGCCGGCCCCGAGCGCGACCCGGCCCTGGCGGCAAAGCTGCGTGCCTCATCGCGGTGTCGCGTCCTCGGCCGGGTCGACCAACCGACGTTGGAGCTCCTCTACAAGCGCGCAGGCGCTGTCGTGGTGCCAAGCCTTTACGAGGGGTTCGGCCTCCCCGTGCTTGAGGCGATGGCCCGCGGCAAGGTGGTGGTGGCCGCCAAGGCCTCTTCCCTACCCGAGGTTGGGGGCGACGCCGCCCTTTATTTTCACGACGCGGCGGATCCCGAGCAGCTCGCCAAGGTGCTCGAGGTCGCGCTCGGCGACGAAAAGCTCCGCACCGGACTCGCGCGCGCCGGGCGTGCCCGAGCCCGCACGTACACCTGGGAGCGGTGCGCCGCCGGTGTGGCGGACGTAATCAGCGAGGTGATCGCTTAACCCGGCGTTAGCGGCTGATCCGATGAGTACGTTCGAGCCCCAGCCAGGGACAGATGTAAATGGGATGGAGTTCGACTATGCCGTGAGCGTGATCGCGGATGCGTGCGCGTTCGCGGAAGCTCGGGCGGCGCCGGACAGCTAGGACGGGCGGGTAATCGCCCGGTCGATCGCTTGCCAGGTGAGACCCGCGGCGCGCGCCCAGCTGAACTGAGCGGCGCGCAGGATACCCCGCCTTCTCAGGTCCGCGGCAAGCTCGGTGTCGCCGACCACCGTCTCGAGCGCCTTCCGCCACTCGTCAGGTTGGTCCGCCGGAACGACAAGGCCGGCGCCGTCCACGACTTCCGGAAGACTGGAACGGTCCGATACCACCACCGGCGTGCCGCAGGCCATTGCCTCCAGCGGCGGCAGGCCAAAGCCCTCGTACCACGCCGGGTGGGCGAGCACGCGGGCCAGGTTGTAGACGGCGGGCAGGTCGGTGGGATCAAGCCCGTCGAGGTGATGCAGACCGGCTCCCATCCGGTTCATCCGCTCGCGGATCGGCTCGTAAAGCCACCCGAAGGCGCCGACGACGACGAGGTCGGGCCGGTCACGCATCATCGCCCAGGCCTCCAGCAACGTTTCGAGGTTCTTGCGCGGCTCGATGGTGCCCACGAAGAGGATGAATCGCTCGGGCAGCTTCAGCCGCGCGCGGGCCGCCGCCAGGTCCTCGGCGCGCATTGGCGCAAAGTTCGCCGCGACGCCGTGGGGCACGACCTCGATCCGCGATCGGGGTATGCCGAATATGTCGACGACATCTTTTGCGGTGTTCTCCGAGACGGCGATCACCACGTCGGCCCGCAGCACCGAACGCGGCACAACGAAACGCGTGCTGAGCGGCTGGCGTGCCGGAAACCATCTCGCATTGCGGTAGATGGCGAGGTCGTGGATGGTGATCACGGATGGGCAGCCGACGTCGCCCAGGGGGAGGACGCCCGCCGGCCCGAAATATGCATCGGGCTTCAACTGCCTGATGCGCGCCGGCCATTGCAGGTGCCGGCCGACCAGCCGCGCACGCGGAATCGGCCGGTAGCTGCTGTTGGGTACGTGGATGAAAGCGCCCGGCGGGCCGAAGACGGTCAGGCGGCAGTCGGGCCGGTCGACAGACATCGCGTGGAGGATCTGCGTCGTGTAGACGCCGACGCCCGCACGCGGTCGCTCGAGCCCGGATCCGTCGACGACCACCTGCAACCCGATCATCGAGCTACCGAAGGTAGCTCTGATTCCGCTTCAGGACCTCGAAGTTCTCCAGCGCCAGTCCGGTACCCCTCACGACGGAGGTCTGCGGATCGTCCGCCACCACCGCCGGGATGCCGGTGTGCATCGCAAGGTAACGGTCGAGCCCCCGAAGCTGAGCCCCTCCACCCGACAGCACGATGCCGCGATCGAAAATATCCGCGGCGAGCTCCGGGGGGGTTTCTTCGAGCACGTCCCGCACCGCCCCGACGATCAGCCGCAGCGGCTCCTGGATCGCCTCCGTCACCTCGTTCGAGGTGACCTGGACGTTCTTGGGCAGGCCGGAGACCAGGTCGCGCCCGCGCACCTCGGTGACGAGTGGTTCCTTCATCAGGATCGCCGATCCGATGGCGATCTTCACCTCTTCTGCCGTGCGTTCTCCGATCAACAGGTTGTGCTTGCGCTTCATGTAAGTCGTGATCGCGTCGTCAATTCGGTTCCCGCCCACGCGGATCGAGTGCGCCACGACCATGCCCGAGAGGGAGATCACCGCGATCTCCGTCGTGCCACCGCCCACGTCGCAGATCGCGTTGCCCCTCGGCTCTGAGATCGGCAGGCCCGCCCCGATCGCGGCGGCCAGGGGTTCATCGATCAACCAGGCCTGTCGGGCGCCGGCTGAGATCGCGGCCTCCGTGACGGCGCGACGCTCGACCGAGGTAACGCCTGATGGAACGCAGATCATGATTTCGGGTTTGAAGATCCGCTGCCGGCCCTGGACCTTGCTGATGAAGTGGTGCAGCATGCCTTCGGTCACGACGAAATCGGCGATCACCCCTTCGCGCATCGGGCGCACCACCTGGATGGTGTCCGGCGCGCGGCCGACCATCTCCAAGGCGTCCTTGCCCACGGCCAGGATGCGCGTGCCGTCGCGGTTCACAGCTACCAGCGAGGGTTCGTTGATCACGATCCCCTCACCCTTGACGTAGATCAGGACCGTCGAGGTGCCGAGGTCGATGCCGATCTTCTTAGAGAGCACGGGTCACTCGTACGTGTGTCCGAACGCGCCTGACTCCTGGTCGACGGTGACCACCTCGATCCGCGCGCCGACCGACGCGAGCTTGCCGGCCATGTTCTCGTAGCCCCGCTCGACATGCCAGGCGTTGCGCAGCACGCTCTCCCCTTCGGCGCACAGCGCCGCGATCACCAACGCGGCGCCGGATCGGATGTCCGGGATCGCCACGTCCGTGCCTCGCAGCCTGCATGGGCCGTGGACCACGGCGTGGAGGCGCCCCTCGACGGTGATCCCCGCGCCCATCTTGGCGAGCTGCGCCACGTGCTGGAATCGATTCTCGTGCACGTACTCTGAGATGACCGTCTTGCCGTCGGCCTGGGTCATCAGCGCCATGTACTGTGCCTGAAGGTCGGTCGGGAAACCGGGGAACGTCCACGTCGACATGTCGTTGGGCTTCAGGCGGGTCCGCAGCTGGCGTCCAACTCGAAACCATCCATCGCCCACCTCGACGTGAGCGCCCGCCTGCTCGAGCTTGAGCAGCACCAGGTTGAGGTCCTCTGGCCGGCTGCAGTCCAACCGCAGCTCGCCGCCCGCCGCGGCGACCGCGATGGCGTAAGTCCCGGCCTCCAGGTAGTCGGCGATGACCGCGTGCTCCGCGCCACCGAGCTCACCCACTCCGTCGACCAGGAGCCGCTCGGTGCCGATGCCTTCGATCAACGCGCCCATCTTGACGAGCAGGCGGCAGAGGTCCTGGACATGAGGTTCGCGCGCGGCGTTGAAGATCTCGGTTCGCCCGCGTGCGAGTACGGCCGCGAGCAGGATGTTCTCGGTGCCCGTGACGGTGGGCAGGTCGAAGACGATCCGCTCACCATGCAGCCGTTCTGCCTCGGCGACGATCTCCGTCTCGGTTTCGGTGATGTGAGCGCCCATCTGACGCAAGCCACGAAGGTGCTGCTCGACCCGGCGCGCACCTATGTCGTCGCCGCCCGGCCGCGGCAGACGCGCGTGTCCGAACCGCCCCAGGAGGGCGCCGAGCAGCACGATCGTCGCCCGCATGCGGCGGCCGAGTTCGGCCGGCACCTCGCTGGCCTTCGCGTTTGCCATGCAAAGGATCACGGTGCCTTCGCCCTCGCACGTGCCGCCGAGGCCGGTCAGGATCTCCCCCATCACGGAGGAGTCCGTCACCTTCGGGACGTTGCTCAAGGTGATCGTCTCCCTGGTCAACAGCGCCGCGGCCATCTCCGGCAAGGCTGCGTTCTTCGAGCCGCTGATGCAGATGTTGCCTGCAAGCTGCGCTCCGCCAGTGATTCGCAGCGCGTGCTGCCGCTCGCTCGACACTACCGGCGCATGCGCGCCAGCCGCAGTCGAGCTTCCGCTACCGCCAGCGCTTGCTCGAATTCAACCTCTTCGGCTGTGGTGAGCGTGCCGGCCAGCTTTTCCTGAGCACGGCGGCGCGCCTCCTCGGCCCGCTCGACCGAGATCTCGTCGGCGTGCTCGGCGACATCGGCGAGCACAGTGACGCGGTCGGGCAGCACCTCGAGGAAGCCCCCGCCGACGAAGAGGAGCTGCTCAGGTCCTCCAATCACCTCTTGGATTCGCAGCGGCCCGGGCTTGAGCACGGTCATGAGCGGCGCGTGCCGCGCGAGGACGCCCAGCTCTCCGTCCGCGCCATTGGCGATGATGAACTCGACGTCGCCCTCGAAGAGGCTTCGCTCGACGCTCACCACGCGCAGCGGGAACTTCACGAATTCTTCTTCATCTCTTCGCCTTGCGCCCGCGCCTCGTCGATCGTGCCGACCATGTAGAACGCCTGCTCCGGCAGGTCGTCGTGCTTGCCTTCGAGGATCTCTTTGAACCCGC
This sequence comes from Candidatus Dormibacteraceae bacterium, assembly GCA_041497555.1. Taxonomy (GTDB): domain Bacteria; phylum Chloroflexota; class Dormibacteria; order Dormibacterales; family Dormibacteraceae; genus Palsa-870. The sequence goes on along the minus strand of JBGQGS010000041.1, from coordinate 5,754 downwards.
GCACAGTCTCGCTGATCGGCACCGATTTGCCCTCGCGCCCCGTGAAGCGCTGGGCGACGTTGAAGGGCTGAGAGAGGAAGCGCTGGATCTTCCGAGCGCGTGACACGGCTTGCCTGTCGTCCTCCGACAGCTCCTCCATGCCGAGGATGGCGATGATGTCCTGCAGGTCCTTGTAGCGCTGCATCGTCTTCTTGACGCCCTGCGCGGCGTCGTAGTGCTCCTGCCCGACGATCGAAGGCTCGACGAACCGGCTGGAAGAACCCAGGGGGTCAATCGCGGGGTAGATCCCGATCTCGACCAGCGAGCGCTCGAGGCGGACGGTGGCGCCGAGGTGGGCGAACACGGTCTGGATGGCCGGGTCGGTGTAGTCGTCGGCCGGCACGTACACGGCCTGGACCGACGTGATCGAGCCCTTGCTCGTCGACGTGATCCGCTCCTGGAGCTCACCCATCTCCGTCGCGAGGGTGGGTTGGTAGCCGACGGCCGACGGCATGCGGCCAAGCAGCGCCGACACCTCGGACCCCGCGAGCAGGTAGCGAAAGATGTTGTCGATGAAGAGCAGCGTGTCCGCGCCTTCCGCGTCGCGGAAATACTCCGCCATGGTCAGGCCGGTCAAGCCGACGCGCGCCCGGGCGCCTGGCGGCTCGTTCATCTGGCCGAACACGAGGGCTGTCTGCGGGAGCACTCCGGCGTCCTGCATCTCGTGATACATGTCGTTGCCCTCGCGCGTGCGCTCGCCCACGCCGGCGAACACCGACCGGCCCTTGTGCTGATAAGCGATGTTGCGGATCAGCTCCTGCACGATCACGGTCTTGCCCGTCCCCGCGCCGCCGAAGAGCCCGATCTTCGAGCCCTTGGCGAAGGTGCAGATGAGGTCGATGACCTTGATCCCGGTCTCGAGGATCTCCACCTTGGCCTGCTGCTCGGAGACTGGCGGCGCGGGACGGTGGATGGGCCATCGCGTGACGCCTTCCGGCGCGGGCTCGTCGTCGATCGGGGTGCCGATCACGTTGAACATGCGCCCGAGCGTCTCCACGCCGACGGGGACCGAGATCGGCCCGCCGGTCGCCCTCGCCGGGTCGCCACGGCGGAAGCCGTCGGTGGCGTCCATCGCGATCGTGCGCACCACGTTGTCGCCGATCGCGCCTTCGACCTCCAACACGACTGTGCGGCCGTCGCCCGTCTTGACCTCGAGCGCTTCGAACAGCTCGGGTTGCTCCCCCGGCGGGAACTCGACGTCGACCACGGCGCCGATGACCTGGCTGACGCGGCCGTCCTTGGTCTTCTTCTCGGCTTTTGGTGCGTGTTTCGTTTTCGCCATCTGATTGCCCTCCCTCAGCTCGACGCCCGCATCGCTTCGGCGCCGCTAACTATCTCCATCAGCTCGGTGGTGATGCCTGCCTGGCGCACCTTGTTTGCGTATAGCGTGAGCGCGTCGATCAGGTCGCCGGCGGCATTGGTCGCGTTCTGCATCGCGATCATCTTGGCCGAGTACTCGCTCGCCTTGTTCTCCAGCACGGCCTGGAAGACCTGGGTCTCCACGTAGCGAGGCAGCAGGCCGTCGAGCACCGACTCCGGGTCGGGCTCGTAGATGTAGTCGGCCCGGGGGCCAGTGACTCCCGCTTCACGCTGGGGTATCTCGGCGGGGATCAGCACGCGTACCGTCGCCTCTTGTTTCATCGTCGACACCCACTTCGCGTAGCACAGGAGCACCGCATCCGTCTTGCCCTGCGTGTACTCCTCGAGGGCCACGGTGATCGCCGGAAGGATCTCCGCCACCGTCGGGCGGTCCGATACGCCGCTCACCTCCGCGATCACCTCGCGCCGGTATCGCAGCAGGAAATCGCGGCCCTTGCGACCGACCGTGACATAGCGCTGGCCCTCGGTGTGGTGCTCGTTCATGTAGCGCGTGCCAGCGCGGATGTTGTTGACGTTGATCGCGCCGCAGAGGCCCTTGTCCGTTGTCACGAGGATCATCACCGCGCGCTTGCCCTCGCGGCGGACGAGGAACGGGTGCTTGTACTCCGTGGCGCGCTCGCCCACCGTCTGCAGCACCTCGACCATCTTCTCCGCATAAGGACGCGTCGCCTGCACCGCAGCCTGTGCTCGCCGCAGACGCGTCGCGGCGACGACCTGCATCGCCTTGGTGATCTTCTGCGTGTTCTTGATCGAATCGATGCGCCTGACGATGTCCCTGAATGCAGGCACTTACTTCTTCTTCTTCGGGGCGGGTTTGGCTGCGGCAGCGGCAGGCGGCTCGGCCTTGCCCCCCGGGTCAGGCACGTCCTGGTAGCCCTCGACGCCAAACTGGTGGTTGAAGGTCGAGATCGCGGCCTTCAGTCGCTCGAGCAGGCCGTCGTCCAGCGCCTTCTTCTTTTCGATCTCCGACAGAACGGCGGCGCGCTCGCTCTTGAGAAACCGGACGAAGCCAGCCTCCCACTCCCTGACCTTGGCCACGGGAACCTTGTCGAGGTGCCCCTGCGTGCCGGCGTAGATCACCGCCACCTGCTCGGCGAGTGGCACGGGGAGGTACTTGTCCTGCTTGAGCAGCTCGGTCAGCCGAGCACCGCGCTCCAGCTGGTTTCGAGTCTGGGTGTCGAGGTCTGACGCGAACTGCGCAAAGGCCGCCAGCTCCCGGTACTGGGCGAGGTCGAGTCGCAGCTGGCCCGCGACCTGTCGCATGGCCTTGGTCTGCGCGTCACCGCCGACGCGCGAGACGCTGATGCCCACGTTGAGCGCCGGCCGCTGCCCGGCGTTGAACAGGTCCGCCTGCAGGTAGATCTGTCCGTCTGTGATGGAGATCACGTTCGTGGGGATGAAGGCCGACACGTCGTTGGCCTGCGTCTCGATCACGGGCAGCGCGGTCAGCGAGCCCCCGCCGTTGGCCTCGCTCATCTTGGCGGCGCGCTCCAACAGCCGCGAGTGGAGGTAGAAGACGTCGCCCGGGTACGCCTCGCGCCCCGGCGGCCGGCGCAGGTTCAGGGACAGCTCGCGATATGCCCACGCCTGCTTCGTCAGGTCGTCGTAGCAGCAGAGCGCCTCTTTGCCCTTCTCCATGAAGTACTCGCCCATCGCGCAGCCGGCATAGGGCGCGATGAAGTTGAGCGACGCCGCATCCGACGCGGTGGCGGCGACGATGATCGTGTAGTCCATCGCGCCGCTTTCCTCGAGGGTCGCCGCGACGCGGGCGATCGATGCCGCGTTCTGGCCGATGGCGACGTAGATGCAGATGAGGTCTTTGCCCTTCTGGTTGATGATCGTGTCCAGGAGGACCGTCGTCTTGCCCGTGAATCGATCGCCGATGATCAGCTCACGCTGGCCGCGGCCGATGGGGATCATCGCGTCGATGGCCTTGATGCCCGTCTGCACGGGGCTGTCCACGCGCTTGCGCGTGATGACGCCCGGGGCGATCTTCTCCACCGGGAGCGTCTTGGTCGTCTTGAGCGGGCCTTTGCCGTCGATCGGAATCCCCAGCGGATTGACCACGCGACCGATGAGCTCCTCGCCGACAGGCACCTCGAGCAACCGTCCCGTGGTGCGCACCTCGTCGCCCTCGTGGAGATGGCCGTAGTCACCCAGGATGACGGCGCGGACCTGGTCCTCCTCCAGGTTCAAGGCCAGGCCGAAAGTCTCGTGAGGGAACTCGAGCAGCTCGCCGGCCATCGCGTTCTGCAGCCCGTAGATCTGCGCGATGCCGTCACTGGTCGCGACGATGCGCCCGACGTCGGTCGAGACCAGGCTCGCGTCGAAATCTTTGAGCCGTTCCTTGATGACTTCGGAGATCTCTTTGGTGCTGATTCCCACTTCTTCGCTAACTCCTATGAGGCCGCGAGACGGCGGCGCAATTGCTGCAATCGGGTGGCGACGCTGGCGTCGACCAGCCGGTCGCCGTACTGGACCTTCAGGCCGCCCAGGATTCTGGGATCCACCACGACGTGCAGGCTGATCTCCTTGCCCAGGCGCTTCGACAGCTCGTCCGCGACGCGATCGCGATCTTTCGGCGTGAGCTCGATCGCCGTCGTGACGATGGCGCGGACCCGGCCGGCGGACTCGTCGGCCAGCCGCTGGAACTCAACCTCGATCGCTCCCACGTCCCGTACGCGATCCGACTCGATCAACAGCTTCGCGAGGTTGGTGGTCTCGTGGTCGAGCTCGTGGGGAGTCGCAGAGATCAACTCCATCCGCCGGTCGACGGCGATCGTCGGATTGGTCAGGACAGCTGCCACGTCGTGGTCGGAGAGCAGCTCGCGCAGCTGCGCCAACCGCCGGCTCCATTCATCGACCTGTCCCGACTCCTGGGCCAGATCGAAAACGGCCTTCGCATACCGCCTAGCTGCTGCCGTTGCCACTCGCAACCTCCGCGATAGCCCTGTCGATCAGCTCCCGGTGCTTACTGTCGTCGAGGGTCTCGCCGATGACCTTCTCCGTGGCCGCCACGACCAGGTTCGCCACCTCGCCGCGCACCGACTGGATTGCACGCTCGCGCTCGGCCTCGATCTCTTTGCGCGCGGCCTCGACGGTTCGCTTCGACTCCTCTTCAGCTTTCTGCTTGAGCTCCTGTCGCAGCTGCTCGCCCGACTTGGTGGCGGCATCGATCACGCCCTGCGCGGTCTTGCGGGCGTCGTCCAGCTTCGCCTCGGCGTCCTTCAAACGCAGCTCGGCCTCAGTGCGCGCATGCTCCGCCTCCTTCAGCTGATCTGCGATCGCACGCTGCCGGGCCTCAGCGACCTTGACGACCTCCGGGTACACGTAGCGGGCGAGGATGGCCAGCATGATCAAGAACGTGACCAGCTCGACGATCACGGTCCCATTGATCTCGATGACGCCGGCGACGCCGGCCAGGAACATATCTACCTACTTCGCGGGGACGTTCGACAGGAACACGAAACCAAAGGCCAGGTTGATGAAGTACATCGCCTCGACCAGGCCGACGATCGTGAAGAGCCACGGGATCATCCTTCCCTGTGCCTCAGGCTGGCGTGCGACCCCACTGATGAAGGCATTGCCAGCGAGGCCGTCACCGAAGGCTGCGCCGATGGCGCCCAACCCGATGGCGAGGCCGAACGCGACCAGGGCGCCGGCGAGAACAAGTCCGTGATCTGTCATTGATTCCTCCTAATGATGTTGGTGTTCTAGGCCTTCTCGGGCCTGGCCGAAGTAGATGACCGTGAGCAACATGAAGATGAACGCCTGGACGAAGCCGATGAACAGTACGTCGAACGCCTTCCACACGCTGAGCAGGACCGCGCCGATGACCGTGCCGCCGACCGTACCCACGACCGGCAGCGCCACGGATCCAAACCCCGCGATGAGGCCAATCATCACGGCCCCGGCGAAGATGTTGCCGAAGAGCCGCAGCGAAAGCGTGACCGGCTTCACCAACTCCTCCAAGACATTGAACGGCATGAACGCGATGCGAGCGACCAGCGGCAGCTCGAACGGCTTGGTGAAACGCAGGAAGTAGCCCTTCCAGCCGAGCACGCGCACGCTGTACCACTGGACGACGCCGATCACGATCAGCGCCATCGCGAGGGTCTGGTTGAGATCAGCGTTGGCCCCATGAAGGATCGGGAACACCGCCAGCGGAAAAACTTCGAGCCAGTTCGCGATGAGGATGAAAAGGAAGAGCGTCATCGCCAGGGGGATGACGAAAAGCGCATCCGCCGAAACGTTTTCCCGGATGAGCGCGCGCAGCTGGTCGTAGCCCCACTCAAAGATCGCCTGCACTCGGCTTGGCTCTCTCTCACGCAGCCG
>JBGQGS010000040.1:0-15514 GCA_041497555.1 Candidatus Dormibacteraceae bacterium | reverse complement strand
GCATCAAGGCCAACTCTTGTTCGAGGGCAGCCGCCGGGGTGCGGTCTTCACGGTGGTCCTGCCGCCGTTCAACGGTTGACCCGTCGCTGATGGCGCGGTTTTCTCAGTCGTCCTCTCGGCGTTCAGAGGTAGGGTGAACGACTAGACGTTACGCGGCGTCAGGGAGACGAGCTGCGATGGCTCGGCCTGCGTAGCCTGATCAGTGCCGCTTGCAATGAAGGCGCCTAGCTGTTCGCTGGTCGCGTGACCGACGATTCGCCGGTCGCCCACCTCGATGACAGGCACTGACCAGACCCCCTTCCGCGTGAGGATGTCCGGCCTGGCTGTGACGTCGACCTCATGAAGGGCGAATCCCATGTGCGACTGAAGCTCGTGCAGCCGGCGCGTGACTATCGGACAGAACGGACATCCGAGTGCGGTGTAAAGAGTCACGGTGGCGGTACTCCGCACCGGCACCGCCGGCACGTCCTCGACGTTGCCGTATCCCATCAATGGCGAGATCGCCGGGAACCATTTGACATACGCCCACATGGTGACTGGAGCCAGCACGATCCAGGTGCCGGCGATAATCCATTGGCGCGTCACCATCAACACCACCGCGCCGCTTATGTACATCACCCACGCGAGCACCACAAACGCCAGCGGACATTGCTGCTTCAAAAGGGTCTTCCGAGTCATGGTCGCCAGCATGCAGCTGAGTGGAACGCAAGATCTCGTGCTGGCCGACCAGGGATTCATGGGACTTTCGGCCCCCCGCGTTACAGCTCGGTGGGCGAACACAGGTCCGGACCAGCAAGCGACCACAACCGCTGGATCTTCCGCCCGAGACGTCGGCCGTGGCGCGCCCGTTCGGCGGCTGACCAAGCGTGCGGCGTTCCACTCCCTGCGCGAGCACCATCATGCCGAGAGCCGCTAGGCCAGGTGCCTCTGAAGCTTCCCCAGGAGCTCCGTCAACTGGGCACGTTCATGCTCACTCAACGGGCCCATCCAGTCCGCCTCGCCGCGATGCACCGTACGGCGAACCGTGTCGGCCATGCGGGAGCCGGCCTTCGTAAGGTGGACCAGCACCATCCGCCGGTCCGTCGGATGCGGCTCCCGGCGCACCAGGCCTCGCTTGACCAGGGTGTCGAGCACGCCTGTCACTGTGGCCCGACTTACGATCAACCGCTCACTGATGTAGTTCGGCGGGCAGGGCTCGCCGGCATCCTTGAGGATGCCCAACACCAACCCGCCGGCGGGACTGATCTCCAGCGGCTGCAGCGCCGAGACGACCCGCCCGAGAACGAGGTCGCCGGTGCGGGCGAGGTTCATCGCGCACTCGGTCGCCGAAGAGCTCGCGTCCGCGTATTTCACGGCGAAGTCGCGGCTGACGCGGATGGGCATCTCCATCGGTTTGGCCCCTAATTATAAGGGCCTTGACATTTCGGCAGGCACCATATAGTCTGGTCCCTAACGACCGCCCGGTTAGGAGGCAAAAGATGAAAGTTACAGCCAGCCGATACAAGGTTCTAGCCCCAGGTGAGGGCTTGCGTCTCCAATCCGGCCCTGGCCGCGATCTGATCTTTAAGGTCACGGGCGAGGATACCGGCGGAGCATTCGACTACTTCATCGTCGAGGTCTCACCGCATGGCGGTCCTCCGCTACACGTACACCACAAACAGGAAGAAACGATCCACGTTCTGAAAGGACGGTACAAAATCAGGATTGGAGACGAGATCTTCTACTGCCAGGAAGGCGGCTTTGCGTACCTTCCGTCCAGAGTCCCACACGCCTTCCTGAACCTGACGGATGAGCCAGGCGAGATCGTTGTCGTCTACACGCCCGGGGGTGGACACAAGTTCTATGAGGAGTTGGGTCCGATTTCGCGGGGTGCTCACCCAGATCGAGAGGTCATCGCAGCGCTCTTCGAGAAATATGACATGGCCGTTCTGGGGCCACCGTTAAGGTCCGATTGAGCTTGATCTGGCGACTGGGAGCGCGTGACAGCAATTAGGATCGGCATGGAACCGGCTGTCATATAGGGGCTGGTGGTGCGAGGGCACCAAGGCCAATCGATCTACGAGGGGAATCGCTGCGGTGCCGTGTTCACCGTCACCCTTCCGCCGTTCGCCGTCTGATCGCAGCCACCAGCTCCTCCAGCTCGATCGGCTTCACGAGGTAGTCGCTGGCATCGAGGCTAGCGGCCAGACCACGCGAACCCGGGTCGGTGGCGCCGGTGACGACAATTGGCCGCGCGGCTCTCAACGCTGCTCGTTCACTTTCGTCAAGGCTCGGCGCAAGGCCGAGATCGAAAACCACCACCTCGCCAGGCTGCAGTTCTCGCAACGCGTCCGCCGGCTCCGCCTCGTAGCCCAGCCGCCGCAGGCCGCGCGCAGTCAGTTCCGCGAGCCTCGCGTCGTCGTCGACCACCAGGACCGGGACGAGCCCGAAGGCCGCCTGCTCGACCGCCCGAAGCAGCACGAACGTGTCCTTGAGATCCCCCAGCAAGCGCTCAACCGGCGGGGCGATCCCATCTGCTTGCGAAAGCTCGAGCTCCGCCTTCAACCTGGCCAGCGTCGAGCGCAGCTGGTGCAGCGCCGCCGCCAGCTCAGGGCTGGGGGGCGAACCTGTAGCCGATTCCACGGACCGTCTCGATCCAACCAGGCTCCTCCAGCGCACGCCGGATCTGGTGCACCGCCTGCTCAAGACTGTGCTCGAACCCCGTGTAGCTGGTCCCCCAAACCTTCTCAAGTAGCTCGGCGCGCGCCACCACCTCGCCGGGTCGTCCGGCAAGCAGCTGCAGCATCAGCAGTGGCCGCCGCTCGAGCTTCAATGCACGCTCGCCAAGCCATGCCTGGCCGCGCGCCAGATCGATTCGCAACCGCCCGCTGGCGATGACTCGCGTCTCGGCCGTGCGTTCGCGAAGCGCTCCGCGCACGCGTGCCAACAGCACCTGCCGGTCGGTGCCCTTGACGATGTAGTCGGTCGCGCCGCGCTCGATTCCGAGTACCTGGTCTCCAGGTGAGTGGCGCGCGCCGGTCAGGATGATGACCGGAAACGCAACGCGATCAGCACCCGATCGCAGAGAGTCGAGGACTTCGGGCGCCTCCATGTCGGGCATCTCATAGTCGAGCAACATCAGGTCTGGAGAGTTGGAACGGACGCGCTGCAGGGCCTCAGTCCCGCTGACCGCGACCTCGACCGCGTAGCCAGCACGGCGCAGCAGCTCGGCGGTGAGCTCCGCCGTGCGTGGCTCGTCGTCGACGACAAGCAACCTGGCCGTCACGCCACCATCCCCAACCGGAACCTAACAGGTTCAGGGTTTCTTGAGGAAACGCTGAACCTGCGGTGAGGTCATGGCCGCCGACCGCACCTAACCTCCCGACATGGGCCAGCTCCCAGAGTTCCAACAAGCCAGGCGCCGGCTGGGACTGGCCCTCGAAACCCTCTGCCACGACCGGTGGGTGCTCGGCTACCTGCGCGCCGGTTGGCTCCAGCCGATCGCCGCATCAGAAGTTTCACGCCGCTTCCTGAAGGGTCGACCGCTCATGCCGCTGGCCCGCCGCGCGCTTTTCGAGAAGCGCCCGATGGTCGTGAATTCCGTGATCGAGAACCCGAGTCCATCCCTCGGTTATGACTGGGAGCTGGATTGGCCGGCGCTGCTGTACGCGCCCGTGGGCGAGGTAGGCCAGCGACCGATCGGCCTGCTCGTCCTCGGGTGCCGCCGTGACCACTGGTATAGCGAAGAGGACGTCCTGTACGCAGGCGGGCTGGGCATCACGCTGACACCTTTGGTGGCGGCGCTGCGCGGCCCCCTCGGTCGCCTAAACGAAAGCGAGGGTGAGGTCGCCCAGCTGTTGAGCTATGGGCTCTCGGCGCAGGAGATCGCGCGAGCCATCCAGGTCGACGACCGCAAGACCCGTGCACTCATCGAGAGCGTCACGCGAAAGCTGCGAGCGATTGGCGCCGACGAACTTGTTTCACCGCTGGCCGAATTGCAACCGCGCCCCCGCCGGTCGTTCCGGCCCTGATGTGGAGGTGATGATGATGACCTGGACTTAGTTCGGGCCGAAAAGAAACACCGTGGTGCCACGACCCTCGGTGCTCACCACCTCGAGGCGGCCGCCAATCCCGGCCGCCCTTTCCCGCATTCCGACCAGCCCATAACCGAGGTTTCCGCCGGCGAGGATGCCTCGTCCCTCATCTGACACCTCGACGAGGAATGGCCGAGCGTCAAAGGCCATCCTCACCCTGCAGATCGACGACCCCGAATGCCGGCGCACGTTGGTCAGAGCCTCGCGCACCACCTGCGCGACCACCTCGCGCTGGTGACCGGAGAGGAGGTCTTCGGTCCCGTTGCTCGAGAGCTCGACACGAATGCCGTAAAGCCGAGCGAACTCTTCAGCCTGCTGCCGAAGATCGCCAACCAGTCCATCAGGCGAAATCGGAGGCGGGCGGAGGTCAGCGAGGGCCTCTCGGACGTGCTTGAGGAGCCGCTCCATGATCTCGAGCACGTTTTTCAGAGTCTGGTCAGGCTGCCCTTTTCTCCCCTCCAGGTAGACCTTGAAAAGCGAGATGGCTCCGGCTATGTCCGTGGCGATCCCGTCGTGCAACTCGCGGGCGATGCGGGCTCGCTCGCGCGCCACAGCGTCCTCAACCGCCTGGTGAGCGAAGCCGTCTGCGCGCGCCTTGATCTTTTCCTGGCTTTCGGTCATCGAGCCCCCACTCGTCGCCTTGCGTAGGACTCCAACAGGGCGATGGCGAGCGGATGGCGCACCCAGCGCAAGACGCGACGATAAGGTCTCCAGAGCTGTTTGGTCTCATAGAGGGCCGCTCGCAGCCGCGCAATGTCGGCCTCGATCAGCCCGCGCTCGGACTCGATTCGTTCCGACAGCGCGCGAGTTCGCTTTGCGATGGCTGCACCCCACACCGCCGCCAGAACGCCTTCGGCCACGATCGCCAGAACGCTGACCACCAGGAGCCAGACGCCGATCCAGCCGAAGGGAGTCACAGCTGGAGCTCCAAAGTCACTCCTTGGTGTCGCCTTCTTCGATGGCAGCCACTGGCGCGATCGCGACAATCTGGTCGTCGGCCGCAATGCGCATCACAATCACGCCCTGCGTCTGGCGCCCGATGCGCGAAATCGCTCCCACCTGCGTGCGCAGCACCATACCGCTCGCGCTGATGACGAGCACCTCCTCCTCCGGATCGGTCACGACCCGCATGGCTGTGAGCTTGCCGACACGATCGGTGATCTTCAAAGTGAAGACGCCCTGCCCCGCCCTGTGGTGCATCGGATATTCAGAGACCTGAGTGCGCTTGCCGTAGCCCCGCTGGGTGATGACCAAGAGGTCGCCACCCGGCGTCGCCGTCGCCATACCCGCGACCGCGTCGTCCTTCGCGAGCTTGATGCCGATCACGCCCTGGGTATCGCGACCCATCGCGCGGACCTCTGTCTCGCTGAAGCGGATCGCCTTGCCGAGCGAGGTCGCGATCAGGATCTCGTCTGAGCCCGTGGTCGGAGTCACCCAGTCCAGCTCATCGCCCTCCTGCAGGTTGATCGCGATCAACCCGTTGCGACGCACGTTGGCGTATTCGGCGAGCGCCGTCTTCTTGATGTATCCATTCTTGGTGACCATCAGCATGTAGCGCGCCTCGGTCTCCGATTCCGGCCGCACAAAAACTGCAGTGATCCGCTCGTTCGACCCGATGTCGATCAGGTTGTTGATCGGCATGCCCTTCGCCTGGCGCTCGCGCTCCGGCACCTCATGCACACGCAGCTGGAACACGCGTCCGCTTTGGGTGAAGAAGAGCATCGAGGCATGGGTGTGCGTGATGAGGAGGTGCAGCGCATAGTCCTCCTCGCGGGTGCCGCTCGGTGCTTCGCTTCCGGCGGTGGGCCGCGCTCCCTTGAGCCCGACGCCGCCTCGTTTCTGCGCGCGGAAGACACGTAGCGGTTGGCGCTTCACGTAACCGCGGTGAGTCAGCGTGACCACGACTTCTTCTTTCGGTACGAGGTCTTCCGCCGACAGCTCGGTGGCTTCCTGATCGGTAATCTCAGTCCGACGGTCATCGCCGTACTTCTTGGCGAGATCGTCCATCTCGTCCTTGATGAGCATGCGCACCTTCTGGTCGCTCGCCAGTACGGACTCGAGGTAGGCGATCGTCTTGATGACCTCCTCGTACTCGGCGTCGATCTTGCCGCGCTCCAGCCTGGTCAGTCGGCCCAGCGTGAGAGCCAGTACCGCTTTCGCCTGCCTTTCGCTGAGGCCGAACTTCGTCTGCAGCTCGTTGGCCGCGGTGTCCGGGTCGGCAGCGGCCCGGATCGTCTTGATCACCTCGTCGAGGTGGTCGAGGCAGATCTTCAGGCCCTCGAGGATGTGCGCCCGTTCCTGCGCACGCTCGAGGTCGAATCGCGTGCGGCGCAGGATGACGTCGCGGCGGTGGTCGATGAAGAGCTGCAGCGCCTGCTTGAGGCTGAGGATGACGGGCCGCCCGTCGACGATGGCGAGCATGATCACGCCGAACGTCGTCTGCAGCGTGGTGTGCTTGTACAGGTTGTTCAACACGGTGAACACGCGGGCATCGCGCTTGAGCTCGATGACGACGCGCATCCCCTGGCGGTCCGACTCGTCGCGCAGGTCGGCGATGCCTTCCAGCTTCCGGTCTGAGACCAGCTCGGCGATCTTCGCCACGAGCGTTGCCTTGTTGACCGCGTAGGGAAGCTCGTCGATGATGATGCGCTCGCGCCCGTTGGGCGCCTGCTCGAAGGTGTGGCGCGCCTGCACGACGATGCGGCCGTGGCCCGTTGCGTACGCCGCCTTTATGCCGGCCGTGCCCATGATCTTGCCTCCGGTCGGAAAGTCGGGGCCCTTGATGAAAGACAGAAGATCCTCGCCGGTTGCCTCAGGGTTTTCGATGAGGTGCTTCACACCGCTTGTGATCTCGCGCAGGTTGTGCGGCGGGATGTTGGTCGTCATTCCGACCGCGATGCCGGTCGCGCCGTTGACCAGCAGGTTCGGCAGCCGCGCCGGTAGAACGGCGGGCTGCTCCTCGGTGCCGTCATAGTTCGGGACCATGTCGACCGTCTGCTTCTCGATGTCGGCCATCAGCTCGCCTGTGATGGCGGACAGCCGCGCCTCCGTGTAGCGCATGGCCGCCGGGGGGTCGCCATCGACGCTTCCGAAGTTGCCCTGGCCGTCGATGAGCGGATAGCGCAGCGAGAAGGGCTGCGCCATGCGCACCAGCGCGTCGTAAACCGCCGTATCGCCGTGAGGGTGGTACAACTTCAGGACATCGCCGACAAACGCCGCGCACTTCCGGTGCCGGCTGCCGGAGGTCGCGCCCGCGCGATGCATCGCGTACAGGATTCGTCGCTGCACAGGCTTGAGCCCATCACGCACGTCGGGCAGGGCCCGGCTGATGATGACGGACATCGCGTACTCCATGTAGGAGGTCTGCATCTCCTCCTGGAGGCTGCGACCGATGACAGTCCCGATTGTGTTTTCGTCAGTCACTGGCTTGTCGGATCACTCCTCGTACTTCTTCAAGACAACGACGGCGTTGTGGCCGCCAAAACCGAAACCATTTGAGATCGCGATGCGCACGTCCTTGCGCCGCGCCTGGTTGGGCACGTAGTCGAGGTCGCACGCCGGATCGGGATTCTCGTAGTTGATGGTCGGGTGGATGGTTCCGCGGTTGATCGTGAGCAACGTGGCGATGGCCTCCACGGCGCCCGCGGCGCCGAGCAGGTGGCCGATCATCGACTTGGTGCTGCTGATCGGGACCCTATAGGCATGGTCTCCCAGCGCGATCTTCAGCGCTTTCGTCTCGCCCGCGTCGTTCAATTGCGTCGACGTGCCGTGCGCGTTGACATAGTCGATGTCCTTGGGCTCGATGCCGGCGTCTTTCATCGCAAGCGTCACGGCGCGCGCCGGTGCCTCGCCTGTCTCGTCGGGTGCGACCTGGTGAAAGGCATCGCACGTCAGCGCGAAGCCGAGCACCTCGCCGTAGATCCGGGCGCCGCGATTCGTGGCGTGCTCAACCGACTCGAGGACCAGGATGCCGGCGCCTTCGCCGGGCACGAAGCCGTCACGGTCACGATCGAACGGCCGGCTTGCTTTCTCCGGTGCATCGTTGCGCGTGGACAGTGCTCGGATCGAGTTGAACGATGTGATCCCTACCTCGCACAACGAGGCCTCGGTTCCGCCGGCGAGCATCACATCCGCGTCGCCCCGCTGGAGGATTCGCGTCGCGTCGCCGAGGGTGTGCGTTGACGCCGCGCATGCGGTGGTCACGGTGGTGTTGGGGCCGCGCAGGTGAAACGCCATGGCGACGGAGGCCGCCGCCATGTTCGGGATGATCATCGGCGCATAGAGCGGGTTGAGACGTCCCTTCGTCGCGTAGGAGATGGCGCCCTGGGTCATCTCGATGAAACCTCCGATCCCCGTGCCCATGTCGACGCCGACTCGGAAGCTGTCCTCCTTGGCAAGGTCGAGTCCAGAGTCGGCGAGCGCCATCGTCGACGCCGCGACTGCCATCTGCGCAAACCGTGCCATGCGCAGCGCCACCTTGCGGTCCATGAACTCCTGGGGATCGAATTTGTCCACCTCGCAGGCGAATTTCGTGGTCAGCTTGTCGGTCGGATAGCCCTGGGCCATGCGCGCGGTGCTCCGTCCTTCGATGAGCCCGTGCCAGTACTCCTCCAGGTTCTTGCCAAGTGGATTCACAGTTCCCATCCCCGTCACGACGATTCGCGTCTGGCCGTTCCTGCTCACTCGCCCACCTCTGCCCGAATCTTACCGACGAGCTGATTCTCCACCGCATCCCGGGTGACCCGGATCGCGTTCTTGATCGCGCGGGCGTCGGAGCGTCCGTGCGCGACTACGGCCACGCCGTCGATTCCGAGCAGTGGCGCACCGCCGAACTCGCGCCAGTCGATTCGAGCGCGCAGCTGCCGCACGCCAGGGCGGATGAGCAAGCCGCCAAGCTTCCCACGCATGGTCTTGGGGATCTCCTCGCGAAGGTTGCGGAAGATAAACTCCGCGGTGGCCTCGGCCATCTTGACCGCGACATTGCCGACAAAGCCGTCCGCCACGATGACGTCGGCTCGCGCTCTGTAGATGTCCTTCGGCTCGATGTTGCCGACGAATCCGCGGAACGAACCCTTCATGCGCCTGGTGGTTTCTTTGACTCGCTCGTCGCCCTTGCCCTCCTCCTCGCCGTTGCTGAGCAGGCCGACGCGCGGGTTGGCGCAGCCGAGCATCTGACGCGCGTAAACCACACCCATCAGGGCGAACTGCACCATGTACTCGGGCTTCGAATCCACATTGGCTCCGACGTCGAGGAAGTAGGCGAAACCATTCTGTGTGGGCACGATGGAGCCCAACGCTGGTCGCTCGATACCTTTGATGCGTCCCTGGAGGAATAGCGCGGCGGCCATGATCGCGCCGGAGTTGCCGGCCGATGCCCAGCCGTCGGCCCGGCCTTCCTTGCACATGCGAGCGCAGACGCAGATCGATGAGTCCGGTTTCGCCCGCACCGCCTGTGCAGGGTGCTCTGCCATCGTGATCACCTGAGTACAGGGGACGAGCTGCAGGCGAGGATGCGAGTCAAGCAGCGGCTGGACCGCGGACGGCAATCCGACCAGCGAGATGTCGATTCCGTACTCGGTGGCGGCTTGCGAGGCTCCTTGCACGACCTGAGCCGGGGCGAAGTCGCCGCCCATGGCGTCGACCGCTATGCGCACTAAATGTCGAGGTTGCGGACGCTCTTGGCGTGCGCCTGGATGAACTTCTTGCGCGGCTCGACGTCCGGGCCCATGAGCTTCTCGAACGTGTCGTTGACTGCGGCCGCGTCCTCCACCTTCACCTGAAGCAGCACGCGGCTCCGTGGATTCATGGTGGTCTCCCAGAGCTCCTCCGCGTTCATCTCGCCGAGGCCTTTCATGCGCGAGGCCTCCGCATTCTTGCCCAGCTGCCGTATTGCTTTGTCGCGCTCGGCCTCGGAGTGACACCAAACGATCTGCTTGCCCTTGAAGACCTTGAACAGCGGCGGCTGCGCCATGTACAGGTAACCGTTCTCGATGATCTGCGGGAAGTAACGGAAGAAAAACGTCAGCAGCAGGGTGCGGATGTGGCTCCCGTCGACGTCAGCGTCGGTCATGGTGACGATTCGGTGGTAGCGGATCTTTTCGATGTTGAAGTTGTCACCGACACCTGCGCCCATCGCGGTGATGAGGTTGCGGATCTCGTCTGATGTCAGCACCTTATCCAGGCGCGCCTTCTCTACGTTGAGGATCTTCCCTCGCAGCGGCAGGATCGCCTGCGTTCGACGGTCGCGCCCGCCCTTGGCGGTACCACCGGCGGAGTCGCCTTCGACGATGTACAGCTCGCACAGCGCCGGATCGCGCTCGGAGCAATCCGCGAGCTTGCCCGGCAGCATGCTGGACTCCAGCAGGCTCTTGCGCTGCACCAGGTCTCTCGCCTTGCGCGCGGCCTCACGAGCCCGCGCCGCAGTCAGCGATTTCTCGACGATGCGCCGGCCTTCGGACGGATTCTCCTCGAGGTACTGCGTCATGCCCTCGGTGAGTGCGATCGAAACGTGACCCTGGACCTCTGCGTTGCCCAGCTTGCCTTTCGTCTGGCCTTCGAACTGCGGTTCGAGAACCTTGACGCTGATCACAGCCGTCAGTCCTTCGCGCACGTCCTCTCCCGTGAGGTTGGGGTCCTGCTCTTTGAGGATGCCCGCCTTGCGCGCGTATCGGTTGAGCGCGTTGGTCAGCGCGGAACGGAAACCGGTGAGATGGCTTCCTCCCTCGATCGTGTGAATGGTGTTGGCGAAGGCGATGACGTTCTCGACGAACGTGTCGTTGTACTGCAGCGCGATCTCCACCTGCGTGCCCTCGACCTCGCGGTCGACGTAGAAGGGAACGGAGTTGACGACGGCCTTGTCGCGGTTGAGGGCGCGGACGAACGAAACGATGCCGCCTTCGAAGTAGAAGGTGTTGGTGAAACCGAGCGTCTCGTCGGCAAGCGCGATCTCGAGCCGTTTGTTCAGGTACGCCATCTCGCGCAGGCGGTGCTGGATCACCTCGCGGTCAAGCTTCGTGTCGGGGAAGATCTGCGGGTCGGGCCAGAAACGCACGACAGTTCCGGTGTGGTCGGTCTTGCCCACCACCTTGACCGGGCCCGTGGGCACGCCTCGCTCGTACTCCTGGTGATGCACCTTGCCAGCGCGGTGAACCCAAACCTGGAGGCGCTCACTCAGGAAGTTGACCGCCGAGACGCCGACGCCATGAAGTCCCGAGGACACCTTGTAGCCGCCGCCGCCGAACTTGCCGCCCGCGTTAAGGCGGGTGAGCACCAGCTCGAGCGCGGACACTCCTTCCTTCTTGTGGATGTCGACCGGGATGCCGCGGCCGTTGTCCTCGAGCGAGCAGCTGCCGTCGGCGTGGAGGGTGACCACGAACCTCGTGCAGTAGCCGGCGAGGGCCTCGTCGACGGCGTTGTCGACCAGTTCGCCGACCAGGTGGTGGAGCCCGGTCGCCGAGGTCGAACCGATGTACATGCTGGGACGCCGCCGCACATGCTCCCGGCCCTCGAGGACCTGGATCTGCTCGGCGGTGTATGCGACATCCGCGCCTAACGGTTTGGGCCTGCGGCTCTCAGCGTGCGCCCGGCGCCCGCCCGGCTGCTCCGGCAAGGGGTTTTTGGCCGCCATCACCGGTAAATCGGCCCTCCCAGCGTGGAGAAATCGTAGGGATCAACTGGGCAGAGTTTCAGACCCCTAATTTTACCGGATTTCGAATTCGAAAAAGGCCTTCGAGAGGGCCTTAACAGGGCCTATTTTTCAGCTGGTTTCCAGCGCAAGACCGGATCCTCGCTCTGGCCCTGGAGGTAGGCGTTGATCCGGCGCGCCGCAGCCACCTCGTCCAGGCGTCCGACGGGCAGGTTGCGGGGCGCATCGTGGAGCGCCTGAGGGTTGGTCTTCGCCTGCGCGACGATCTCTTTGATGGCTGCGGCAAAGGCGTCCAGCGTGGCCTTGTTTTCGGTTTCCGTGGGCTCGACCATGATCGCCTCCGGCACGACCAGGGGGAAGTACACGGTCGGAGCGTAGAAATCCCGCTCCAGCAGCGCTTTAGCGACGTCGAGGGCCCGCACGCCGTGCTGCGCAAGGTTCTGTGCGCTGGCGACGAACTCATGCATGCATGGCCCCTCGTGCGGCATGTCCAGGTCGTCCTCGACCTGCTTGCGCAGGTAGTTGGCGGAGAGCACCGCGTCGCGCGACGCCTGCATCAGGCCGTCACCACCCATGGCGACGATGTACGCGTAGGCCCGGACCAGCATGCCGAAATTGCCGTAGAAGCTCCGCACGCGGCCGATCGACTTGGGGCGCTTGAAATCGAGGGTCAGATGGCCGTTCGTGCGCTCCACGGTCGGAGTGGGAAGGAACGGGATGAGGTCCGCCTTCACGCCGACCGGGCCGGCGCCCGGACCACCGCCACCATGTGGGGTCGTGAACGTCTTGTGCAGGTTCATGTGGACCGCGTCGAATCCCATGTCGCCAGGCCGGCAGATGCCCATGAAGGCGTTGAGATTGGCGCCGTCGTAGTACAGCATCGCCCCCGTGGCGTGCACCATCTCCGCGATATCCAGTATGTCGCGTTCAAAGAGACCCAGGGTGTTGGGGTTCGTCAGCATCAGAGCGGCAACGCGAGGCGACAGCTTGGATTCCAGGTCGGCGAGGCTGATCCGGCCGTCGGGACCCGACTTCACCTCGACCACGTGGAACCCGTTGAGGGCGGCGCTGGCAGGGTTGGTGCCGTGGGCAGAGTCGGGCACGAGGACCTCGGTCCGAGCGTCACCGCGAGAGTGGTGGTACGCCTGGATCATCCGCAGCGCCGTCCACTCGCCGTGCGCGCCGGCCGCGGGCTGCAGCGTCACCCTTTCCACCCCGACCACCTCGCACAACGCGCGCTCCAAGCGCCACATCAATTCGAGCGCGCCCTGGACGCTGTCCTCTTCCTGATACGGGTGTAGGCTCGCGAACCCCGGCAGAGCTGCGGCGATTTCGTTGGCGACCGGGTTGTACTTCATGGTGCAGCTGCCGAGCGGGTAGAACTGTTCGCTGATCGAGTAGTTCATCGAGGCGAGCCGGCCGTAGTGCCGCATGATCTCGGGCTCGCTGAGACGCGGGAGCGCAGGAGCCTTGGTGCGAAGAAGACCCGGCGATAGGACCTGCGAAGGCTCGGGGGCCGTCACGTCCGCGTCGGGCAGGCGAGCGGCGCTGGCGCCCGGCCGGCTTTTTTCGAAGCTCAGTAGCTCGGTCATGATTGGAGCGCGGTGACCAGCTCGTCCAGGGCGTGGGGGTCGTTCACCTCGGTGCAGGTGAAAGTGAAGACTCCCTTGAGCTCCCGAAACCACCGGTGGACGTCAAGTGGGCCCAAGATCCCCTTGCGGGCCAGCTTGCGGAGGACCGCAGGTTTCGAGACGCGCATCGGGAACTCGTTCAAGAACTGTCGGTCAGGGAACGCGAGCTCCCAACCCGGAAGGGCGGCGAGCCGCTCGGATAGCGCGTGAGCACGCTTGAAGCTCACCTCGGCGACCTGGCGCAGGCCGTCTGGGCCCATGTAGGACACGTACACACTCGCCGCCAGCGCGCACAGCGAGTGATTGGTGCAGATGTTGGATGTCGCCTTCTCGCGGCGGATGTGCTGCTCGCGGGCAGCCAGCGCAAGCACGAATCCACGTCGACCCTGGCTGTCATAAGCGCTGCCGACCAGCCGGCCAGGAAGACGCCTCACCAGCTCGCGGCGACAGGAGATGAAGCCGACGTGGGGGCCCCCGTAGCTCGGGCTCAGGCCCAATTGCTGTCCTTCTCCGACGGCAATGTCCGCGCCGTACTCGCCGGGAGGCGCGAGGATGGCCAGGCTGATCGGATCGACGCACGCGATGGCGAGAGCGCCGGCCGCGTGAGCGCTTTCTGTGAGCGTGTTGGCATCGACGAGAAGTCCAAGGAAGTCCGGCTGCTGGAAGATCACCGCGGCCGTCTTCGGTCCGGGCTCAGTTCCCTTGCGCACCTTGATGCCGCGGCCGTCACCGAAGGCGCGAAGGACCTCCACGTACTCCGGGTGTAGATAGCCCGAGACAACCACCTCGTTGCGGCCGGTGTGGATGTGGGCCATCATTGCGGCTTCCGCGACGGCCGTCGCGCCATCGTAGAGCGATGCGTTGGCCACATCGAGCGCGGTCAGCTCCGCGATCAAGGTCTGGAACTCGAAGATCGCCTGCAGCGTGCCTTGGCTTGCCTCCGGCTGATATGGCGTGTAGGCGGTGTAAAACTCCGGTTTGGAGGTCACGGCGGCGACGGCTGCCGGGATGAATCGGCGGTAGACTCCGCCACCCCGAAAGGTCAGCCGGTCGGGGAAAACCCGATTCCGAGCCGCGAGCGAGCTGATCTGGGACATGGTCTCGTACTCCGAGAGCCCGACCGGCAGTTCCAGGGCTTTGATCCGGAGCGAGTGCGGAATGTCGAGCAGCAGGTCGTCCATCGACTGAACCCCGATCGACGCCAGCATCGACGCGCGATCCTCATCGGAATGGACGAGGTAAGGCACCTAGTGTGTGGAGGCCTCCGTCACCTTCTTGTAAGCCGCCTCGTCCAGAAGATCCGCCGGCAGGTCGCCGGTGAGCTCCAGCTTCATGATCCATCCATCGCCGTAGGGATCCGCGTTGACGAGCTCCGGCCTGGCGGTCAGCTTTTCATTGACCGCAGTCACGCGGCCGGCGACAGGTGAGTAGAGGTCGCTGGCGGCCTTGACCGATTCCACCACTCCGAAACTCTCGCGCAATGCGAGCTTCCGGCCAGGACTCGGCAGCTCGAGGAAGACGACGTCGCCCAACTGCGATTGTGCGAAGTCGGTGATGCCGACCGTGACGGTTTTGCCGTCGACCGTGATCCACTCGTGCGACTTCGTGTAGCGGCGGTCAGCCATGCGACACTCCTCCTCCTCGCTGATTGCGGCGGCCGATCAAGACTTGGCCGGGGCGACCGCGGATCGCGCCGAACCACGATAGAAAGGAAGCTTCACCACCTCGGCCGGGGCTTGTCGACCGCGAACCTCGACCGCGACTCTCTCTCCGAACCGCAATGATGGGCCTTCGACCATCGCGAGCGCGATGGGGTGTCCGAGGAAGAAGGAGTGCGTGCCGCTGGTGACGACCCCGGCGCGCCGACCGTCGCGAGTGACAGCCGCGCCGTGGCGCGGAATGTTGCCGGCCTCGGTTGTCAGGCCGACGAGGCTTCGCTTTGCCCCCTGATCCTTGACCTTCGCGAGAGCGTCGCGGCCGATGAAGTCGCCCTTGCCGAGCTTCACCGTCCAACCGAGCCCTGCCTCATATGGGTTGACCGTTTCGTCCATGTCATTTCCGTAGAGGCGAAGGGCGGCTTCCAGGCGCGTGGCGTCGCGCGCGCCGAGACCTGCCGGCAGCACCCCGGCCGACTTGCCTTCGACCAGGATGGCGTCCCAGACGTC
>JBGQGS010000039.1:0-15565 GCA_041497555.1 Candidatus Dormibacteraceae bacterium | reverse complement strand
GACATCGCCATCGCCGATGCTCGGACCCTACTTGGCCAGCGGCTTGTCGGCCGCTCGGTCCACTCGATCGTCGGCGCGCAACAGGCTGAGCAAGAGGGCGCCGATTTCGTCATCTTCGGCCCCGTCTGGCAGAGTGCCAGCCACCCAGACACGCCGCCAGCAGGCCTTGCTGCGCTGGAGCAGGTGGCGCGTTCGGTGCAGATCCCGGTCCTGGCGATCGGTGGCGTGACCGCGGAGCGGATCGCCGAGTGTCACGCGGCGGGCGCCGCAGGGTATGCGGCGATCGGAATGTTTTCCTCCCCGCTTGCCGGGGAGGTGGCCCGAAGGGCGGGAGGGGGGACGGGGGTGATATTGCCGTGATCACGCTGCAGGTCAACGGCAAGGAGGTCGAGCTCGATCGACCGACTCCGCTGCTGGCTTACCTGAACCAGCTCGGCGTCAACCCACGAGCGGTCGCTGTCGAGCACAACGGGGCGATTATCGCGCGAGCTGCCTACGAAGCCGTCACGCTTCGACAGGGGGATACGATCGAGATCGTGCGCATGGTCGGCGGCGGTACGAATGCTGCGTCGACTAGCGGATCGCCAGCCGCTCCTTGATCGCGGCCTCGGCCTCGGCCCGCTCGTCCCATGGCTCCGAGCCGGACGCCGTCCTCATCGAACGTTCGTGGCCCTTCCCCGCGAGCAGTACGCAGTCGCCAGTCTTCGCGAGCTCGATCGCGCGGCGGATCGCGGCGCGGCGGTCGATGACGATCTCATAGTCGCGCCCGGGGGCCTTCCCCTCCGCACCCGACTGCACCTCTCGGGCAATCTCCACGGGGTCCTCACCCAGAGGATCGTCGGTCGTGATGATGAAGAAGTCGGCGAAATCCGCAGCAGCCCGACCCATGCCCGGACGGTCGTGGTCGGAGCGTGCCGTCGAACCGAACACGACGATTAGGCGCCTGGGAGTGAAGGGGCGCAACTCGGCGAGGGCGCTCGCGAGGGCGCCGGCCGAATGGGCGAAGTCGATGAATACGCGAAAGTCCTGACCCACGTCGACCGGCTCCAGCCGTCCGCGCACACCTTCAAAGCCAGCAAGCCCAGTGCCGACAGCATCGAGAGGCACGCCTAGCGCAAGGCAAATGCCGGCCGCGCAGAGCGCGTTGTAGATGTTGAAGCGGGCAGGCACGTGCAGCGTGACATCGGTCTCGCCAAGCGGAGTCTTCAGGCGGAAACGCGAGCCGGACCCGGTGACGTTGAGGTCGAGCGGATGCAGGTCGGCCGCCGTGGTCAGCCCGTAGGTCCACCGGCGGGCGATCGGGCGGCGCGAGAGACGCTCATAGCTCGCGTCGTCGCGGTTCAGCACGGCCGTTTTCTCGATTCCCTTATCCGCCGCGTTTGCGGTCAGATCGATGAGGCGTGCTTTTGCTTCGACATAGTCCTCCCACGTCTCGTGATAGTCGAGATGGTCATGGCCGACGTTGGTCAACGCCGCCACGTCGAAGTCGCAGGCGCGAACGCGCTCCTGCACAAGGGCGTGCGACGTGGTTTCGATGACCACGCACGCGACAACAGCCTCCACCATGCGCGCCAGCCAGGCCTGAACCTCCGGCGCTTCCATCGTGGTCTGGCCGCTGAGGTTGTCCGCCTCGCCGCCGCCGACGGTGAAGGACACCGTGCTCATCGCGCCGGCCACGACACCGCTGGCCTGCAGCACGTGCTCAGCCATGTGGGTCGTCGTCGTCTTTCCATCCGTCCCGGTGATCCCCGCCACCCTGAGGCGTCGCGACGGCCGGCCATGGAACTCCGCCGCCACCTCGGCGAGCCCGATCCGCGTGGAAGCCATGCGAATCAGCGGCGTCCCGGGCGGCAGCCTCACGTCGCGCTCGACGGCCACCGCGGCCGCTCCCTTGGCGAGCGCGTCGGACACGTAGGCATGGCCATCCACGTTCAGGCCCTCGACGGCGACGAACAGGTCGGCGGGCTTTACGCGCCGCGAGTCGTACGCGATGCCCGTGATCTCGACGTCACCATTCCCTTCGAGGGTCGCGCCAGGCACGCCGCTCACCAGCTCGTGAAGCTTCATTCCTGACGAGCAGGATAATCGGCACGTGATCGCCGACATCGGTGGACGCCGGTTCGAGTGGGGCTTACGAACCTACGTCATGGGAATCATCAACGTCACCCCGGACTCCTTCAGCGGCGACGGCCTGGACACCGACCAGGACCAGGCTGTCTCGCAGGGATTGCGCATGGTGAGCGAAGGCGCGGACATGCTCGACGTCGGGGGTGAGTCGACGCGGCCCGGCCACCAGCCAATCAGCGCTGGCGACGAGATTGCGAGGACAGAAGCGGTCGTTGCTCGTCTTGCGCGCGAGGCGGGTGTCCCCATCTCGATCGACACCTACAAGCTGGAGGTGGCGGAGGCGGCCGTGGCGGCCGGCGCGACGATGCTCAACGACATCTGGGGCCTGACCCGCACGCCGGCCCTGGCCCGGCTTGCCGCAACCAAGAGCTGCGCGCTGGTCCTGATGCACAACCAGGACGGGACGGACTATGCGGGAGACCTGATGGACGAGATCAAGCGCTTCCTTCGCGCCTCGATCGACCAGGCACTGCAAGCCGGCGTGCCGCGCGAGCGCGTGCTGATCGACCCCGGGATCGGCTTCGGCAAGACCGCAGAGCAGAACTGGGTCGTGATGCGGCGGCTGGTGGAGCTCCGCGAGCTCGGCCAGCCGATCCTCATCGGTACGTCCCGGAAATCGTTCATCGGCAAGCTGCTCAACCTGCCCGTCAGCGAGCGGACCGAGGGCACGGCCGCCACCGTCACCGCCGCGATTCTGCGGGGCGCCGACATCGTCCGCGTCCACGATGTGCACGAGATAACGCGAGTCGTGCGGATCGCAGACCACATGCGTTGACCACCGCCTACCTGGGCCTCGGCTCCAACCTCGAACGGCGGTCTCGCAACCTCAGCGCCGCGCGCAGGCGCCTGCGTCAAAGAGGAGCGCGCATCCTGCGTCAAAGCCGCGTCATCGAAACCGAGCCCTGGGGCTTCGCCGACCAGCCCAGATTCCTAAACCAGGTCATCGAAGTCGACTGGCCGGGCACGGCGCGTGAATTGCTCAATGCGGCAAAGGAAGTCGAAAACGAGGGCGGGCGCAAATCGACTCGGCGCTGGGGCCCTCGCGTCATCGACGTCGACATCCTGCTGTTTGGCGACGAGCGGATCAGGCAGCGCCAACTCGTGATCCCCCATCCGCGCATCCGCGAGCGCGAGTTTGTTCGCGCCGCACTGGGCGAACTGGGGGTTAAATTCCCCACGAAGTCGGAGGCTTCGCCGTGACTTCGCGGGGGCCCCTAATTACGCCGGCCGGGCGTTGGTGAACCTGTAGCCGATCCCTGGCACAGCCAGGATGTAATAGGGACGCGAGGGCTGGCCCTCGATCTTGCGGCGCAGGTTGCGGATATGAACGTCGATCACACGCGTCTCGATCGGGTACTCGTAGCCCCAGATGGAGTTCAGGATCTTCTCCCGGCTCAGCACCTTTCCGGCGTTGGTGGCCAGAAAGGTCAGGAGGTCGAACTCGGTGTGGGTGAGCTCCACCTCCTTGCCCGACCTGTAAGTCCGCCGCTCGTTGACGTCGATCACGAGGTCGCGAAACTCGAGGCGGCTGCGCATGGCCTCCGCTGACTCGGACCGCGTGCGTCTCAGATGAGCGGTCATGCGCGCCACCAGCTCGCGTAGACGCAGCGGCTTGGTCACGTAGTCGTCTGCCCCGATCTCCAGGGCGACGACGACGTCGATCTCATCGGAGCGCGAGCTCATCATGATCAGGGGCACCACCGGATCCATCTTGCGCACCTCTCGACACACGTCGAAGCCGGAGCCGTCTGGCAGCGTGACCTCGAGCAGGACGAGATTCGGCCGGGAATGCTCGACCTGGCGCATCGCTTCGGCGGCCCCGTCCGCCTCGAGCACCCGGTAGCCGTCCTGCTCGCAGGCGGCACGGATCTCCCGGCGCGTCGACGGATCCGGATCGACGACAAGGACTTTTCGCGAGGATTCCACAGCCTCTGCCACCTTACCGACAATCCTAACGGATTTGAAGGATTGTTAGGAGATGTTTCGTTTCAGCCCACGAACGTAGTTACGCGACTTCTTCTCGAGAGCGATCAGCTTCGCACCGGCGCTCGACAGAACCATCTCCCAGGCCCCCGGATAGGTGACTTCCTCGCCGCCGAACTCGGATTTGAAGAAGCCAAGCCCGTACCAGGGGTGGTCCGGGCCCGAGTCGGGCGGCGGTACGCCCCAGAGGTCGAAGTCACGGCAGCCCGCCTCGGCCGCCGAGCTGATCGCCGCCCACCAAGCGAGGTCGTTGCCCATCAGCTCAGGGTGAGCGCCGCTGCGACCCGCGAAGAGGCTGTACGCACGGCCGGCGTGGCGAGCGACGAGCACCGTGGCCAGCGCCTCATTCGTGGCGGGGTGGTAAGCGACGTAGGTGCGGCACCACGACAGCAGCTCAAGGAGCAGTTCGTAGTAGGGACGGTCGGGGAGGTTGATTGACTCCCGCCGTTCCACCGCTGCCGACTGGCGCGCCAGCTCGGCCGCGTCTTTACTTTCCTTAACGATCACACCGCGCCGAAGCCCTGCGCGAATGTTGTATCGACGCCCGTGCCTGAAGCTCTTCAACATCTCGTCGGGAGGACGCAGCTGGAGGATGCGCGTGTGCTGCGGCTGCGTTGGAGCTGTCGACGAAAAGCGCCGCTCAGAGAGTGCGCCCGCGAGGGCTGCCGGCCCTTCAGGCTCGATCAGCAGGCGCGCCAACTTGGCGCCGCGCGCCCATTCGACAAGCGCGTCTATCGCTTCGTGGCTGGCCGGGACGGGACCCCGGGGGACGTACGCCTCACGCGCGGGACCCACCGAGCGCACCTGCACGCTGGCCATGGCTCCACCGGGGAGGCGGATCCTTTCGATGCTCCAGCCTGCCCGAGCCTGGACCTCGCCCCAGGCCCAGCTTTGAAGCAGCGGAGCGGGCGAGGCTCGTTCCTCGAGCTCGCCATCCCATCGTGAAGACTCGGCCCCTGTGGCGATCATCAGGGCCCAGGTTCCGTGACGAGCGCCGGTTCGAGGTGACTCGTGTCGTTCACGCCTCCGATGATCAGGCGACCGTCACGCCTCTCGATCACCGAGAGCGAGGCGTTCTGGATCTTGAAGGGAAAGAGGCCGCGGCTCGGACGGCCGGCCACTCGGTGCAGCGCGACCTGGATGACGCCGCCATGCGTGACCACCAGCACATCGCCGTGCGTGTGCCGCTCGAAAATCGAATCGAGCGCGGCCGCGACCCGCGCCTCGAAATGCTCTGCGCCCTCCCCGCCTGGCACGACGTCCCAGTCCGGCTCCTCCGTCCACTTCGCCCAGGCTTCGGGAAAACGTTCAGCCAGCTCCTCTGTGCGCAGCCCCTCCCACTCTCCGAGATAGATCTCACGGAGGCCAGGCGTTGCCTCGGCGGCAAGGACGGTTTCCGCCCCGATCACCTGCGACGTCTCAAAGGCGCGCTTCAGGTCGCTCGAATAGAAGCCGGCCAGCCGGCGGCCGGCCAGCCGGCGCCCCAGGAGCTCGGCCTGCCTGCGTCCCTCGTCCGACAGGGGAGGGTCGAGCTGGCCCTGGATCCTGTGTTCGCGATTCCAGGTCGACTGACCATGGCGAACGAGCAGCAACCGCGCCGGAGACGGCCTGGTGATTAGCGGAAGGTCAGGCGGCTCCGGGCGCGCGGATCTGATCTCGATATCTATACTAACTCTCTCGTAATCCCCCGATCGGGCTGGGCCGATCTCAGGAGAATGCTCTTGCAGTCGCACGGCTCATTGGCCGAAATTCCTCTTCGATCGCTGTTGGAGGCTGCTCAAGGTGAGCGCTCCACAGGTACCCTTACCGTCCGCAATGGGAACGGTCAGTCGGCATCCCTTTACTTTCTCTTCGGTCATCTTTTCCACGCCCAGAGCGATGGGAAGGCGGGCGATGCCGCAGTGGTCACAGCGCTCAACTGGCACAAAGGCGATTTCGAGTTTGACGCCAAGGCCAAGCTCCCGGCCGACGAGTCGGTCAAAGCAGGCATCCCAGAGCTGGTCCAGGCCGCTGAGTCAGCGCCCCGGGCGCAGGGTGCTGACGAACTCCGGCCCGAGCCCAAGCCGGAGAGGCCAGAAGCACGCGCCGAACGCAAAGATCATGCTGAACCGGAGAGAAAGGTGGAAGCACCCCAGCCAAGACGTGGCGTGAAGCACCGCCCCCAACCGAGGCACGGCCGCGAACCCATTCCCGTGCCCGCCGGGCAGGTCATCTACGACTCCCTCAAGACGTCGTTCGTCGATTTCCCGCGCCTGATCACGACCCTCGAGAAGGAGGGTTACACCGGGTACGTGCGCCTGCTGACCGACGAGGCTTCGGGACTGATCCTGTTCCGCGATGGCTCGGCCCTCGAGTGCATGTACGACGGAGCGGCTGACGCGGGCAGCCTTGTGCTCGGCAAGCAGGCGCTGCAGCAGTTCAACGACGACGTCACGAGCGGCCATGGGGTTCTGGACGTGGTCGGACTCTCGCCAGAGCTCATCGACGGTCTCTATGAGCTGACCGTTTCCCGGCCGATGTACACCGAGCTGTATGCGGCATGGGTGGACATGAAGGCCCTCCTCAAGTTCCTGAGCGACCGCAAGCTCAGCGGCAGCGTGATGATCCGGTCAGCGGGCGGCACCGGCGTGATCATCCTCTCCGATGGCGAGCTCGCCGGCGCCTACACAAGCGAGTCTCGAGACATCTCTGACAAGCCCGACCGCGCCCTCGCCCTCTGCGATGACCCCGCGGCGATGATCGAGGTCAAATCGGCGGACGGCACCAAGCATCCACCGCTGGATGTCGACGAGATCGTGGGCGGGCTGCGGAGCTCACGCGGCTCGCAGTCCTCGGCGCCGACCGCGCCCGCACCCGTGGCCTTTGCGCCTGAGCCGGTGAGCCCGACCAATCCCACGATCCCAGTCATGCCCGCGGAGCCGCCAACCGCTCAGATCCCGACCAGCGCATTCTCGGCTTACGCCCAACCCACGCCCCCGTCTGGACAGGTCGCGCCGACCGCGCCGCCGCAAGCGTCCGGACCCCAGCTTGATTGGGCGACCATCGTGGCCGAGCTGCAGGCGATGGCCGAGGACTCCCTGGGCAACCGCGCCCGCAAGGTCAAGGACATCCTCGGCGCCGCTGATCCTTCGCTTTCCGGCGTTGAAGCCGCGATCGACCAGATACCGAGCATCTCGCTTCTCTTCGTGGATTCCTCGCGTCTCGAGCAGCTCGCGCAGGAGATGAGGGCCCGGCTCAAGTCACACCTCTAAGGGCGCGCGGAGCCCCTTAACCGGGTGGGTTGTGTTTCGCTTCTTGCGGGCATAGCCTCGCGTAAGGTGCGTTGGGCTGGGGGAGGGGCCGACGGGAGGAGGGAGGGCCCAAGAAAGCTCCGCCTGATCGCGGCCTCGGCGGGTTCGGCGATGCTCCTGGCGCCTCTGGTGGCGTGTGGCGGCAACCCGCCCCAGATCGTCGATTACTCGCCCCAACGCGGAGCGATCGACGTCCCGACCACCGCTCCAATCACGATCACGTTCGACCACGCGGTCGACCAGGCATCTGTGGAGAGCCGGCTGCACCTCGCGCCGGCGACCGACGGCGCCGTGCACTGGAACAGTCCACGCCAGCTCGTATACGAGCACGCGAAGCTGCGGGCGAGCACGACGTATGAGGTGATCCTCGAACTGGGCTATCGAGACCTAACCGGCAACACCTACTCGCTGCGGCACCACTGGGCCTTCGTGACCGAGAGCCCGCCAAACCTGGCCAGCTCGACGCCCTCCGACGACGACACCGGCGTCGACCCCGCCTCTTATCTCACCCTTGCCTTCACTCGCGAAATGAATCCGAAAACCCTGCGGTCGGCTCTAACGTTCGATCCCGACATCCCGTTCAGCGTGCGGCTGGATCCGACGGACGGGCACCGAGCCGTCATCGCAACCTCTCAGCTGCTGGCCCCCAACACCGCCTACGAGCTTGCGGTCAGTACGGCGGCTCTCGATATCGATGGCAACCAGCTGGGTCGCGACCAGACCATCCGCTTCAAGACCGGCCCTTCGCGCCTCTTGAGGCACTGGCTGGCCTTCGCGACCGAGGGCGCCGGCGGGGCTCCCGGAGGCTTGTGGATCGTCAATGAAACTGGGTTTCCGCGCCAACTCTTTGACCAGACCGCGGTTCACAATTTCAGCTGGTCGCCTACCGGCGACAGGCTTCTGATCCAGGGCGACGGCGAAACCTGGTCGGAGTTCGTGCCCGGCAGCGGCACGGTGCAGCTCAACTTCAAAGGCGCATGGGCCGCTCCTCTCGCGGCGGGTATGGGCTACGTGTTCATCGACGACGCGGGCGTGCTGCATCGAGTGTCGGCTGACGGAGTTGACGAATTGATCTCCTTCGACGTGGCGCAGGCCACCGTCGCGCCCAATGGCCTGAGGGTCGCGTTCGTGCAGGGCGCGCTCGCGCCCAAACAGGTTTGGGGTTACGACGTGGGGTTGCGTGCGCGATACCAGCTGGCGTTCGACACCGGCGCGGTGAGCGATGTGAGCTGGGCGCCATCAGAAAACCGGATCGCCTATCTGCGAGACGACGGTGGGGCGATCAGCCTCCGAGTGAAGAACCTGGCCGGTGCAGGGACCACGACGACGGTCGCCACCGGAGACCTCAGCTCGCCGGCGTGGCTTCCCGACTCGACACACCTCGTCTTTGCTGCGCTGACGCAATCCGCGACCGGAAGCAGCCACAAGGCCTTCGTGGTCAACGTCGTTGCGCCGCCGGCTGCTTTGAACCCCGCCTCGGGCCTGCCGTCGGATCCGAACGTCGACCTCGCGGCCCCCGTGCCATCGCCGGACGGCCATCAGATCGCATTCGTCAGTGGAAACCAGGTCTGGCTCATGAATGCCGACGGCACGCGGCCAACCCCGTTGACCCGATTCGATCCGGAGTCCTTTCCCTATTCCTGCCGGGCGCCGGCCTGGACCAAAGCCTGATTTCGTTCCACAACCTGGTCAAAAACGTCTTCGAGCCGGTCGGCCGTTCGCGTCCACGAAAAACGCTGAGCCAAAAGGCGGCCCCGCCGGCCCATCTGCTCTGCGAGCTCGCGATCCGCAAGCACGCGTCCAATCCGCTCGGCGTACGCCGCCGGATCGTGCTCGTCGATCAGGTAGCCACTAACTCCGTCGCGCACGACGGAGCGCAGGCCCGAGACGCCCGAGGCCACCACGGGACAGCCGCACGCTTGAGCTTCCAGCGCGACCAAGCCGAACGACTCGCTGTAGGACGGCATCACGCAAACGTCGGCCGCGGCGTAGAAGTACGGCAGCTCGTGGTGCGCTACCGACCCGACGAAGTCCACTCGATCGCGCACACCGATATCGGAGGCAATCGCTTTCAATCGCTCCTTTTCGCTTTCGTCGCCCTCGTGGCTGTCCTCGCCGAGGATCAGCAGCCGCACGTCGTCATGCTGCCGGTCACGCAATAACGCCAGCGCGCGAATGGCGACCTCGACTCCCTTGAGCCGCTCCAGCCTGCCGACGAACAGCAGCAGACGCCCGCTTCCGTAGCCGATCTCGCGTCGCGCCTCGACCCGATCCATGGGCTGGAACGTCCCCAGGTCGACTCCCGGCGGCACGATGCAGACGCGCTGCGGGTCAGCGCCATAGCCGTCGATCAGCTCCTGCGCCTCGTCCGCCGTCGAGGCGATCAGCAGGTTCGCCTGCTGCGCAAGCTCGCCCTCGACGCGAATGCGCAACTCAGGTTCTGGCCACGCGCCGGCGGCGAGGGTGCGGTTCTTGACCAGTCCGAGAGTGTGGGCGATGTGTGCCCAACCCGTCGCGAGCTGCGGCCGAAGCAGGCATGCAACCTCGCCCGAAAGCCAGTAATGCGAGTACAGAAGGTCGTAGCTGATGTTCTCTGCGGCAGCGAAGTCCATGATCTGCGCGGCGAACGAAGGCACCTCGCGATAGAGGGAGTACTTGTCGAGCCCCCTGCCTGCGGGGAGGTAGATGACGCGCGAGAGGCGGGCGAGCGACTCGACGTTCGGGTCTTCGACGGACTGCTTGCGCGTGAAGATATCGGTGGCGATGCCGCGATCGCTGAATGCGGTGCAAACCTCTCGTACGTACACGTTGAGCCCGCCGTTTGCGTTCTGGCCCAATGAGGCCGTGGGCGAAGTGTGCATGGAGATGACCGCGATCCGCCTGCCGGCGGCGCGCTCGGCGATCAGTCGGGTCGCCTCAGCCACGGTAGGCCGATCTCGCGTCAAGCCAGCGCCGTGAGACGCAGCAGAAACCGGAACGAGAGACCGGCGAACAGGACGCCATACCTCTTAAAACCTACGCGCTCAGCAGCTATTCCCGCCGAGGCCCGAGAATAGGGGCAGCTATGATTTGGCGCGCCATGCGCCTCCCGAAGCGCCTCAAGCTTTCTGCGCTCGTCGCGCTGGCGGTGCCGGCGCTGGTCGCCTTGACTGCGATCACGACGCTCGCGGACAGCTCCCCCTCACCATCACCCTCTGCCTCAGGCAGCCCAGCGGCCCTTCCAGGCGATCCCACCAGGGGGGCGACGCTATATGGTCAGAACTGCGCCACATGCCATGGAGCAAACCTCGAGGGAGGGATCGGCGCTGTCCTGAATCCGATCGACAAGCTTCCAGGAGTCGCCGACGCGCTCGACCCCAACTTCCTGATCGACATCATCACCAACGGGCGCCAGCCCCAGGCCGGCGATCCGAAGTCGGTAGCCATGCCGTCCAAGGGCGGTAACACCAGCCTGACGGACCAGGACGTGAAGGATCTGGCCGCTTACATCATCCAGCAGAACCGGACCGGTTCTCCGCCGCTGTCCCCCGGCGAGCTGGCCAAGCGAACGATCCTTTGGGTGAGCATCGGGATCATCGCAATGATCTTCGTCACCTACCTACTGGCCCAGTACAACATGCGGTGGATCGCGCGCCGCGCGGCGGCGCGACGGAAGTAAGAGCAGAACCGGCGGACGCCGATCACCCGAAGGCGCCGCCCCTCCAACCGACGCCGGCCGGCGGATCGCCAAAAATCCTGATCCTGTTCAGCGATACGGGTGGCGGCCACCGCGCCGCCGCTCGCGCGCTCACCGACGCGCTCAAGCTCCTCGATCCAAGCTGTGTCATCACCGTCGCTGACCCGTTGATCGGGCAAGGCCCCACAGTCGTCAAAAGGCTCGCGTCGCTGTACTCGCCGATGATCCGCAGGTCGCGGGCCGCGTGGGGCGCCGTCTACCACACCAGCAACACGAGACCGGCCTTCGCCGCCATCCGGGCGGTGTTCGGCCCCGGGGTACGAAAGGCGGTTGTCGAGCTCCTGGAAAAGCACGACCCCGACGTCGTGCTGTCGGTGCATCCGCTGCTGAACCACATCAGCCACCAGGCGATCCGGAAGAGCGGACGGCCTCGCGCGCTCATGACCGTGATCACCGATCTCGTGGACTTTCACCGCGGCTGGACCTTCAGCCAGGCCGACCTCGTGATCGCACCCACTGAGCTGGCGCGCAAGGTGGCTCTGCGACGGCGGGTGCCCGCGGACCGCGTCAAGCTGCTCGGCCTCCCCGTCGATCTTCGTTTCCGGCCGCCCGCACCGGGCGAGAAACAGGCGCTCCGCCGGCGCTTCGGACTCGACGAGCGCCGGTTCACGGTCCTCGTGATGGGCGGCGCCGCCGGGGTTGGACATCTCACGCAGCAGGTGCGCGCCCTCGCCTGGGAGCCCTACCAATGGCAGGTCGTCGTCGTGTGCGGACGCAACGAGAAGATGCGGCGCCGGCTGGCCGAGCTTCGCTTTGCGACCCCGACGCTG
Organism: Candidatus Dormibacteraceae bacterium; assembly: GCA_041497555.1. Taxonomy (GTDB): domain Bacteria; phylum Chloroflexota; class Dormibacteria; order Dormibacterales; family Dormibacteraceae; genus Palsa-870. The sequence continues at coordinate 3,659 of JBGQGS010000039.1, read as the reverse complement.
GTGCTGGGATTCGTCGACTACATGCCCGAGCTGATGCGTGCCTGCGACATGGTGGTGACCAAAGCCGGGCCCGGAGCGATTGCCGAGGCGCTGGCCACCGGGCTGCCGGTGATCATCACCGGGTTTCTGCCGGGGCAGGAATCGCCCAACGTCGATTACGTCGTCGACTCAGGCTTCGGCGCGTACGCACCGAAGGACTCAGACCTTCTGGATGAGGTGAGGGTCCTGGCGGAAGGCGGACCGACCTGGCACGAGATGTCGCGCAAGGCCCAGGAACTCGCGCATCCTTACGCGTCGTCCGACATCGGGCGTGAATGCCTGCTGCTCGCGGCGCGCTACAGGGCTTCGGCGCAGGCGAGGCGGTAGGGACACAAGCGGCAGCGCCGCCGCTCAGGACGCGGATCGAACCTTCCCTCCCTCACTCCTTGTGCCACCTCTGCTGCCTGGCTCATGGCTTCAGCGACGACGGCACCCACCTTTTCGACCTTGACGCTTTCGCCCGTCGCCAGGTAGACAACCTCCAGCTCCACCGGGTCCAGGCGCAGCCCGGTGCTCGCGCCGATCGCGTACAGGGCCACCTGCATGTTGCGGCGCCGGCGAGTCAGCGGGCGGCCACTCTTGTAGTCGACGATCCGCCAGCCCGACTCGGTGCGGTCGATCCGGTCGATGATGCCGCGTAGGGTCCAGCCGTCGACCGCCACGCTGAATGGGTGCTCGAGGAATTCGGGAGGCGCGTCGAACCCGCCGCGGCTGCGATACGCCTCGAGCTGCGCTGCACCGATCCGCTTGAACGTCACCGCGCGACGGAGGTCGGGGAACGTCCGCTGCTTCCAGACAGTTTCGTGAATCGACCTCAGCATTCTGGTGCTCAGCTGCCGGCCGCTCCTGCGGACCTCGCCTGCCTGCCGGAGGACCTCGTGCAGGATCACGCCATGCACCGCCTCTGCGCTCTGCACGACCGGGAGGCGCTGCTCCTGCCGGTACCAGTACTGGCGCGGGCAGTCCTGATAGGCCGCGATCGCGCTATACGAGAGCACGACCTGGCCCAGTTGCCGCGGACCTATGTGCTGGGCGAGTGGCTTGGCGCAGGATTCGAACGTTCGCTCGCGAATGGTGTGCATTCCAGCTGCGCGCACCTCTTCCAGGAACCTGGAATCCCTCCACCGCCGACCACCTTCGTAGTGCGACGCACGGGTCAGAAACAGGTGCTGCTTGGCTCGAGTCATCGCCACGTAGAGCAGCCGGCGCTCCTCGGCGACCACGTCCTCGCGGCCGCGCACCAGCGGTTCGAGGACAGCTGGGGGCAGCTCAAAACGAGGCGACCTTCCCGACTGCGGCAGGCGGCCCTCGACCAGCCCCGGCACAAACACGGCGTCGAACTCGAGCCCCTTGGCCTGGTGGATGGTCATGACCTGGATCGCCTCATCCGCTGAATCGATCGGGGCCGGCTCTTCATCTTCTCCGGATATCAGGACGAGGTCAAGGTGCTGCATGTAGGTCGCGAGCGAGCGGTCGTTTGCCGTTTCACAGAACTCGGCGATCATCTCGGCGAAGCGGCTCACGTTGGCCGTGACACGAGCCGCTTCGCTGGCCTCCAGCGTGGGGCCGATGACCTCCAGGTAGCGGGTGCGGTTCATCAGCTCGAAGAAGAGGTCGCGCACGTCGATCCGGCGCGCATCGGCCGCAAGCTCCTCGAGCAGGGTCGCGAACGATACCGCGGGAGGCCAGCCTTTCATCGCTTCGAGAGGTGGCTTGTCGCCGCGATCCCGGAGCACGGTGAGCGCTGGCAAGGGGTCGAGACCGGCAGGCGGGCGCGTCATTGCCCGGGCGACTGCGACCACGTCACTCGTGTCACGCAGCACCCGCAGCAGTGCAATGACGTCCCTGATCTCAGGACGGTCGTGAAAGCCATGGCCGCCGATCACCACATGCGGCAGTCCTTGCCCCGCCAAGGCGGCCGCGACCGGCCGCGCGATCGCATTGGTCCGGCACAGGACTGCAATCTCGCGCAGAGGTGTTCCACGTTCGACCAAAACCGCCGCGTGCGCGGCGATGGCCGCGGCCTCCGTCAGCCCGTCGGGGCAGAGCCAAAGCTCGACGAGGGGTCCCGGAACCGCCGAGAGGAGCTGTTTTGCAATCCTGTCAGCGTTGTGCGCGATCAGCGCGGAAGCGGCTGACACGATTCGCCTTGAGCTTCGTCGGTTGCGCCCGATGGTGATGGTCGTCGCGTCTGGAAAGCGTGAGAGGAATCGTTCGAGGCTGGCGCGCGACGCTCCCCGAAATCGATAGATGGACTGATCGTCGTCGCCGACGACAAACGGACGACTCCTGGAGGCGATCAGCTCGACCAGGCGTTCCTGCGCCAGGTTGAGATCCTGGTACTCGTCGACGAGTACCGTCACGTAGCGGTCCGTGAACTGACCCCGGACCCGGGGGTGCTCCTCGAGCATGCGCACGGTCAGCACCAGCAGGTCCTCGAAGTCGAGGAGCCGGCCCTTCCGGCATTCCCTTTCGTAGGCGCGGAACAGGCGGACGCACGCTCGCATGAGCTCGCCGCGCTCCTCATCGTCGGTCGCTGTGGCCCAGGACGCCAGTCGAGCGATGGGCACGAGCTCCTGCTTCATCCGCTCGAGCATCTGCAGCGCCGGCGCAACCAGGTCGTCCGGACGTTCGTCGCCGGTTAGGACGTTGTCCCCGAGCCGCCATATCAGCTCACGGGCGAGGATCCAGCGATCAGCGCCCGCCAGGATCCGGAAGCCCGCGGGCACCCCCACCGCGCGGCCGTCCGCCCGCAGCCACCCGAGGGCGATTGAGTGAAAAGTGCCGACGGAAGGCGCAGCTGTGCCGATGAGACCTTCGATGCGTTGGCGCATCTCTGCGGCGGCGCGCTCGGTAAAGGTCATGACCAGGATGGAAGCGGGCGAGACGCCAGCGGCGACGAGCCGGCGAAAGCGCTCTGCGATGACCGCCGTCTTTCCGGTGCCGGCACCGGCGACAACGCGGATCGGTGCGCCTCCGATCAAGGCTGCCACGCGCTGGTCGGCCCCCAGGCGCATGGTCATTGCGCCGGAGTCGAGTGACCGACTCGCACGCGAAGCGCACGCACCCTGCGGCCCAGCTCCAGTTGATTCAGCCGTCCGAGGATGGTCTCAGAGTCCAGCCGCAGCTGGTGGGCGAGCGCCGGGCTTGAGGTGGTGACCACGAGGGTGCCGGAATGAAGCTCGATCTCGTCGCACAGGCTCGCCGGCTCCGCTCCGATCACGGTGCGAAACGCTGACGCGACCTGGGTGCCGATCAGCCTCGTGCCGCCAGGCTGGCGGCGCAACACTCTCGGCAGGATATTGCCCAACTTATCCACAGGGCTGGATCCTGCCTTCAATGACGGTCCAAACCATCGAATTTGCGAGGACCTCGGGCGGAAAAGGACCCGTCTCGACGGACGTGATGATGACCTGTCCGTCCCCGGCGACCTGCCGGAGCAGGGCCGCTCTGCGTTCGGCGTCGAGTTCGGACAGAACGTCGTCGAGCAGGAGTACGGGCCGCTCTCCGGTGCGCCTGGCGACCAGGGTCGCTTCGGCGAGCTTCAGGCTCACCACCGCCGTCCTCTGCTGCCCCTGCGAGGCGTAGGCGCGCGCCTCCTGTCCCCCAAGCAGGACCCG
>JBGQGS010000038.1:0-15841 GCA_041497555.1 Candidatus Dormibacteraceae bacterium | reverse complement strand
GCATCGGCATGCACGGCACGCGCATCGCGTTCGTGCATCCCAAGAGCCTGGGCGGCGTGCTGACGGAGCTTGTGGAGACGTGACCGAGGTCCAGAACGACAGTGGGCTTCCCGTCAAGCCGGTGTACTCGGTCGAAGACCGGCGCGCCGAAGAGTCGCTGCCGGGACACTTTCCCTTCACGCGCGGCATCCACAAGGACATGTACCGAGGTCGCCTGTGGACGATGCGGCAGTACGCCGGATTCGGCACCGCGGCGGAGTCGAACAAGCGATACCGGTTCTTGCTGAAGCAGGGGCAGACCGGACTCTCGGTTGCATTCGACCTGCCCACGCAGATCGGCTACGACTCCGATCATCCGATGGCCAACGGCGAGGTCGGAAAGGTGGGCGTCGCAATCGACTCGCTCGAGGATATGGAGATCCTGTTCAAGGACATTCCACTGGACAAGGTGTCGACCTCGATGACCATCAACGCAACCGCGTCGATGCTGCTCTTGCTTTATCAGCTGGTGGCAGAAAAGCAAGGCTGCCCGCCGAAAAAGATCACGGGCACCGTACAGAACGACATCCTCAAGGAGTACGCGGCTCGAGGCACCTACATTTTTCCGCCGCAACCTTCGATGCGGCTGGTCACGGACCTCTTCGCCTACTGCGGGCGCCACCTTCCGAACTGGAACACGATCTCCATCTCCGGCTATCACATCAGGGAAGCCGGCTCGACCGCGGCTGAGGAGATCGCGTTCACGCTCAGCCACGCCATCGCGTATGTCGAGGCGGCTCAGGCTGCCGGGCTGTCGGTCGACGACTTCGCTCCGCACCTCTCCTTCTTCTTTGCGTCCCACATGGACTTCTTCGAGGAGGTGGCGAAATTTCGTGCCGCCAGACGGATGTGGGCGCGCGTCATGAGGGACCGTTTCCACGCCCGGGACGAGCGGTCTTTGGCGCTGCGCTTCCATACGCAGACCGGAGGGGTCACGCTGACGGCTCAGCAGCCGTTGAACAACGTCGTGCGGACCGCGCTCGAGGCGATGAGCGCGGTGCTTGGAGGCACCCAGTCCCTGCACACCAACGGGTACGACGAGGCGCTCGGCCTACCGTCGCAGAGTGCGGCCGAACTTGCGTTGCGCACGCAGCAGGTGATCGGTTATGAGACGGCTGTCCCGCTGGTCGCAGACCCGCTTGGCGGGTCGTACTACGTGGAGAATCTCACCGACAGGGTGGAGGAGGAGGCGCAGACGATCATGGCCGAGGTGGACGAGCTTGGCGGTGCGGTGGCCTGCATCGAGAGCGGCTGGACGCAGCGCCGCATCGCAGACAGCGCCTACCGCCTCCAGCGGCGGATTGAGTCCGGCGAGCGCGTGGTGGTCGGAGTCAACCGCTACGCGGAGACCGGCGCCAAGACCGTCGACGTCATGAAGATCAGCCCGCGCCAGCAGGCTGCCCAGACGAGGGCCCTCAAGCGATTGCGGGCTCGCCGCTCGAAGGCGGTCGTCGACCGGCACCTTAGCCAGCTCGAGCGGGCGGCTCGCGGCACGGACAACCTGATGGTGCCGCTCAAGGCGGCCCTGGCGGACTATGTGACGATCGGCGAGTGCTGTTCGGCCCTGCGCGCAGTTTTCGGCGAGTACAGGCCCGGGGAGGCGGCGTGATGGCCGGCCACCCCGCCGTGGTCGAGTCCAGCGAGCACGAGGACATCGGGGGTCACCGGTGGATGTTCGTGGAGCGCCACTAAGTGGGATCGACCCCCCGGCATCGGAAGGTCGATCCGCTCAACGAGCTGCGCCACCGCAAGTACGAGGCAGGGCATGGCGACGCCGAGGCTTTCAACCGGCAGCACGCGAAGGGCAAGCTGACGGCACGCGAGCGGATCTCGCGCCTGGTCGACCGCAACTCGTTCGAAGAGATCGACATTTTCGCCACGCACCGAGCCACGGGTTTCGGCCTCGAGTCCAGGCGGGTGCCCGGCGATGGCGTGGTCACGGGCATGGCCAAGATCGACGGGCGGGACGTGGTTCTCTTCAGCCACGACGCATCGGTCTTCGGCGGGTCGCTCGGAGAGGTTTTCGCCGAGAAGGTGATCAAGGTCATGGACCTCGCGCTGCGCAACCGGATTCCGATCATCGGGATCAACGACTCGGGCGGCGCGCGGATCCAGGAGGGTGTCGTCTCCCTTGCGGGCTACGCGGAGATCTTCTGGCGCAACGTCGAGGCCAGCGGTTTGATCCCCCAGCTGAGCCTGATCCTGGGCCCGTGCACGGGTGGAGCGGTCTACTCCCCCGCGATCACCGATTTCACGTTCATGGTCCACCAGGTCGGATACATGTTCATCACCGGCCCCGAGGTCATTCGCGTGACCACGGGTGAGGCGGTGACGTTCGACTCACTCGGAGGAGCCGAGGTGCACAACGTGAAGTCAGGCGTCGCGCACTTCCTCGCCGAATCGGAAGACGAGTGCTTCGCCCAGGTGCGCCGCCTTTTCAAGTACCTCCCGCAGAGTTCCGACCAGCAGCCGCCGCTCGCTCCAGCGACCGACGATCCCCAGCGAGCCGCGCCGGGCCTGGCCACCATCATCCCCGACAACCCCAAGGAGCCTTATGACATCAAAGAGGTCATTGGGATGGTTGTCGACCACGGCGACTTCTTCGAGGTCCAGCCTTATTACGCAATGAACATGGTGGTCGGATTCGCGCACCTTGACGGCCATCCCATCGGCGTGGTGGCCAACCAACCCAAGGTCATGGCGGGGGCGCTCGACATCAACGCCTCGGTGAAGGCCGCGCGCTTTGTTCGCTTCTGTGACGCGTTCAACATCCCGCTTGTGACTTTTGTCGACGTTCCCGGTTTCCTGCCTGGCACCGCGCAGGAGTATGGCGGGATCATCCGTCACGGCTCGAAGCTGCTGTACGCGTTCAGTGAAGCCACGGTCCCGAAGCTCACAGTGATCACTCGCAAGGCGTATGGCGGCGCTTACTGCGTCATGTGCTCAAAGCACATCAGGGCGGACTTCAACGTCGGGTGGCCGACCGCCGAGATAGCTGTAATGGGTCCGGAGGGCGCCGTCAACATCGTCTTTCACCGCGAGCTGGCCGAAGCAGCCGACCCTGTCGCGCGCCGGCGGGAGCTCGTCAGCGAATACACCGAGCGCTTCGCCAACCCGTTCATTGCCGCGGAGCGGGGCTACATCGATGACGTCATCGAGCCTGTGCGCACGCGGTGGGAGCTGATTCGGGCGCTGAGGATCGCGCTGCGCAAGGAGCGCCGGCGCAGCCCGAAGTGGCACGGAAACATTCCGCTGTAGCGACTCGGAAGGGGGTGTCGAGGCGGGTCTGGAGCCACCCCCGACCAAGACGGACCTTGGGTCCATCGCCACGGAGGCCTGACTAGCACCGTCAGTTTCCCTCTCATAATTGAGCCGTGCCGAGACAGGATCCCCAGGGCCGGTGGATCTCCGACGACGGTCTTCAGTATTGGGATGGCACCGCCTGGCGGCCGCTTGGCGCCCAGGCGACCGCCCGCAAGGGCTCCGCGATGCCCGCCGTCCTCATCGGTTGCGGCTTTGCGCTCGTGGTCGCGCTCGTCCTCGTTATCGGATTCGCCGCCCTCGTCTTCAACAACGCCGACTTCCAGCGCGGCTTCTGCAACGGATATGTGAACGGGAACCCCAATCTGACCTGTCCGTTCCACCCCTCCTCTCCTTGATTTGAAACTCCTCGAGTACCAGGCCAAGGAGGTGCTTGCGTCCCTTGGGATAGCGATACCGCCGGGGAAGGTGGCGCTTACACCAGGCGAGGCGGCGGCGGCCTGCTCAGAGCTCGGGCCTGTAGCCGTCAAGGCACAGGTCCCTGTCGGCGGGCGCGGCAAGGCCGGCGGCATCAAGCTCGCCAGGACTCCCGACGAGGCGCGCGCGGCCGCGGCGCAGATCATTGGCATGGACATCAAGGGCTTCAAGGTGCCTTTGGTCTATTGCGAGACGGCGCTTGAGATCGAGCGCGAGATCTATCTCGGCTTCACGGTGGATCGCGACGCGCGCGCCAACATCCTGATGCTCTCAGCGAAGGGCGGGATGGACATCGAGCAGGTGGCCGAGGAATCGCCCGAGTCGATCGCGCGGCTCTATCCGAATCCATGGCGCGGCCCGCTTGATTTCGAGCTCAACCAACTCGTGTTCGAGGCAGGGCTGGGCGAGTTTGCGCGACCCCTGGCCACCCTGATCAAGAAGCTGTACCGCGCGATCCCCGAGCTCGACGCCGTCACCGCTGAGATCAACCCGCTGGTCGTAACCAAGAACGGCGAGGTGATCGCCGGTGATGCGAAGCTCGAGGTCGACGAGAGCGCCGCGTGGCGGCAGAAGGACCTTGAGCAGCGTTACGGCGGCGTGGTCGAGGGCGATCCTTACGAGCTCGAGGCGAAGAAACGTGGCCTCACTTACGTCTCGCTGGACGGAGACATCGGAATCATCGGCAACGGCGCCGGGCTCTGCATGAGCACGCTGGACCTCGTCCAGCGCGCGGGCGGACACGCCGCGAACTTCTGTGACATCGGCGGCGGCGCAAAAGCCGAAGTGGTGGAAAACGCGCTCGCCGTGATCCTCATGAATCCGCGAGTGAAGGGGGTGCTGATGAACGTCTTCGGCGGCATCACGCGTGGAGACGAGGTGGCCAAGGGCCTGGTCACCGCACGCGACAACCTGAAGATGCACCTGCCGCTGGTTGTGCGCCTGAGCGGCACCCGCGAAGAGGAAGGCCGCAAGATCCTCAAACAGAACAGCATCGAGCCGGGGGCAAATGCCTGGGAGGCAGCCCAGAAGATCGTCGAGCTGACAAGAGTCACCTCCCCGCTTGCCGGGGAGGTCCCGCGAAGCGGGGGTGGGGCGTTTTGAGCATCCTTCTGGACTCCTCGACCAGGGTGATCGTCCAGGGCATCACAGGGCGGGAAGGCACCTTCCACGCCGAGCAGATGCAGACGATGGGCACGAAGGTCGTCGGAGGCACGAGCCCGGGCAAGGGGGGGACGACGCATCTCGGCGTGCCGGTGTTCAACACCGTGACGGAAGCGGTGAAGGCCACCGGGGCCAGCGCGTCGGGCATCTTCGTGCCGCCGCCCTTCGCCCCGGATGCGATCATGGAGGCTGCCGCGGCCGGGATCACGCTGATCGTGTGCATCACCGAGGGCATCCCGATCCAGGACATGATCAAGGTCAAGGATTTCCTGCGCGGCCATCCGGCGGCGCGGCTCATCGGCCCCAACTGCCCTGGCTTGATCACACCCGGCGCCGCCAAGATCGGAATCATCCCCCAGAACATCACGTCCGCCGGATCGGTCGGACTGGTCTCGCGCAGCGGCACCCTCACCTACGAGGTCGCGTCGGCCCTATCGGCTTCGGGCATGGGCCAGTCGACCATCGTCGGCATCGGTGGTGATCCTGTCCTCGGGCTGACTTTCCGAGACGTCGTCCAGCTCTTCGAGCAGGATCCTGCCACGACACACCTGGTGGTGATCGGTGAGATCGGCGGAAGCGACGAGGAGCACGCCGCCGAGCTGCTCGCTCGTGGCAGTCGCCTCAAGACCGTGGCTTTCATCTCCGGGCGCACTGCCCCGGAAGGAAAACGGATGGGCCACGCCGGAGCGATCATCTCGGGCAACCGTGGCACCGCGAAGAGCAAGGAGGAGGCGTTCCGGAAGGCCGGCGTCGCGGTCGCCGAAACGACCGACGAGATCGTGGGACTGCTCAGGTGACGGCGCTGCCCATTGGCCTCACCAGGGCCATCCCAGCGGACAGGATTCGTGACCTCGGCCTGCTCGCAGGGCTTTTGCTCTGGCTGGCCTACACGCGGGTCTTCTTCGTTCTCCAGGCGGCGCACGTGACTGCCCCGCCGTGCCCGTTCTTCTACCTGACGGGGCATCCCTGCCCCTTCTGCGGCGGTACGCGCTCGTTCGCCTACATGTGGCAGGGGGATATCGCGAATTCCGTCCGCTTGTACCCGCTTGGCCCGGCGCTGTTCGCCGGCACCTTTGCCGGCGCTGCCGCAGTTGCGGCGGCGGCGATCAGCGGCCGAACGTGGACGCCCCGCCTCACGCGCACGCAGTGGCGGGTGCTGGCCATAGGCGCAGCGAGCGCCGTCGCCATGAGCTGGGCGCTGAAGGTTTTCGTCCTCGGAAACTGAAGCTGAGTGTCCCGCTCCCGAAGTTCCTTGGATCTTCGCGTCCTAGACGGGCGGGCGCCATCCCACCCCACGAAATCGGCGATTTCGCGGGGACCCCGGGCGGCGCTGAAGCCTGCGTCAAAGGGCCCGTCGCCGCGTCGCCGCCCCCGCGACCACGACGCGGGAACCCCGCAGGATGCGCTTCTAGCTGCGCCACCCTTTCCTTGGCTCCGCCCGTCGATGCCGCGAAATATCCTGCGGACCTCGGGCGCGTGACACTCGTGATTCGCCGCCTCGCTCCAGACGACTGGGAGCTGTTCCGCGACGTGAGACTGGCCGCGTTGCGTGACGCGCCGCGCGCCTTCGGGTCGACGTATGAGCGTGAGCGAACCGCAGATGAGGAAAACTGGCGCAAGCGCCTCGCCAACCGTGCGCAGTTCGCGGCCGAGCTCGAGGGTGAGATCGTCGGGACGGCCGCCGGAACCGCCTCTGATGCGACGAGCGCGGCTCTCATCTCGATGTGGGTCGCCCCTCGCGCGCGTGGCCGGGGCGTTGGGCAACGCCTGGTGATTTCAGTCCTCGATTGGGCACTGGAGGCCGGGTATGGCTCAATTCGCCTGTGGGTGACCGACGGCAACCTGGCGGCAGAGCGTCTTTACGCACGCTGCGGTTTTGCCCGTACGGGCGCTGTTCAACCAGTTCACACAGTCGAGCCCCGAGTCGAATACGAGATGTCGAGGCCGCTGTAGCTCTCGCGGCGTGCAACGATTGGTGACATGGACTTCGAGCTAAACAGCGAACAGCAGGCGATCCGGGACACGTGCCGCGATTTCGCACGAGAGGTGGTGGCGCCTGCAGCCGAGGAGCTCGACCGCGAGCACAAGTTCGGTTACGACATCGTCCGCCAGATGGGGGAGCTCGGGCTGTTCGGCCTTCCGTTCCCGGAGGAGTACGGTGGAGCCGGCGGCGATTTTCTATCCCTATGCCTTGCGATCGAAGAGATATCGCGGGCGGACACCGGCGTCGGGATCACGCTCGAAGCCGCTGTGTGCCTGGGAGCGTCGCCGATCTACGAGTTCGGCACCAAGGAGCAGAAGGAGCGGTGGCTCCCGGAGCTGCTCGCGGGACGCAAGCTGTGGGCTTTCGGCCTCACCGAACCAGAGGCCGGATCCGACGCCGGCGCGACGAAGACGCGGGCTGAAACTCGTGACGGAACCTGGGTGGTGAACGGCTCGAAGCAGTTCATCACCAACTGTGGAACCGACATTTCAGCCGGGGTGACGGTGACCGCTGTGACGGGCAAGGCCAACGGCGGCGGTCCCGAGATCAGCGCGATCATGATCCCAACCGGAACTCCTGGCTATCACGTGCTCCAGTCTTATCGGAAGCTCGGATGGCACTCGTCAGACACCCATCCGCTCAGCTTCGAAGATTGCGCCGTGCCGACGGAGAATCTTCTCGGCGTTCGCGGTGGCGGCTTCCGGCAGTTCTTGCACACCTTGATGGGTGGGCGGATCGCCATCGCGGCGCTGTCGGTGGGTCTCGCCCAGGCCTGCCTCGATGCATCGCTGGCGTATGCAAAGGAGCGCCGGACCTTTGGCGTAGCGATCTCCAAGCACCAGTCGGTGCAGTTCAAGCTGGCCGACATGGCGATGGAAACGGAGCTCGCTCGCACGATGGTGTACCGGGCGGCTGTGACGTACATGCGGTCTGGAGCCGACACCTCCGACGAGGCGCGGATGCTCGCCGCGATGTGCAAGCTCTACGCGTCGGAGGCCTCCAAGCGTGCGGCCGACCAGGCCGTGCAGATTCACGGCGGCTATGGCTTCATGGAGGACTACCCCGTCGCGCGGTTCTGGCGGGACGTGAAGGTCAACGAGATCGGCGAAGGGACGTCCGAGGTGCAGCGGATGCTGATCGCGCGGCTCTTGGGCTGCTAGAGGCGAACCAAGTCGGCTCGGGAGCCTCTCGTTCCGACCCAGATTGCTACCTCTTTCTCAATCAATGCCTGGTGGAGCCTTAGGCCGGATCTACTCCGGCCGTCACCAAAACATGGCAGTTTCCAAGCTCCTCCCAGTGTCGCCGAGGCAATCAGTAAGTCCCATCCTTATCGCCGCTTGCGCGCAGAGGAGGGGGTCCCGCGGGGGAGGACAACCTGTCCTTCCCCGCGCTTTCTATCGATAGACACCGTTGTGACCCAGGCTGTGGAGCCCGACGTTCGGAAAGTACGTCAGGCCGTGGTCCTGAGATCCCACGCGGATCTTCGCAATCAGCTGGCCCGTGACCGTCGACATCACGTACACCGTCGCGTGGTAGCGACCTGAGGCCCACAGCTGGGTGCCGTCGGGGTTGAGCTGCAGCATGTCCGGGCTTCCGCCGCCGGGGATGTACCACTTCGCCACCACGCTCCGCGTGGCGAAATCGATGACTGACAACGATCCCTCGAGGCGATTGGACACGTAAAGAGATTTGGTGTCGCGAGAGACCTGGAGACCATGCGCCCCGCGGCCCGTGGGGATGAACTGGATCTCTTGCATCGAAACCGGGTCGATCACCGAGACGCCCATCCGGCCCTGGTTGGTGACGAAGAAGTAGCGGCCGTCGGGGGAGAGCCTGACGTCGATCGGCAGCCCGCCCACGTACACGTAGCCGGCGAGCTTCATGTTGACGACGTCGACCCTGGCGACAATGCCCGAGTACTCCGCCGAGATCATCAGGTAGCTGCCGTCCGCGCTGAAGTCGAGATGGTCGGCGCCGGGCCAAGGTATGGCGACCGACTTGAGCAGGCTCCATCCGTTGTGCGGATCTCGAAACTCGATCCTCTCGAGCCGCTCGACGACGTCGATCGCCTTGGTGCCGTCGGGCGTGAAGTAGAGGTTGTACGGAAACGGCATCGAGATCGACTGGCCGGTCGGTCTGCCCGTCCGGATGTCCAGCACGGTGAGACTGCTCGATCCCTCGTTGTCGACGTAGAGCGCGCTCATGTCCCATGCCGGAGCGACGTGATGTGGGATCGAACCGACCGCGAAATTGTCGATCACCTTGAATGTCAACGGATCGATCACGTCCACGGTCCCGGCGTTGCTGTTAGGAACATAAACGCGAGGAGGGAGGTCGCACAGCGGGCACGGCACGACGCCGGACAGCGTGTTTGCGTACACGTTCATCTCAGGGGTCGGCAGGCTTACCGGCTGCACGTCGGGTTCGGCCAGCATGCGCGTTGATCGGGTGTCGGCCTGCACCGCTGGCTGGTTCGCGACTTTGGCGACCGGCGGCGCCGTCCAGACCACTGCGAACACAACACCCGCCGGGCTGACGACCGCCAGCACGAAGATGAGCGCGAAGAGTAGGCGTACCGTCCGCGAGCGCAGTGCGCCGGCCAGCCGGCCCCTACTCGTCGGGGAGGTCTTCAAGTTTCGGAGCGAGCTCGCAAACCCAGCGCCCGTCGTCCAGACGCCGGATGAAGCGACCGTAGCCCTGGTTCCGAGCGACGTTCAGGAACTGCTCCTGGGTGATCAGGGTGCGCAGTCGGGCGAGGTCCGCGTATGTGCTGTCGCGCATGATGCCGCCGACGACACCGGCCAGCTCCCGCCACTGCCCTTCCGAAAGCGGCTCTCCGTAACCTGCGATGGTCACCAGCAACGCCGCCGTAGCACCGGTGATCGTGTCGGGCAAGATCTTGTCTGACTTCGCCCGGGCGATGATCTCGCGACCTGTGCTGATGATGTCGGCGATTCGATCACGCCGAACGCCGATGATGTCGCGCCCACTTCCGACAGTGGTGCCTTCGAGATACCGCGGTCCAGCTTCCATGACCAGACCCCTATTCTAGTTAAGCTTCAGTTGGATCTCGAACTCGCGGCCGAGCACGCTACCTTTCGTGCCGCCGTGCGCGAACTGGCGCAGGGCACAGTCTTGCCCCTTGCGGCCGAGGTCGACCTGATGCACCGGTTCCCGGAGGAGGCTGTCAGGGCAGCTGCGGAAGCGGGATTGCTCGGAGTCCTCATCCCTCGCGAGTACGGCGGTGCGGGCCTGGACGCGCTCGCTTTCGCCCTCTGCATAGAAGAGCTTGCGCAGGCTTGCGCGTCGACCTCGGTCATCGTCGACGTGCACACCAGCGTCGGCAGCGAACCGATCTTGCTGTTCGGCACCGAAGAGCAGAAACGGCAATGGCTGCCCAGGCTCGCCTCTGGGGAGCTCCTGGGAGCATTCGCCCTGACGGAGCCGGCTTCAGGGTCCGACGCCGCCTCGTTGAAGACGAGCGCGCGCCGCGACGGCAGCGGCTATGTCCTGAACGGCACCAAGGTGTTCATCACCAACATCGGCCGAGCCGGCCTGTACGTGGTCTTCGCGCGCACCGGCCCGGATGAGAAGGCCGCCGGGGTGAGCGCGTTTCTCGTTCCGTCTGACGCGCCGGGCGTCCGGGTCGGCCAGCTCTTCCAGAAGATGGGGCTACACGGCTCGCCGACCGGCGAGCTGGTGCTCGAGGACGTAGAGGTGCCGGCGGAGAACCGGCTGGCCGCGGAGGGCCAGGGCTTCACCGTCGCCATGCGCGCGCTCGATTCCGGCCGGATTGGGATCTCGGGCCAGGCGCTTGGCATCGCCCAGGCGGCGGTTGACGAGTCCCGAGCCCTGTTGGCTCAGCGGGGCCGACAGCAGGGCGAGGACTTCTTGCTCGCGGACATGGCGACGCGGCTCGAGTCCGCCCGCCTGCTCGCCTACCACGCGGCGTGGCTTTGCACCCGCGGGCGCCCCTTCACGCGCGAGGCCTCGATGGCCAAGCTCCACTGCACCGACACGGCGATGCAGCTGGCCCTCGACGCACTGCAGCTCGCCGGTGAGGACGGAACCACCGCCGGCAGCCCGTTCGAGAGGCATGTCCGCGACGCGAAGGCGCTGCAGATCTACGAGGGCTCGAACCAGGTCCAGAGGATCGTCATTGCCAGACATTTGCTCAGCTAAGCTCACCCCATGGATTTCGAGTTCTCGGAAGAGCAGGTCGCGATCAGGGACTCGATCCGAGAGCTGGTCCAGGATCGCGTGGCGCCCCGTGCGGCCGAGATCGACGAGAAGGCTGAGTACCCGAAGGACATCGAGAGACTTTTCGCCGAGAACGGAATCCTCGGCATCCCATTCCCTGAGGAGTACGGCGGCATCTCCGGCTCGAGCGTCACGATCTGCATGGGCATTGAGGAAATCGCCAAGGCGTGCGCGAGCTCCTCGCTGATCCTCGCCGTGCAGGCGCTTGGCGCTTACCCGATCCTCGTCGCCGGGTCCGAGGAGCAGAAAAAGCGGCTTTGCCCGCCCCTAGCGTCAGGTGAGAAGGTCGCGGCGTACGCGCTCTCGGAGACGGGATCCGGCTCGGATGCCGCCGCCATGAAGACCCGCGCAAAGCGGCACGGTAACGAGTACGTGCTCAACGGCACGAAGCAGTTCATCACCGGCGGCAGCGTGGCGGGCACGCTCGTGGTGTTCGCGCAGACCGATCCAGACTCGGATCATCGCGGCATCTCGGCCTTCGTGCTGGAACGGGAGACGAGCCCGTGGCAGGCCTCGAAGCTCGAGCACAAGCTCGGCATCCGCGGCTCGCCCACCGCGCAGCTCGTCTTCGAGGATGTCAAGGTGCCGGTCGCGAACCGGCTTGGCGACGAGGGCGCTGGCTTCAAGATCGCGCTGGCTGTGCTCGACCGCTCGCGTCCCGGAATCGGAGCTCAGGCGCTCGGGATCGCGGAAGGGGCGTTTGATTACGCGCTCGGATACGTCAAGGAGCGCCAGCAGTTCGGGCAGCCGATCTCGAGCTTCCAGGGCATCCAGTGGATGCTGGCCGACATCGGCACTCAGATCGAAGCTGCGCGCCACCTGGTGTACCGCGCCGCAACCAAGGTCGACTCCAAGGCGCCCGACCTGACGAAGATCGCCGCGATGGCGAAGCTTTTTGCGTCGGACATGGCGATGAAGGTGACGACCGACTGCGTCCAGCTGTTGGGCGGTTACGGGTACATCTCGGACTACCCGGTCGAGCGGATGATGCGCGACGCCAAGATCACGCAGATCTACGAGGGCACCAACCAGATACAGCGCGTGGTGATCGCAAGGGCCCTCTTGCGGTGAGCGCGGTCGAGACGATCCAGCCCGAAGCCGGGCACCCGGCGCAGGCGCTTGGGCCCTGGTATCCGCCGCCGAACTATCCACCACCGCTTGCACAGTCGTCGGGATCCACCGATGGGCGAGCGATCGCTGCGCTGCTGGCGGCGATCGCTGGAATCGTCCTCGGGCTGCCGCTCGGCATACCCGGGATGGCGCTCGGGACCCTCGCGTACTTTCTCGGCAAGTCGTCGGTGAGCCGGATCGACAGCTCGCCGGGCGTGCTCGGGGGCCGCAGCCTCGCGGTTTCCGCGTGGGTGCTCGGGGTGGTGGCCATGGCCATCGGATCGGCGATCACCCTCGTGTGGATCGTGGTGGTGTTGGTCGCGAACTCGCAACCCAGCACTGGCTTCTAGCCGGCGTCCGTGGACCGCATCACGGACGCGTTCATCTGGCCGTCCCGCGATCCTGAATGGCTGACCAAGCTGTTGATCATCGCCCTGATCTTGTTGATTCCCATCGTGGGCGGAATCAACGGAATCGGTTGGATGCTGGCGTCGCTCGACCGGCTGCGGGCTGGGGAGGAAAGGCTTGCTCCGGCGAATCTCGGGTACATCGTTCGGGGCTTCGGACTCTTCGTCGTCAACCTTGCCTACGGCCTGAGCGTCGCGCTGGTCGCGGCTCTGATCTACGTCCCAGCCGTCGTCGTGGCCTCCAACCAGTCCCACGGGTCGGCCAATCCCGCCTTGATCTCCCTGGCCATCATCCTCAGCCTGCTGGCTTTCAGCGTCGCCACGCTGGGCAGCCTGGCACTCAACTTCGCGATGCCGTCGATCGTGCTGGCCACCGATCGAGGCGGAGTCACCGGAGGACTGCACGTCAGCGCTGTGCTGCGACGGGCTCGCGTCAATATAGCCAACACCCTGATCGCCGGCCTTATGCTGATCGCCGCCGGCTTTGTCGGTTCGTTGGGCATCATCGTTTGCGGTATCGGCGTAGTTGTCACGACGGCGTACGCGCTGGCAATGCAGGCCTGGGTCGTTTGGAGTTTCGAGGTCGGGTCGCCTGCCGCGAAAGCGGCATAAGGAGGTCATCGGATGTCGGACTTGCCCCCGCCGCCGCCAGGTGGAGGATATTCGCCGCCGCCACCGCCGCCGGGCGGAGGTGCCATGCCGCCGCCACCACCGCCGCCACCAGGCGGGGGTGCCATGTCACCGCCGCCACCACCGCCGCCACCAGGCGGGGGTGCCATGTCACCGCCGCCACCACCGCTGCCTCCAGGCGGGGGTTACGTACCGCCCCCTCCCGGCGGATATGCACCGATGTCGGCCGGCTATGCCGCGCCGCGCACCGACGGGCTGGCGATCGCCTCGCTCGTCGTCGGCATCCTGTCCCTGGTCTGTACGGTGGCATGCCTTGGCGTCGTGCTCGGCCCGACCGCTGCCATCATGGGCTTCATCTCGCGCCAGCGCATAACATCGAGCGGAGGCGCGCTCGGTGGCGGAACGCTCGCCGTGATCGGCCTGGTGCTCGGCGTCGTGGGATTCATCGCGAGCGTGGGCTGGTTCTTTCTCCTCATCTCGGGAGCGATCACCTCTTCGTCGACCAGCACGCCTTCGCCATGACGTAACCTCTCCGCCCCTCTCACCGTTTCTTAAGGCCTGGACGGTAGAATCCCGGTGCGCATGCTCAGGGCCAGGCCGAGGGCCAGGCGATCTCGCTACAACGTCTCCTACCGCCTGACCAGGTCGGTCCCCGCGGTAGTCGCTGTTGCCTTGTTGCTGGTCGCAGTCCTCGGCGTCACGCTGACCTACAAGCGCTTTGACGATTTCATCGCCGCCACGACGGGTCATCACATCAACCCGATCGGCGAGGTGGTGCAGGCGGTCGAGCCGGCGCAGGGCACAATCGCCTACAAGCTCAAGCATGGTCAGCAGGTCAACATCCTGATGCTCGGGATGGGAGGCGAGCAGAACGACGCGCCCTACCTGACTGACTCGATCATGGCCGTGACCATCGACCCGACGACCGATCGCGTGATGCTGGCGTCGATCCCGAGAGACCTGGTCGTGCACATGAACCTGCAAACACCCGCCAGCCGGATCTGGACCAACAAGATCAACGCCGCCTACGAGGTGCCGTACACGAACATCATCTGCTGCGTCGATCCGCAGTACACGGGTCGCGACGGCGGCGGACATGCGGCAGAGCACGAGGTCGGCAAGGTTGTCGGGCTGACGTTCGACAGGTACATCGCCGTGGACTTCGTCGCGTTTCGAGACATGGTCAACGCGCTGGGCGGCGTCGACGTTTGCCTGAGCACGAACCTGGACGACTACTCATACCCCAACTATCACAACGGCTACATGCCGATTCACTTCAAGGCCGGCTGCCAGCACCTAAACGGCGAGCAGGCATTGGAGATCGCGCGCTCGCGGCATGCGGAGCAACCGCAGCAGTCGTCCGACTTCGGCCGCGCACGCCGGCAGCAGGACATCATGCAAGCGATCAAGAAGAAGGCGACCACGGTCAACGGCTTCGCGAAAGCGCCTCAGCTCCTCGACGCCCTGCAGAAGAACATCCACACGGACATGACGCTCTCCGACATGAAGGCGGTTTACGACTGGGGCAAGAACCTTCCCGACACGTCGATCATCCGCCTCGCGCTGACGGCACCGTCAGCCGCAGCGGACGGCAACCTGCTCGACTCCTACAACTGCGGCATGGGACCTAACGTCTCGCAGCTGTGTGCTGACGACCAGAGCTACAACATGATCCACAAGTACATCGCGTCGATCTTCATCGACCCGGCGACGCTCGGTGAGAAAGCGCCGATCCAGTTCGCGAACGGGGCGAGCAACTTTGCCGGTCTCGATTCGCGCGTCACCTCGATGCTCGACCCCACAGGCCTGCAGCTGGCTGACCCAGTCGGCCACCGGGCGTCTTCCTCGACTCTGATCCTCGACTACTCCGGCGGCCAGTTCCCGCTGACGACCAAGTGGCTTCAGACCTTCTTCGGCGCCACGGTCGTGGCGGCAACTCCTGCCAACTCGCCTCCCGCCGCGGGCCAGCAGACCTATGGCCTCGTGGTGGTGCTGGGACACGACTTCGCCCTACGCTTTTTGGGCGAGTGATGAGCTGAGCGATCCAGATCTAGCCACCATGTTCCGGTCCGGCGATGTCCGCGCCCTGGCAAGGGCGATCAGCATGGTCGAGCGACGGGACCCGTCCGTGCGGTCGCTTGAGAGGTCCCTGCGGAAACAGGGTCGCGCTCCGGGCGTGGTCGGTTTCACGGGCGCGCCTGGCACCGGCAAGTCGACGTTGGTCGACGGCGTGGTGGCGCTCCTGAGGAAGAAAGAAAGCTCTGTCGCGGTGCTCGCGACCGACCCCAACTCACCGTTCACGGGTGGCGCAATCCTCGGTGATCGCATCCGAATGCAGCGCCACGCGCTCGACCCCAAAGTCTTCATCCGCAGCATGGGCGCGCGCGGTCACCTCGGTGGCCTGTCGCTCGCCACGCGCGAAGCGATCCGGCTGCTGGGAGCCTTCGGTTTCGACGAGGTCATCCTCGAGACGGTCGGGGTTGGTCAATCTGAGCTGGAAGTCGCGGCCGTT
>JBGQGS010000037.1:0-15848 GCA_041497555.1 Candidatus Dormibacteraceae bacterium | reverse complement strand
GTCTGGGTGTCGCAGCACCTCAACTCCAGACGGCACAGACCACCGGACCAGCCGCCGCTCGCTCGTGAAACTGATGTAGCCGGCACGCTCTATGTCGGCAGCGAAGAGGTGGTACGGCTCAGACGGCCGCCAGGCGATCTTCGCCTCGACCGCATCGGCGTATGCGCGGCGGCGTTCCGGCTCTGGAAGGTCGATTGCTGTTCCATACAGCTTCAGATCCCCATGCACCGGTTCGCGCTCCGACTGCGGTGTGGCGAGCGTCAGCCTCGGGTCGCGCAGCAGATCGAGCGCCTTTTTCGACTGCCACATCATCCCCAGCATCAGGGTCCCGTCGACGATATTCGCCTCGCAGGGGCTGATCCGCGGCCACCCGTCAGCCCGTATGGTGCCGAGCAGCACGATGCCGGTTGCGTTCAGGCGCTCCTCGGCGAACGCGGCCAGCTCAGGCGCGGCGGCCGAGAACTCAGACCAGTTCGTCGACTAGTGCTCTTGGTGCTGGGACTCGGCGGCTGCCCGCTCCGCGGCTTCCTCAGCGGCACGGTTCCGCTTGTCGCCTCTCAGCACCCACCACCCAAGCCCCGCCACCCCCAGCGACGCGACCAGGAAGGTGACACTCATCGCGAGCCAGGCCGGCACCCACTCGCCGGCGAGAAAGACCACGCTTGCAATTATCGGCAAACCCGCGGACCGAGTCTTCAGGCGACGGACCCGTCTAGGGTGTTAAACGGCTGAAAGTGTTAGACCTGATCGACATCGTGATCCTGGCGGCGGCCCTGATCGGGCTTGCGAACGGCTACCGACGCGGATTCTGGCTCTCGGCAGCGCAGTACGCGGGCCTGGTGGTTGGGGTGCTGCTGGGCGCCACCGCAGCGGCACCGGTGCTCAACTACCTCGAGATCCACAACCCGGTGGCACGTCCCCTGGGCGCCGTTCTCGTCCTTGTCATCGGCGGCAGCCTTGGCTCCAGCATCGGTTTTGCCGCGGGAGAGCCCATCCGCCGCGGTATCCTCCGCGCCGGCATCCACTCAGCGACCGACTCGATCGGCGGCGCGGCCCTGTCCGTGCTGGCAGTGCTCATGATGTGCTGGTTCCTCGGGCTGAGCTTCTCGCGCGGGCCGAGCGCGGAGATCGCGAAGCAGATCCAGCGGTCGGTCGTTCTGCACTCGCTCGACAACCTGGCGCCCAGGCCTCCGGCTTTCCTGGCCAGCGTGGGAGGAATCCTGTCCGACGTTTCGTTCCCGCCCGTGTTTGCAGGCCTGGAGCCCGCATTGCCTGCGCCGCTGCCCGTCCCCACGTCAGTCGATACACCCGGGGTGACCCACGCAGCCCAGTCGGTGGTCAAGGTTGCGAGCCTCGGCTGCGGAGGCCTGGTCACGGGAAGTGGATTTCCGGTCGGCACCGGCTATGTCGTGACCAACGCCCACGTCGTGTCGGGAACCAGTGCCCACACCATCCTGACGCCGGGCGGCGCCGAGATGCAGGCCACGGTGGTCTACTTCGACCCCGAGCGAGATGTCGCCGTGCTGTACATACCCGAGTACAGGGCTGCACCGCTGCTCTTCGGTCCTGCCGACCGAGGCACCAAGGGTGCGGTGATCGGCTACCCGGGCGGCGGACCGGAGCAGGTCTCCCCCGCCGTCGTCGACGGAAAGGTGCCAGCTGAAGGCCGCGACATCTACAACTCCAACCTCGTCACGCGCGAGATCTATGTCATACAGGCGCGGGTGCGTCCCGGAAACTCGGGCGGTCCGCTCGTCGACCTGGACGGCCGCGTGTTGGGCCTTGTGTTCGCGACCTCTGCCGGCGATGCAAACCAGGCCTACGCATTGACTGACAGCGAGATCGCGAGCGATATCAGGGACGCTCAGGCCAAACCGTCGCCGAAGGACACCAGCCGGTACGCCTGCGCCGCTTGATGAGTAGAGGGAACCTCACGGTTCCCTCTACTACGGGGCGCTCAACGGCCGCCCGCGTAATGCGATCTTCCAAAGCGATTACCGGCCGGATTCGCGCCCCTACTCCCTCCCTTGGGATGGGATTGTCTTCATTTGTCAGTCCACGCGACGCTGGGCGGCAAATGTGAAAGTGGAGTTGCGGCCGGGGTAAACCCGGCCGCCCCTGATACGCGTGGCGAGCTACTGTTCGGGCTTAGCCTCTTCGATCAGCATCACGGGGATGCCGTCGACGATCGGGTAGAGGACCTTGCAGTTCGGACATCGCAGCTGATCAGGCTCCTTGAACTCAACCTTGGTGTGGCACTTCGGGCACGCCAGGATTTCGAGCAGTTCTTGAGAGATCACCCGCGCATGGTAGTACGGTTTCGGCCATGATTCTCCGCCGCCTCTACCTGTACCTGGTGAGCGCAGCGGGCCTCGGTCTTCTGGCTGCGGGACTGGCGCTGCTCGGTACGACGGTACTGCTCTTCATCTTCAACAACCCCTCCGCTCAGGACAGCCGGACTCAGCTCGCGGGCTTCACGGCGATGACGCTCGTCGCGCTGCCCGTCTGGGGCGTGCACTTCTGGTTTGCGCGCCGCTTCGCCATGCGCGATCCGGAGGAGCGAGCGTCCGGTATCCGGCGCCTGTACCTCTACTGGACGTGCCTGGGGGCTGCCGTCGGCGCCATGATCGCGCTCGCCATAGCGGCCGCCGACTTCCTGCGCCCGCTCATCGACAGCTGCGCAACTGTCGGCAAACCCGGATCGGGGATCGGCGCCGGCTCATTCTGCCCCGCTAACGCTGACTGGCTCGCCACATCACAGGCCGCGTGGGTTGCCGCGGTCTTTCTCCTGATTTGGGCTTTCCATTTCTGGATCGCAGCTCGCGATCGCGCTGCGGCCGGCGAGGCAGGCGCGTCCGCCACGCTGCGGCGCTGGTACATGTACATAGTCCTGCTCGCCGGTCTGCTTGTCATGCTGAGTGGCTCAAGCGGCCTGATCGAGTTGGCGTGGCTCAAAGTGAGGCAGAGCTCGCTCGGGGACTTCCGGTACATGGGCGACTCCGCCGCCTTGCTCCTGGCCGGACTTGTCGTGTGGGGGTTCCACGCACGCACGATCGCGCAAAACCACATCTCCGATGACCGCCACTCCACGCTTCGCGCGCTGCAGGGCTTCATCGCGGTGGCGGTCAGCATCGCCATCGCCCTTGTCGGCGCCAGCCAGATCCTGTACTACGCGCTGGCGCGGGCGCTCGGTGTGGATCACCCGGGCGGGGTCGGCAGCGACATCCTCGGCGCTCTCGCGGCGCCCGCGTCACAGCTCCTTGTCTACGGCACGGCTTGGTTCTTCATGCGACGGCGGCTGGCCAGGGATGCCAGCACACAGGAGGGCGATCGCCAGGCTGGCATCCGGCGCCTGTACACGAACCTGGCCGCGCTCGTCTCGCTCGGGGCATGGGCGATCGGTGCAGGCGGCCTGCTTTGGACCCTCGCCGAGCAGGTGGAAGCGCCGATCATCGGAGTCACGGCCGGCGATTGGAGGGACCCGGTCAGCCTCTGGGTCACCCTCCTCCTCGTGGGCGCGGTGGTATGGCTCGCGCACTGGCGACAGGCGCCATGGGCAGCCGATCGCCAATCGCTTCCGCGGCGGCTTTACGTCTGGGCCGCGCTGCTGGCCAGCGTGCTGGTGATCCTCGGCGCCGGCGTGGAAATGCTCACCGCTCTGCTGCGCCAGGTCTTCAGCGCGCACCCCACCCTCAGTGCCAGCGCGAACCTGGACTTCGGCCACTACCTGGCGGTGATCCTCGTCGCCGCTGGAGTGGGTGCCTACCACTGGCGGGTGTTGAGAGCAGATGCAGCGGCTCGCCCGCCCAAGACCATCGCCGAGCCGGCGCCCGTCGCGGCTGTCGCTGCGCCGGTACCGCTTGAGACCCACGCGACCGAGGCTGCCCATCCCAACTCACGCCGGTACGTGCTGTCGGTCACCGACGCAACCGAAGACGACGTGCACCAGGCTTTGGCGAGCTTGCCGCCCCAAGCCAGCTACAAGCTCACGCCGGCCGAACAGGGCGCAGTTGACGACCGCTGACGCGCAGGGCCTGCTGGACCTGGTCGACTGGCGTCGCCGAGTCGGCGACCTGTACCGATCAAGCGGCCCCGACGCGCTCGTGCGGTTCAGGCGTGGCCGTGACGACCTTTTCCGATCGCACCCGCAGTCGCCAATCGAGCCCGAGGAGCGGGCATCGTTCGCGGGTCTTCGCTACTTTCCGCACGATCCTGAATGCCGCGTGAACGCGCGCTTCGAGGCAAGCGATGGATCCGAGCTGCTCATCGATACCGGCGGCGAAGATGGCGCGGTGCGCTATCGCCGGGCGGGCCATCTCGTGTTCCGCCTGAATGGCGAAGGATGCCGGCTGACCGCCCTCAGCCTGGCACAGTACGCCGGCGGCCTGTTCGTACCTTTTCGCGACACGACCTCAGGTCGCGAGACCTATGGCGGCGGGCGTTACCTCTTCGACACCGCAAAGGACACGGATGGCCTGGTGCTCGAGATCTCCCCCGGCTCAAGCGATGTGGTGATCGATTTCAACTACGCGTACAACGCCTCCTGCGCATACAGCCCGCGCTGGGCGTGCCCCCTTGCCCCGGCCGAGAATTTCTTGAGGGCGCCGGTGCGCGCGGGAGAGCTGACCTACAAGGTCTAGGCCGCGCGGACGAGCTTGATCAGCTCGCCGGCGAGGCCGATCGATTCAGTCGTTGGCAACGTCTGATTGCTCAGCGTGAAGCCCCCGAAGCCGGCGTCGAGATATTTGCCGAGTGTCTCGGCTGCCTGGGGGATGGTGGCTGTGGCGACCATCGCCCTGCGGCCGGCCGGGATGGATTCCAGGACCGCTTTGGCGTCGCGCTCGTTCTCGACCAGCACGATGCCGACGCCGACAGTGAGAAGAACGCTCGACGGGTCGCGCCTTTCCGCCTCACAGTGATGCTCGAACACCTCCTTCTTACGTTTGAGGTCGTCGAGGTTGCCGCCGAACCAGTGGCCCATATCGCCATGGCGAGCGAGCAGCTTCAGCGTGCGCTTTTCGCCGCCACCGCCGATGAGGATCTTGGGGCCGCCTGGTTGGATCGGGCGCGGCATGTTGAGCGCCCGGACGATTCGGTGATGCTTGCCCTCGAATGACGGCCGGTCCTCGCTGAACATCAACTTGATGATGGTCAGCGCCTCGTCCAGACGGTCCATCCGCTCGCGGATCGGCGGAAACTCGAACCCGTAGCCGGCATGCTCGGATTCATTCCACGCTGCCCCGATGCCCATCACGGCTCGCCCGCCTGAGATGACGTCAATGCTCGTCACCATCTTCGCGAGCAACGCCGGATTGCGGTAGGTGACGCCAGTCACCAGGGTGCCAAGCTTGACTCGTGACGTGTTGGCCGCCAGCGCGGCCAAGGTGGTGTATGCCTCGAGCATCGGGCCTGTCTCCGGACCGATGCCACCGATCTGGTAGAAGTGGTCCATCACCGTGACGAGGTCGAAGCCGGCGGCCTCTGCCGCCTTGGCGCGTTCGACGACGCGGTCGAAAAGGGAATCGTTCGCAACGCCTTTATAGGTGTAGTTGGGCATATGGAACCCGAAGAAAGCGTCCACACCAACCAGAACACGTACATGCGGTTCGGACATTCCGTAACCCGCCTCTCAAGTCAGACGTTGATCAAGCCATGAGGTGGACCACGGCTGGGGGAGTCGCGGTCGCCGTTGCGGTCCTGGTCTACGGAAGCGTCCTCGTCTTCGAGGCTTTCGACCGCAACTCACACTCGGCAAGCGACACGATCCGGCCCTTCGTGATCACGATGGGGCCGGTGTGGGCGCTGGCAATCTGGGCGGCCGCCGTCCTGCTGAGAAGGCCAAAAAGCTAGGAAGCGGGGCCCAGAGGACGGGGAAGTCAACTGCCGGGCGCTATAGATAGAATTTGTAGCTACGGCCGTGGCCATAGACGAATCGCGTAACGGCAAGCCCAGCGGAATTCAGCTGGTACAGGTCGAGGGCTTCCTCGAGGTCGCCCGTCGGGGCAGCGTCAGCCGGGCCGCGGAAGCCCTCTTCATCACCCAGCCGACCCTGACGGCGCGCCTCCACGGCCTGGAGCGAGAGCTCGGCACGCCGCTTTTCCTCCGCACTCCGCACGGCATGCGGCTGACAGACGCCGGCCGGGCCTGGATCCCATTCGCCGAGCGGGCGCTGCGAGCTCTCGTCGACGGCCGAGATGCCCTCGAGCAGGTGATGACCGCTTCGGCGGGCCACCTGATGATTGCGGCGGCTCCGGCGGTGAGCACCTACGTCCTGCCGGAGCTGCTGGAGCGATTCGTCGCCAGTCACCCCAGGGTCGAGGTGTCGGTGCGCACTGGTCATTCCGAGGACGTGGTCGAGCTGGTGCTCCGTGATGAGGTGCAGATCGGCTTGGGGCGAGCGATCCGCCATCCGGAGCTCGAGCTCCGGCCGTTCCACACCGAGGAGCTCGTCCTTGTCTGCGCGCCCGATCACCCGTTCACCAAGCGAGGCGACGTCCCGATGGCCGACGTCGCCGCTGAGAAGCTGATCATGTTCGACCGCACGTCGAGCTACTACGAGATCACGCAGGGCGCGTTTCTGTCCGCAGGGGTAAAGCTCCGCGGTTTGATGGAGCTCGACTCGATCGAGGCGGCCAAGAAGATGGTGGAGCGCGGTCTCGGAGTTGCGCTCCTGCCCGGCACCGCCGTGGCGCGCGAAGCGGCAGGAGGCACGCTGTGCGTCGTGACGATGAAGGACGCGCCCCGCATGCACAACTCGATCGTCGTCTTCCGGCGCCGGGACGCGGGCCCTCCGGAGGGCATCGTGGCGGCGTTTCTCAAACTGATAGAAACGCGCAAATAGGCCACTGCGATGCATCGGCTTTTTCGATAGCTTTTATCAAATCTATTAATTGGACTTATATCCAGGGCCTTGATAGCTTGAGGCCCATGGATCGCCGCGATCAATCGCAAGAGCTCGAGACGGAGCCTTCGTCACACGAGTGCGAATGCCCCGAACCGTGCAACTGCGACCACGAGAACGAGTAGACCGTCACGTCCTCCGCGTTAGAAATCTGAACTTGAGCTGAAGGAGGGCCTGATGGACCTTGTCTCCACGCCCCTGCTCCCGCAGGGTTTCCAAGTCCCAGCGTCGCGCAGCGAAGACCCGAGCAAGCGGCTGCGGCGCCTGCTGGCGACCAACCCGTATGTCTTTGGTCCGGGCGTGTACGACCCGATGGGGGCCGAGCTCGTCATGTACCACGGCTTCGACGCTGTTTACTTCAGCGGCTACTCGTTTGCGATCGGCCACCTCGGGAGCACCGATATGGACCTCTACTCGTCGGTCGAGATTGCCGACGGCGCCCGGCGCACGGTGAGCGCGCTTCGCAAATTCCAGCTCACGATGGCCATGGGCGACCCTGAGAAAGGAGTCCCGCCGGTGCACCTCGAGATCCCGCCGGTCGTCGTGGACATGGACGCCGGTTACGGAAACCTTTTCAACGTTCAGCGCACCGTCGAGCTGTACGTCCGGGCGGGAGTCGCCGCCGCTCATCTCGAGGACCAGGTGATGCCCAAGCGCTGCGGCCACATCGCCGGGAAGGCGCTGATCTCGGCTGACGAGTTCGTCGGCAAGCTCAAGATGATGCGCAACGCAGCGGACGACCTCGGACACCGTGATTTCGTCATCATCGCGCGCACCGATGGCGTGTCGGCCACCGAAGCGCCTGAGTCGAAGCGAGGTCTCGAGCTCGCCATCGACCGCGGCCTGCGCTACCTGGACAGTGGGGTCCCGGACCTCCTCTGGTGCGAGTTCCCCACCGCCGAGCGCGGGCCGACAGAGCGGTTTTGCGCCGAGATTCGAAGGCGTTTCCCGAAGGCGAGATTCGCATTCAACTACTCGTCATCCTTCAAGTGGTACAACGAGAAGAACCCGATCACGTGGGATGACCTCGGCGAGCTTGGCGTCGGCTTCATCTTCATCACGCTCGCGCTCCAGCATGCTGCCGGGCACGGCATGTCCGTGCTGCTGCACGACCTGAAGCAAGGCAAAGAGCAGGGCTACATGTCCCTGCAGCGCAAGGAATGGGCCGACGGCGCCGACGTTCCGACGCGCAGCCATCACCTCTTCACGGGTGTGCCATATCACCAGCACGTCGGTCACGAGTACGGAGCCACCCGGCTCAGCGAGGAGCTCGACCTGCATGTCGAGGTGTCGAAGGTCGTCTGACAACGCGATCCCCGTAACCTAGTGCGGGGTCAATGATCTTTTTTCCGTTTCGCTACTTGTGGTGGCTTTTTGCGAGCGTGCGCCGTTCGCTGGGCAAGCCGCCTGACTTCTTGATCTTCGTGCTGGAAAGCGATCTGCCCGCCCTGCCGGACCCGCCGCGTCCTTTGTGGCAGCGATTCACCTCGCGATCGCGCCTGAGCCTCAAGGAGCTGGGCGAGCGGTTCGACGCCATCGGCAGCGATCCGCGGATCAAGGGCGTGATCCTGCACCTCCGCCCTGTGGGCATGCCGATGGCAACGCTGCAGGACCTCAGAGAGCTGGTCGGAAAGCTTCGAAAGTCCGGCAAGCGCGTGGTGGCCTGGGCGCCCTTCTACACGACCGGGACCTATTACCTGGCGTGCGCATGCGACGAGATCCTGCTGATGCCGGCCGGAATGGTGCATCCGCTTGGATTTGCCAACACCGGCATGTTCCTTCGGGATGGTCTCGCGAGGTTCGGCATCCAGGCGGACTTCGTGCAGATCTCGCCCTACAAGACGGCCGCGGACGTGCTGACCAAGTCGAAGATGTCATCCGAGCTTCGCGAACAGGTGACGTGGTTGCTCGACTCTCAACACCAGGAGCTCTTGAGCTCGATCGCGGAGAGCCGGTTGCTCGACCAAAAAGGCGCCCAGGCCCTGGTCAACGGCTCGCCTTACGGCGACGACACCGCGCTCGAGATGCACGTGGTCGACGCGGTAATGCCTGAAGAACAGCTGGCTGAACGCCTTGGTCAGGGCGCCGAGGCTCCGATCACGATCGGGACCTGGGAGCGGGCGCGGACCAAGCTGCGTTCCGCCGCACCGACCCTCGGCCGCGGCAAATACGTGGCGGTGCTGCGGATCGAAGGCACGATCGTCGACGGACGCTCGGGCGGGCTACCGGTCAAGCCGCCGATCGAGGTCCCGTTGGTTGGTGGCGATCGCGCCGGCGACCTGACCGTAGTGCAGGCTGCGCGCCAGGTGGCGAGCGACAAGCGAGCGGCGGCGGTGGTCGTCTACGTCAACTCCCGAGGCGGCTCGGCGACGGCGTCCGAGGCGATGCGGCAAGCGCTCGTTGTGATCGCCGCGCGCAAACCCCTGGTCGTGGCCATGGGCCCGGTCGCGGGATCGGGCGGCTACTGGGTCTCGACGCCCGGGCGCTGGATCGTCGCTCGTCCCGGCGCTCTCACCGGGTCGATCGGAGTGCTGAGCGGGAAGATCGTGACGAGCGCCATGTGGTCGAAGCTCATGTTCAACCGCGAGACGATCTCGTTCGGCCAGCACGCGACCTTCGACAGCGGCGAGAAGCCCTACACCGATGAGGAAAGGGAGATCGTGAAAGGGCAGATCGATCGTTACTACAAGCTATTCCTGGACGTGGTGGCGAAGGCCCGGAATATGACAGCCGAAGAAGTCCATCCGATCGCCGCGGGCCGAGTGTGGACCGGCCGCCAGGCCTTCGAGCGCAAGCTGGTGGACGAGCTGGGAGGCCTGGACGCAGCGGTGCGCAAGGCGCGGAGCCTGGCAGCTCTCGCCGAGACCACACCAGTTCGGGAGGCCAGAGCGCCGAAGCGGATGATCCCGCCCGTGGTGGCGAGCGCCGCTGGGTACATCGGGTACCTCCTGGAGGGAGTCTCGCTGCTCAGCCAGGCCCCCGCGCTCGCGGTGATGGAGTACCTACCAGGAGATCTGACCTAACTAGTTCACCTCCCCGTAAGGTGGGCAGGTGAATTGAGCTAGGAGTCCAGGGCGGGAAACCGCCACGGCTGCCGTTCGCGCACGAGCTCGTAAACAGTCGTCACGATGCTCTCGCGGTTCGGCTTGGTGAAATAGTCCCCATCCGGCCCATAGGCCGGCCGGTTCGGCGAGGCGGCAAGCGTGCACGGTGCGGCGTCCAGGTGCCACCAGCCCTGCTGAACTTCGAGGATCTGCTGAAGCATGAAGGCCGACGCCCCACCCGGTACGTCCTCATCGAGGCAGACGAGTGCGTGCGTCTTCTCGATGGAGCGCACGATCGTGCGGTCGACGTCGAAAGGATTCAAGGTCTGGACATCGATCACTTCGCATGACACTCCGAGCTCCTCGAGCGTTCGGGCCGCATCGAGGGCGAAGGCACAACACGCGCCATAGGTGACGACCGTGGCGTCGCTTCCTGCCCGAAGCACCTCAGGTACTCCGAGCGGGACGGTGAACTCACCGATGTTGTCCGGCACCCTCTCCTTGAGCCGGTAGCCGTTCAGCACCTCGATTACCACCCCCGGGTTGTCACCTCGAAACAGCGTGTTGTAGAACCCCGCCGCCTGCGTCATGTTGCGAGGCACGGCGATATAGAGACCCCGCAGCGCGTGCAGAAGCACGGCCATCGGCGAGCCCGAGTGCCAGATGCCGACCAGCCGGTGGCCCTTCGTTCGAATGACCACGGGCGCCTTCTGGCCGCCGACGGTCCGCCAATGTAGGGAGGCGAGGTCGTCGGACGCCGTCTCCAACGCGTAGAGGAAGTAGTCGAGGTACTGGATGTCGCAGATCGGTCGTAATCCCCGCATCGCCGCGCCGATCGCCTGGCCGAGGATGGTCGCCTCGCGAATGCCGGTGTCGGTGAGTCGCAGCTCCCCGTACTTTGCCTGCAGGCCTTCGAACACGAGGTTGACGTCCCCCAGGCGCCCGACATCCTCCCCGATCACAAAAAGACGCGGGTCGCGAGCGAAATTCGCGTCGAAATTACGCAGCAGCACCTGCCTGCCGTCAACTATCGGCGACTTGTCCGAGAACACGGCGGGGACGGCTGGGACTTTCAACGGTGACTCATCGGACCGGCTGTAGAGATGCGAGTTGTAGCGCTCGCTGTTCTCCCGCCCGTACTCCTCGACGAACCTCGCCAGCTCCATCCGCGCCGGCGAGTCGATGCCGCGCAATCGATGCAGAGCACGTGCTGCGCTCGACATGACCAGCGACCGGGTCACCTTGCCCGCCTCGTCCAGCAAGCTGGTGATCTCGGCGACCTCCGGCATGTCGACTCGCTTGAGGATCGTGACCGCGCGATCGCGCTCCGCACGGATCGGCGCCTGGAACGCCTCCCATGCGAGGTCGCGGGCAGCCTCCACCGCTTCCTTGTCGGCCGCCTCCCAACCTTCGAGCTGGGACTCGCTCGCGATCCCCGACTCGATGATCCAGTCTCGCATGCGCGCGACGCAGTCAAATTCGTTCTCGAAACGCAGCCGTTCCTTCGACTTGTACCGCTCGTGGCTTCCACTGGTCGAGTGCCCCTGTGGTTGCGTCAGCTCTGTGATGTGGAAGAGCGCTGGCTTGTGCTCGCGCCGAACCTTCTCGATCCCGGTGGCGTACGCCTCCACGAGCGCCGGGTAGTCCCAGCCCGGGACCACGTAGATGTCGATGCCCGGCCGATCGTCCGGCATGAAGCCGCGGAGCACGTCGGAGATCGAGGCTTTGGTCGTCTCGGCCGTGATCGGAACCGAGATGCCGTACCCATCGTCCCAGACCGACATCGCCAGCGGGACCTGCAGCACGCCAACGGCGTTGATCGTTTCCCAGAACAATCCTTCGCTGGTGGCGGCGTCGCCGATCGTTCCGAAGGCGACCTCGTTGCCGTTGACGGAAAACCCGTCCTGCACCGACTTCAGCTGGGGGTTGTCTCGATAAAGCTTCGAGGCATATGACAGGCCCACCAGCCGCGGCATCCAACCGGCGACGTTGGAGACGTCAGCGCTCGAGTTCGGCATCTCGACCGACCTCGTGAACGCCCCGTGGTCATCGAGGAAGCGCGTTGCGAAGTGGTTGCCCATCTGGCGGCCGCCAGAAGCCGGGTCAGCCTCCACGTTCGCGCTGCCGTACAGCTGAGCGAAGAACGAGCGGACATTCGACATTCGCGTCGCCCACATGAACGTCTGGTCGCGGTAGTAACCCGAGCGCCAGTCGCCCGGCCGGAAGGTCTTGGCCATCGCGAGCTGCGCGATCTCCTTGCCATCGCCGAAGATCCCGAAGGTGGCGTTGCCGCGCAGCACCTCGGCGCGACCGATGATGCTCGCCCGTCGGCTGCTGTAGGCGAGGCGGTAGTCGGCGACCATTCTTTCGGCGGTCAGGGAAGACTTCGAGTTGCGCAGCGTTTTCGCCAGCCGGAAAACCTCCCCTACGCGTCTGGACTCGCCACCGAGGCTATCCGCAGGGCGAAATCTACACTAGCACGCACCGCCCTGAGCTCCAGCCGAGTGGATGTCCCGACCTCGCGTCCCCCCACCCCGGCCGCGATGCGGCCGGACCTCCCCGGCAAGCGGGGAGGTAGCGCTAGGCCGTGCTGGCGCGCTCCTGTTCTTCCTCCTGCTGGCCCTGCAGCAGTCCTGGGCGGCTCGCCTGGACCGCTTTCTTCATGTGCGCGTACGCCCCGGCGACATCACCACGCCGCTCGAGGATCTCGGCATAGATGCCGTGGCAATGGAACAGCCTTTCGTGCATTTCCAGCTGTTCGAGGCCGCGGATCGCCTGGGCAAACTCGTGATCTGTGCTCTCCGGGTCGCCGAGCTTGTCCGCGATGCGACCCAGCAAGATGTGCGCCTCAGCCAGATTCGGGCCCTCTTGCAGCCGCGTTGCGAGGGTCAGCGCCTCCCGAGCGAACTCCAGCGCCTGCTCCAGGTTGCCTTCCTTGAGACACAGCTCGCACAGGCTGAGCAGGACGCGGCTTCGACCGACCTCCAGCTCAGAGGCTGCGCTGAGTTCGAGCGAGCGGTCGAGGTGCCCTCGAGCAGCTGCAAGGTCGCCGCGCGCCATGAGGATCAGGCCCAGGTTGTTCTCCGAGCGCGCCAGCGACACCCGGTCGCGGAGCACCTCGAGCAAGGCCACCGATCGAGTCGCGTACCTCGCTGCGATGTCGATCTGACCAAGCTCCTGGTACGCCGAGGAAAGCCCGCTGTACGTCTTCGCCAGGCCCTGGAGATCGAAGTGAGAGCCGGCCGCCTCGATCGCCGCCTCATAAACTTCGACCGCCCTGTCCCACTCGAGGTTGGCGACGTGCGCGCTCGCGACGATACCGAGCAGCCGAGCTTCGGTCGGCCGCGGAATGGGCTTTAGGTTCCGGCAGGCGGCCAGCGCTTTTTCAGCCAGGGCTAGGGCATCAGGTCGGTGGGTGAGGTAAGCGAGCGACGCCTCCGCGCCGAGGCACTCAGCCAGCATCACTCCGTCGTTGATCGCTTCGAAATGGGTGCGAGCCTCGGCCAGCAAGCCCCCTGCCCGATCGGGCTGCCCCAGCTGCAGATAGGCCATGGCGACGAAGTACCGAATCCGCCCTAGACGGTAGGCGGAGGTCCCTAGATCCAACAGCGACCGGCCCAACGCTATGGCCTCGGTATATCGACCGTCGGAGACCATTGCTTCGAGGTCGGCCAGCGCGGCCTTGGTTTCATCGGTGGTGCCACCGGGGTCGGCCAGGAAGAACTCGACCGGTTTGCCGGTGCGGTGAGCTATGTGCTCAAGCGTGGGCAGCGATGGACGCGTGCGGCCGGTTTCGATCAGGTAGATGGCGGGAGCGGTCACGTGGCCCTTCCCGACCTGTGCGAGGCTCATGCGCGCTTCCTGTCGGGCTTGCTTCACCGAGCCAGGCCTGATCGTCACGCCTGGGAGACGTCGTCGCGGCGATTTGGGGACCTGCGTATTGTTCGCGCTAGCCACCGGGATCAACTGTAGACCAAAAACCATTCTGAAGTCGGCATGACCAACTTGAAAGGATTCTTTCAAATCGCCGGCACAGCCCTCCGGTTAATCATTCGAACGCGCGTGAAGCTCGACTTAACTTGAGTTTTAAGTTAAGTTGACAGCGCAGGTCGCGGTCAGAGTGCTTCCCGCCGCGGCCTGCCCTGGCCCTGCCCTGGCCTTCCCGCTCGCCGGGGAGGTCGGCGCTGCCCGTCGGGCACCGCCGGGTGGGGCGACTCGAGCTGGTCTACGCGGCCGGATATGTCCCGAAAAGCCTGATCTCGGCGCTCGCTTCTTCCAGGTCGCTGAGAGCCGCTTCAGCAGCGCTCGCGTTCCCGTTGACGGCGAAGTCGAGGTAGAACCTGTATTCGAATGGCCGTCCTTTCATCGGCCGGCTGTCGAGGCGCGTGAGATTCAGGCCGCGGCGACCAAAGCAGTCCAATGCCTGGGCGAGACTGCCCGGCCGGTGGGCTGCCACAAAGGCGAGCGAGCACTTGTGCCCCATTCCGGACTCGGCCGGCCGGGCCGCCTGACCGCGCTCGACGACGATGAATCTAGTCCGGTTCTCCGAATCGTCCTGGATCGATTCCGCCAGCACGTACAGCCCGTAACGGGCCGCGGCCGCTTTGCTGGCGATCGCGGCGGTGCCCGGTTGGCGCTGCTCGGCCACAGCCCGTGCAGCTCCAGCCGTGTCGTGAAAGGCCACCGAGCGGATCTGTCGCGCATGCAGATACGCGTCGCACTGCGCCAGAGCCTGTGGGTGGGACAGGGCGCGCTCGACGGGCCCGGGCCAGCCAAGGAGGCAGTGGCGCACGGGATGCACGTGCTCGCGCACCACACGCAAGCCCGGCAGCTCCCACAGCAGGTCGGACACCTCCTGCACGACGCCTGCGCTGCTGTTCTCCACTGGCAGGACCGCGACGTCGACCGCGCCCATCGCCAGCGCCTCGAAGGTCAGCCGAAAGGTGGGAAATCCGACCGCTTCGGCGTCTGCAAACAACGCCGAAACGGCCTCATCCGAGTACGCGCCGGGCTCCCCCTGGTAGGCGACTTTCACCCCAAAAAACTCATCCGAAAATGAGATGCCTCAGGGTGTCCGCCACGTGGTTGTGGTCCAAAAGCTGATCGGTCACCGGCGGATGTCCGTTGGTCTCGTGCCCGCTCGGCTCTGGCGCGCCTGAGGCGATCTTGCGCAGGTCTTCGTCCGTCACCTCTTTCTTGGTGTCGGCGACCTGGAGGAAGCGCTGCCAGGCGGGGTCCACCTGTCCGTCGGCCAACGTGATGCCCAGCCGGCTGAGGCGATGGTGAAAAGCGTGGCGGCCCGACCGCGCGGTGAGCACGATCCGCGAGTCGCTCAGCCCGACGTCCTCGGGTTTCATGATCTCGTAGTTCAGGCGATCCTTCAGGACGCCGTCCTGGTGAATGCCCGACGCGTGCGCGAAGGCGTTCGCACCGACCACCGCTTTGTTGGGCTGGACGGGGGTGCCCGTCAGCTCCGCGACCAAACGCGATGCACGGGTGATTTCCTTGGTGTCGACGGCACACTCGAGCCCCAGCTTCGCCTGGCGAACGTTGAGCAGCATCACGATCTCTTCGAGCGACGTGTTGCCGGCTCTTTCGCCGATCCCGTTGATGGTGCACTCGACGCGGCGCGCCCCGGCGGCGAGGGCAGCCAGCGTGTTCGCGACGGCGAGGCCCAGGTCGTTGTGGCAGTGGACCGAGAACAGAGCTTTCTCGCTGCCGCGAGCCTCTTCGATCGCACGGCGCACGATCTCGCCAAACTCCCACGGCAAGCAGTAGCCGGTCGTGTCCGGGATGTTGATGACGTTCGCGCCTGCCGCGATCATCGTCTCGACGGTCTCGACCAGGTAGTCGGGGTCCGCGCGGCCTGCGTCCTCGGGAGAGTACTGGACGCGATCACACAG
>JBGQGS010000036.1:0-15884 GCA_041497555.1 Candidatus Dormibacteraceae bacterium | reverse complement strand
CTGATCGACGTCTTCTTCGCGGGCGGCCTGCAGATCGACATACGCGGCAACTGCAA
The DNA here is from genome assembly GCA_041497555.1 of Candidatus Dormibacteraceae bacterium. Lineage (GTDB taxonomy): Bacteria > Chloroflexota > Dormibacteria > Dormibacterales > Dormibacteraceae > Palsa-870. Next base: position 15,828 of record JBGQGS010000036.1, on the reverse strand, counting down.
CCTGGGCCCGGTCGGGCCCTGGCGCCACCCGACGCTGCGCGGACCGGGCGGCGTCGGCCTTCCCTTCGTCGCGCGCGCCGGGAGAGTCGTGATCTATTCGATGTCCCACGACCGCAGAACGTTCGTCGAGCGCGTTGACTTCGTCAGCGGACCCGGCTTCCCGGCCGGCCCGGGCGGGCTGCCCGGCGGCGGTCCGTCGCTGATCGTCACCCCGCTCTGCACGATGGATTTCGATCCCGGCACGCACCTCGCCAGACTGGCCACCCTGCACCCCGGCGTCGCGCTCGACCAGGTGCTGGAGGCGACCGGCTTCGAACCGGTCCTCCCGGTCAAGCTCGAGACCACCCCGGCGCCGACGCCGGAGGAGCTGTCAATCCTTCGCCGCCTGGACCCGGCCGGGCTGCTGAGTGCGGGCGCGGGACGATGAAGCGCTTCGAGGATCAAGTCGCGATCGTGACCGGAGCCGCCAGCGGCATCGGGAGAGCAACGGCGGTGCGGCTGGCAGCAGAGGGCGCGGCGGTCGTGATCGCCGACGTCAACGAACAAGGCGCTGGCGACGTCGCCAAGTCGATCTCGGAGGGGGGCGGTCGAGCAATTGCTCTGCCGGTGGACGTCACGGATGCTCCGGGAGTCAGGGCGATGACCGAACGAGCCATCGCCGCGTTCGGCAAGGTCGACATCCTCGTGTCCAACGCGGGATGGGATCGCGCCGGCCCCTTCGCCGACACCGACGAGCAGCTCTGGGACCGCGTTATCGCGATCAATTACCGCGGCCACCTGGCGACATGTCACGCCGCTCTTCCTCATATGAGGGAGCGGGGCGCGGGCAGGATCATCACCGTCGCCTCCGATGCGGGCCGGGTTGGCTCAAGCGGCGAGGTCGTTTACTCCGGAGCCAAGGGCGCTGTGATCGCGTTCACCAAGGGCCTCGCCCGCGAGGTCGCGCGCTACGGGATCAACGTCAACTGCGTGGCGCCAGGCCTGGTCGACACCCCACTGCTCGCCGAAATGCCCGAGAAGTTGATCGCGGCGATCGTCCGCTCCATTCCCCTCAGGCGGACAGGGGTTCCGGACGAGATCGCAGCGGCCATCTGCTTCTTCGCGTCACCCGACGCCGCCTACATCACGGGCCAGACGCTGAGCGTGAATGGCGGGCTGACAATGGTTTGACCGTGACAAGTGGAGGTTGACGTCGACATGGAAACGATCATGCAAGAGCTCTTGCGGCAGCATCGTGACGCCGAAGCGATGCTGGTCAAGCTGGCTGCCGGTGTCGGGCGAGTGCAGCGCGAGGGCGCGAGCGGAGCGGGCGTCCTCGACGACCTCCGCGATCTGCGACGCGAGATCCACGGGGAGGTCCTGAGCCACTTTCGCGAAGAGGAGCAGGCGCTTTTCCCGGTGCTCGGCAGGCACATCGGCAGCGCGTCGGGGCCGATCGCGATGCTGATGGAGGAGCACGCGATCTTCCGCCAGCTCGAGCTGCAGTTCGAGGAGGCGGTCGCGGCCCTCGAAGCCGGTTTCGGTGACGGCTGGGAGGAGAAGGCCTGCGACGCAGCCGACTCGATCGCGCGCCTGCTGCCCGCGCACATCGAGAAGGAGGAAAGCGTTCTCTTCCCCATGGCAGACGACCAGCTCAGTGCGGACGAGTGGGAGCAGGTGCGGCGACTCTGGAAGGAGGCGCTGGCCGCGGTTCTGCCGGCCTGACGGGGGTCGGAAAGTCCCTCGCCTGATCTGGGCCTGCGGTAATTCCTCACTTAACGACGAGACAATTGAACTCTTGACGGCACGGGTGTACAGTGCGCTTAGCCTGCTCGGCTTGACGGGCTGTCCAAGCCCGCCGCCAGGCTCGTGAGAAGGCGAAGGTTTCCGTCGCTGCCGCTGAGAATCCGTTGCTGGATGACGAGCGGCGTGGACCTCAAGCCCTCTCATGCGCGGCTTGTGAAAAGGGGGAATGAGAGTGCGATTGCTCAAACGGGGACTCAAGCTGGCGGTGGGCCTGCTCGCAAGCAGCGCCCTGGTCGCTCAACCACTGCCTGTGGCGGCGGCGACGCCATTTGCAATCGGCGACGTTTTCGTGGGCACGACCGGCGGACACATCCAGCAGCGAAGCCCGTCGGGCGCGCTGATAGCGACTCTGGACACCACTCTTGCCAACTCCTTCGACACCGGGATGTGCTTCGACCTGGCCGACAATCTCTATGCGACGGACTTTTCTAGTCAGGCGATTACGAAGTTCGACAACACGGGCAACCTTGTCGCCGCCAAATGGGTCAACACCTCTTCGGATGCAAACAACCCTGAGAGCTGCGTATGGGACGGGACCAACGCGAACGGGTTCGTCGGCGGCCCGATTGTGCCTCAGATCCGCCAATATTCCCTAGCTGGCGCCGAACTCGCTCGGAACACCGTCGCCTCACCTGCCGGCGGCACAGGCGGGACCGACTGGGTCGACCTGGCCAGCGACCAGTGCACTGTCTTCTACACGAACGAGAGCGACACGATTAGCCGCTTCAACGCTTGCACAACGACTCAGCTCGCGGACTTTGCGACGATCAGCGGCGCCAAGTGCTTCGCACTCCGGATTCGCCCCCTCACCAAGGAAGTCATGGTCGCTTGCGATGACGGGGCACATCGGCTCAGCTCGGCAGGCGCAAACTTGCAAACCTACCCGCTGGGCGGTGTATTTGCGCTCAATCTCGATCGCGACGGCAAGTCCTTCTGGACAGCCGCTCCCGGGGGCGCCGATGTCCTCAAGGTGGATATCGCCACCGGCACCGTCCTCCAGACGATCGCCACCGGTGGTCATGTCTGGGGTCTTGCGGTCTTTGGCGAGATCCTAGCCGCCAACCCTTCGATCACAACGTCGCTCTCCGGCGGCGGTCAATCCGGGCCGACGATCACCGTGACCGCCGGCACCGCCGTCCATGACTCGGCGACCTTGAGCAACAGCACCGTTGATGCCGGCGGCACCGTTACCTACAACGTGTACTCGGACAACGCGTGCACGGTGTTGGTTACGAGCGCCGGTACGAAGACGGTCACCAACGCTGTCGTTCCCGACTCCGATCCGGTGACCCTGAGCACAACGGGCACTTACGTCTGGCGGGCTTCGTACAGCGGCGATGCCCATAACGGCACTGCCGACAGCGGCTGCCCCAACGAGACTGAAACGGTGGTCGAAGGCTTGATCACCGCACAGGGCACGACCTTCAGCGCTGTCGAGGGCCAGTCTTTCACGGCCACCGTAGCGACCTTCACCGATCCCGACACCAGTGCGACGGCGGCCGAGTACACGGCCACCATCGACTGGGGCGACGGATCTCCAACCTCTGCCGGGACCATCAGCGGCGGCACAGGCAACTTCGCCGTCTCGGGCACCCACATCTATGCTGAGGAGGGGACGTACCACGTCACGGTGACGGTCACCGACACCGACACTACCTCCAACACCGCAACCGCCAACTCCACGGCCAACGTTGCGGATGCCGCGCTGGCTGCCACCCCGGCATGCTCAGCCACTTCACTGCAGGTCTACAACGGTCTAACGGCCAGGTTCACGGATGCCGCCAGCCCGTTTGGGACCCTCTCCGACTTCTCGGCGACCATCAATTGGGGCGATGGCACACTCCCCACGGCCGGGACGGTCACCGGTCCCAACGGTGGTCCATACGCGGTTAGTGGCTCACACACCTACGCCACGACCGGCACCTTCCTCATCACGACCACCATCAATGACGTGGGCGGCAGCACGATAACCACGTCGTGCAACACGCTCGGGTTCTCCTTTGCGCCGGGCGGGGGCAGCTTCGTCATCGGCGACAAGAACGCCGCAATCGGCACCTCGGTCACTTTCTGGGGCGCGCAGTGGTGGAAGCTCAACTCCTTGAGCGGCGGGAACGCGCCCGCAAGCTTCAAGGGCTTCGCCGAATCTCCGTCGACTCCGGCATGCGGCATCGGTTGGAGCACGGATCCTGGTAACTCGACTCCACCGCCAGCAGGACCGCTGCCGGCCTTCATGGGAGTGATCGTGACCAGCTCGTCGAGCCAGAACGGCTCCACGATTTCGGGCGACACGGTCCACATCGTCATCGTCCAGACCAATCCTGGCTACGCGCCGGACCCGGGCCACGCGGGCACGGGCACGGTGGTGGCCGTGGTCTGCTAGCGGGCGATTCGTTTCGCGGGAGGGGGCGCTCCGGCGCTCCCTCCCAACACCCAGCCCGGGGCGTGGTGTGCGTTCGCGATGGTGGCTGGCCAACTGGTCAGCATTGCCAACTCTCTTGAAATTACTCGGCTGTGTCCGTGGGAATTGAAGCGGAGCAATCTGACGCCTCAGAGCTCGATCGTCAGGCCGGCCAGGATGAGGTGGCGGTTCGCGGGCGTCGCCGGCGGCTCAAATTGTTGCTGATCTTCTTATGCCCAGGCCAGTACAACGACACAAATGAAACGGGCTCAGGTGAAACGCAGCCGTCCCGACATCGCCGCGGCCGTGCGTGGGGGAGATTGGAGCCGGGCGATGGATGGTGAGGGTGTTCCGGGGCACGCCACGATGGAGCAGGCGCTCTACTGGAGGCAGATCTACACCGAGATCCTGGCTATGGAGGAGAAGGTGCTGGTCCGAATCCGTCAGCTGATGATCACGCAATCGGACGAGGGCCGCCGCGAGGTCGAGCTGACCAATGTCCCGGTCGTCGTCGCACAGGCCGAGAAGTTCCGCCAACGCCTTGGCTATTGGGAGGCCCGGGTACTGGAGCTCGGCGGCGATTCTCGCCGGGAACCTTAGGCTCAGCTAAGCCACTGGACGCTTTGGCTGCTGGAGCACCAAGCGGTAACCCTTACCCTTCTCGTTGACCACTGCGCACACGTCCTTGAACGGCGAAAGCTTCTTTCGAAGCCGCGTCACGTAGGTCCGGAACTGCTCGATCGAGGCGTCTGGGCCCCAGGCGGGCAGGGCCACCTCATCGGCGGCGTAGAACTGATTCGGATTGGACAGGAAGAATGAGAGCAGCTGCCACTCGCGCTTCGTCAAGGAGGCAGTTGCCTCAGCGCTCGTAACCGTTCGCTGTTTGGCGTCAAACACGAGGCCCCCCAATTCGATTTTGGTCGCGATCGAAACCACAGACGCGACGTCAGGCCCGCGCAGCTCCGACTTGATCGCCCCGATCAGAGCGTCCGGGACGAAAGGCTTTGGCAGGACTTGGCTCGCGCCGGCTTCGTAGGTTTCGAGCATTGCTCCGGCATCGTCGGACAACTCGTCCAGCAAGATGAAGGGGGATCGAGCCGCGGCCCGCAGCTCACCAAGTTGCTTAGGGGTTACGCGGGAGTCGGCGCTCATCCCGAGGATGACCAGGTCGAACTTGGTCGGCCTCTCGAGCTGACGCTTGGCTGCGTCCAGCTCAGCCACACTCTCGAACTCCCCTCCCGCCAGCTCCACCACGTGCGAAATGACGGAGCGGTAACCGGCATTGGCGTCGACGACCAGGATGCGCGGCAGTCTGGCTCGCTGCCGAGATCGAGACCGGGTCTTGCTCTTTCCGATGGCGCTCCCCCTCTGCCGGGCTATTGCCGACGCTCAATTATTGCGCCTCGCCGGCAGGTCGCTAGTTGTCGCGGAACTCCAGGGAGTAGCCGCGCCCGGGCCGGTTGACGAGATCGCACGGGATCTCCAATGCCACCAGGACCTTGCGTACGCGCTGCACGTAGTTGCGCACCTCTTCTGGGAAGAGGGCAGGCTCGGCCCAGGCCTGGTCGAGGATCTGGGTCACGGTGAAGTACCGGTGCGGATGATCGAGCAGGAACTGGAGGAGCTGAAACTCTCGGACCGTCAGCGTGGCCTCTTGACCCTTGTGGCGAATCACTCGCCCTTCCGGATCGAGCCAGAGGCCGTGGAGATCCCAGATGCGTCTGTACCAAAGGTCGAGCCGTTGCTGATAACCCTCCATCTGGCTCTCGATGATCTTGACGTCCGCCTCGGCCGCCCTCCGCGCGACCGGCGGCAGCCTGGCTACGTCGCGCCCGACACGATCGAGGATTCCCCGCTTGAATTCGAGGAGGTCGGCATAGATGCTCATCCAATGGCGGGCATCTTCCCAACGCGTGGTTCGAATGTCCTCACCCTCGAGCGGTCGGGAAGGTTCATCCATCACCGGCGGCGCGGAGGCAGTCCGCGACCTCGCTTGAAGCCTCCCGCACGCGTGCGCTGGCAGAGGCTGTGAGGCGGTGTTTCCTTAATGCGATGCACGTCGAGGAAATGTGGCACCCGGATTGGGCCGTTGTCAGCAACATTCGATGTTTCGCTGCATTACAAATTTTGCGTACTCCCCCCCTGGAGAAGTAGCGCCAGGGATTGAACCGCAGCCGCAGTTCAGGGACGATCTCGACGCTAAGACCCGCGTTCAAAAAAAGTTTGTGGCGCGCTGCTGCCAGGGGGCCGGTTCGCAGCCGCGTAACCCAGGGCGGTAATCGCCCTCGAGACCAATGCCCTGGTCACCCAAGTGCCCTGGTCACGAAGGAGAAATCGAAATGCGAAACCTGGTCCTCGCCCTGCTGGGCCTATTTGTTCTCGCCGCCTGCGGTGGGGGAGGTACTGCCACCAACCCCGCCTCCCCAACACCAAGCATCAGCTTCATCATGGGCGCACAGAACGGCAGCGCGGTGGCCGGCACCGGCCAGGTGGTCAAGGGAACCGGCTCGTTCGTGGTCACCATCAAGTTGACCGGCTTGACGCCCAACTCGAGCCATATTTCTCACGTGCATGCCGGTGCGTGCGCCAAGCCGGGTGGCATCGCATATGCGCTGCAACAAGTCATCGCGGACTCCTCCGGAGCCGCGACGGTGACGAGCACCGTGATGGTGGATTACTTGGTTCCAACGGGCGGTTGGTACGTCAACGTCCACCACGGTCCAGACTTGAGCGTCCCCGCCAACGGACCGAGCATCTCATGCGGAGATTTGCCGACCGCCTGACCTCAAAGCAGAGTGCCGGCTGCCGGAGGTCCCGGACGGGTGGGGACCTTCGGCACTCCTTGGCATCGAGCATCCAGAGCAGAATGTGATCCAAAGTGTTCCTTCGGTCCTATGTTGTTGTCGCGCGCCGGTTTGAAGAGGTCGGGGCTGAGATGGCGACAGGCGCCGCGAACTGGTTGCCCGACATGGCGAAGGACGCGAACGGGGATGGTGAGAAACTTCTCTCCGAATTGGGGTTCGACCTCGGCAAGCGCCGGATCGGGAGGCGTATCAAGGTGGAAATCGGCGCACCGAAGGCGTCGGCCGGGCTCATCTTCATGCCCATCCGGTGGCGCGCAGCGACCGAGGGCGGGCTCTTCCCGACTCTCGACGGAGAGTTGGAGGTCGCGGCGCTTGGCGGCTCCAGGACTCAACTCGGTCTCAACGCCAACTACGAGCCGCCTCTAGGCCTCATCGGGAAGATCGCCGATCGAGCACTGTTTCACCGGGTCGCAGAGGTGACCGTCAAAGACTTCCTCGAGCGGATCGGCGAGCGGCTCGATCGGACCGGGTAGCACTCAGCGCTTGCCGGCACCAACATGACCGTTCCGGAACGCTTCAAGACGATCATCGAGCCGTTCAAGGTCAAGACGGTTGAGCCCATACGCATGACCTCCCGTGACGAGCGGGCCACCTTCCTCAAGGAGGCGGGGTACAACCTCTTCCGGCTAGCGTCTGCCAACGTGCTCATCGATCTCCTGACCGACTCCGGGACGGGCGCGATGAGCTCCGAACAGTGGGCGGGGATGATGCGGGGTGACGAAGCCTATGCCGGCTCGAGCAGCTTCTTCCGCTTCGAGAAGGCGATCAAGGAGCTGACGGGATTCCAGCACGTCATACCGACCCATCAGGGCAGGGCGGCAGAGAGGATCCTCTTCTCCGTCACATCGGGACCGGGCAAAGTCATCCCGGGCAACCATCATTTCGACACCACTCGGGCAAACATCGAATCCACTGGAGCCGAAGCGCTCGATATTCCCTGTCCCGAGGCTGCAGATCCATCACTTTCCGCGCCGTTCAAGGGCAACATCGATCTCGACCAGCTGGAATCTCTGCTGCAAGAACGAGCCCCACAGGTGCCTATGTGCATCATCACCCTGACGGACAACACCGGTGGAGGACAGCCGGTGTCCCTGCGCAATCTCCGCGATGCGCGGACGCTGCTCAATCAGCATGGGGTCCCGCTGATACTCGACGCGGCCCGATTCGCCGAGAACGCGATGTTCGTCAAGATGCGAGAGCCCGGGAACACCGGTAGGACACCTCTAGAGATTGCTCGCGAGCAGTTCTCCTACGCCGACGGCTGCATGATGAGCGCCAAGAAAGATGGCTTAGCGAACATCGGCGGTTTTCTGGCCTTGAACAACGACAGCTGGGCCGAAAGGTCGCGGCAACTCCTGATCCTGACCGAAGGCTTCACCACCTATGGCGGATTGGCTGGTCGGGATCTGGAAGCGGTCGCTCAGGGTCTGGAAGAGGTCCTCCATGAGGACTACCTCCGGTACCGGCTGCGCAGCGCTGAGTATCTCGGCGATGGGATCCGGAATGCCGGCATCCCGATCGTCGAACCTCCCGGCGGCCACGCTGTGTACATCGACGCGCGCGCAATGCTGCCTCATGTTCCGCCGGATCTGCTGCCTGGCCAGGCCTTGAGCTGCGCTCTCTATGTCGAAGGCGGTGTCCGCTCGATTGAGGTGGGTACCGTCATGTTCGGACACACCGATCCCAAGACCGGAAAACAGGTGCCTGCGGACAAGGACCTGGTGCGTTTGGCGTTGCCGCGGCGCGTCTACACCCAGAGCCACGTCGACTATGTGATCGAAGTGGCTGAATCGCTGGCCCGAAACCGAGCGGCGATCGGAGGCTACCGGATCGTGTCCGAACCGGCGGCGTTGCGCCATTTCACCGCCGTCTTCGCGCCTGTCGATCCGGTCTCCGGATAGCCTCCCGCCTGCGGCTCAGTCGGCTCGGGCGCGACATTCAACGTCACCTGTGCTTGAGTGATCTTGCGGCACCCCCCGTGCTCTCCGCCATCGGGATCGCGGCAAGCCGCGATCAGGCTCCGACAGTTTCGTAGCAGGCGGTAAGGTAGGCCTCGCTCCGCGGCGAGCCGATCAGGCCCGGCGCCATCTTATTCATCATGTAGGCGACGGTCATCCGGCGCTCCAGGTCGTTGACGATCAGCGACCCGCCCCAACCGCCCCAGAAGCAGCGGCGGCCCTCCGGGACGTACGGAACTGAGACGAGCTGGGGCAGGGCATAGCCGATCCCAAACCGCAGCGGGACCCCCAGGACCAGGTCGACGCCGTTGGATTGCTCCTCGAAGATAGTGTCGATCGTCTTCGGTGACAGCAGCCGCACGCCATCAACCTCGCCGCCATTCGAGATGACCGATTGGATTCGGGCGACGGAGCGGGCGTTGCCGTGGCCGTTGGCGGCGGCGATCTCTGCCCGCCGCCACTTCTCCTTCCAGCTCTCGGAGGCGTCGGCGGCCGGGCCGGTGAACGTCTTGAACATGACGCTGTTGGGGTCGAGAGTGGCGAAATCGATCGGAAGCGGCGGCGGCGGGACGACGTTGGACACCCGGTGGAACTCGGTCGGGTTGAGGCCGATGTGGAAGTCGGCTCCGAGCGGTCCCGCGATCTCCTCGGCGAAGAATCTGCCGAGCGAACGCCCCGTGATGCGCCGGATCACCTCGCCGACCAGGTGCCCCTGGTTCAGGGCGTGGTACCCGGAGGCGGTTCCCGGTGCCCACCAGGGTGCCTGCGCGGCGAGCATCGCGGTCGACTTCTCCCAGTCATAGATGTCATCGACCACCACCGGCTGGGCCCAGGCCGAAACACCCGACGTGTGCGACAGCAGGTGGCGCACCTCGATGTCCTGCTTCCCATTTGCGCCGAACTCGGGCCAATACCTCGAGACCTTTGCGTGCACGTCGAGCTCGCCCCGATCGACCAGGATGAGCGAAGCGAGTGCCGTCATCGTTTTGGTGGTCGACCAGACGTTGGTGATGGTGTCCTTCTCCCACCGCTTCGTGTGGTCCGGGTCGGACCAACCGCCCCACATGTCGACGACCGGAGCGCCGTCGATCACGATCGCGATCGAGGCGCCCAACTCCTCACCGGACTGGAGCCGTTCCTCAAATGCCGCCCGAACGGATGCAAACCGTGCATCACAGGTGCCCTGCACTTCAGCCATCGAGAGCTACCTCCACCACAAACGGGGTTGCACCCAGGAACGGGCCTCCGTGACCCTACCGGCTCTGACCGTACCCGCTTGCCGAGATAGCGTCAAGTCGCAGCGGCGGGCCCGCTGAACGCAGCGCCGTGGCGTGCCTGTTGTTGTCAGCTGGTTGCGGCGCCCGCCTTCTCACTCGCCTTCTCTTCGATGAGCTCGCCCTCGATGTTGATCTGAATCTCGTTGCTCACGATGAACTTGCCGTCCAGCATCATTTCGAACTTCATACCGAAGTCCTTTCGGTTGATCTCGCCCTCGGCCGCGTAGCCGATTCGATGACCCATGTTCGGATCGTTGAACTCCCCGTACTTGACGACCTTGAGCGTTACCGGTCGGGTGTTGCCCTTTATGGTCAGGTCGCCCGTCAAGGTGTAGCGGTCCGGGCCGGCGGGCTCGATCTTGGTGCTCTTGAAAGTTATGGTCGGATACTTGTCGACTTCCAAGAAGTTGGACGCGCGCAGGTCTTTGTCCCGCTGCTCATTGTTAGAGCGGATGCTCGCCGTGTTGATCGTTGCCTCGACGGTCGAGCGCTCCGGCTGCTCCGGATGAATGTCTCCCGTCGCGGTCACCTCGGCAAAGTGACCGCGTACGGTCATCATTCCGAGATGCTTGGCCGAGAACTCCACCTGAGTGTGATACGGGTCGAATTTCCAGGCGCCCATTTTTCGATTACCTCCTCGGGAATTACCGGTGGTCGACGCTAGAAGTGATAGGGGCCGAACCGACCCCAGGCGACGAAGGCGGCGAGCACCCCGAGTACGGCGTTGAGGCCGATGTTCGGGTATTCCCGCCGACGGACGTGGAAGACGATCGCGCCCACCATGAGTACGACAAGGCCGGCCGCCGCCACAGGCGTGAGCCAGGGCAAGATTCGCAGCAAGGCCGGAAGGACCAGGCCAATTCCGGCCAGCCCTTCCGCGACCCCGGCGAAAATGCGCAGCCCCGCCCGCATCTCCAGGACGTACTTCATCCCGCTCTGGAGGCTCTCGGGCGACGGTCGAAGCATCACGTAGGCGTGGAAGACGAAGGCGAGGCCCAACAGCACCTGCAGGACCCATAGGGCGATGTTCATCGTTCACCTTCCAACCGGTTGGGCATTCCACTTATTTCTATATCAATCCAGTTACTCGCTGCATCGGTACACTGGCCGCCGTGAGCGAGAGCTTTATCCCCGGTCTTCGCTATCGATCGCGCGCGCAGGAGCTGTGGGCGCTGGTCGTTGAGTCCTTTCGCGGCTGGGAAGAACGTGTGAACGATGCCGCAGCCGACGCCGGCCTCTCACCTGTGTCTGCCTGGACTCTCGTCCAGCTCGATCCAGGAAACCCGATCTCGCAGAAGGAGCTGGCTGCTCTCCTCCACTGCAACCCGTCGACGGTGGTGGATCCCACCGACCGCCTCGAAAAGAGCGGCCTCGTCATCCGCCAGACACACCCGGCCGACCGCCGGGTGAACGTGCTTGTCGTCACGGCCAACGGGAAACGGGTTAGGGATGAGCTCATCCGGCGCTTGTTCGAACCGCCTCAGGCTTTTCGCCGTTTGTCGGCCAAGGAACAGGACCGGTTTCGAGATGTGATGTTGGCCGCGGTGACGGGCGCTCGCCTGTCCGATCCTGCTCGGCGAGTGGTCCGCAAGCCGGCACGATCAAAGTAGCCTGACTGGTCGGGAACCGGGCCTTTCGTGCCGGGACTGAGCCACATTTCGGTCCAGACACGGCAAGCGGACCGCTCGGCACTTCCGCCAGTTTTGGCTTAAAAGATGCGACGGGCTGGGGAGCGGTCCGCTATCGCCCACCATACGCCTTAACAATTGAAATGAACACCCCAAATAAGTAGCCGAGAGTGGCCATCACGACGGTCGAGTTTGACCTCGAGGAGCACGGCGTCCGCGACTCAAGGCGGCAGCTCGCTCACAACACAGAAAAGGAGTTAGGTATGACGGCATCCAAAGGCAAGAGGTCGCTGCACGAGGATGCCTCGCGCGTCTTCTCTGATATAGCGCCTTTGATCTGTCAGGCTTCGGTTCGGCCGGGGCGCGATCTCAGCATCTTCTAAGCATTTGCCCATCACATCCCGAGGCGTGGCGTAGATTCTCGTTTGACTTGAGGGCTGAGGCGCCCGAGCCAATGGGCGAGCGGGTGGGAGCATTATCGGTGCGTTGAGAGCTGTCATGTGCCTCGCCGTTGCTGCGCTGCTGTTGGGCAGCGAGGTCTGGCCGCGGTCGACGCCTTCCCCGGCACTGGTCGGCTTCAGCTTCAGCCCGCTGACCTCGGAATCGGTCCATCGGGACGCTGCCGAGGACCTGGCAAGCCTGCTTGAGGCGACCGACCCGGACCTCGTCCGGCTGCCCGTCTACTGGGAGTCGGTCGAGCCGACCCCTGACAGCCTGGACTTCTCGTCCGTGGACGAGCTGCTCGCCGTCGTCCAGGACCACAACCGGCTGGCGGTACGTCCCACCCGAATCGTGCTCACGATCGGCGCCCGGAACTTCCTCTACCCGGAGCTGCACGAACCGGCGTGGGCCGGGCCGCGACAGCAGCCCAACCTGAACGACGCCCAGTCGGGTGCCGCTTACCGCGCCTATTTCGACGGCAGCCTGATGCGCTATCGGTCCTCGCCACTCCTGTATGCGTGGCAGGTCGAGAACGAGCCTTTCGATTACGTGGGCAACGACTCCACGGGCGACGACCAGATCCAGGTGGCGCAGCTGTCGTGGGAGATCGCTGAGGTGCACAGGCTGGACCCTGCGCACCAGGCCGTGACGACGAGCTTCGACGGCTGGAACGTGACCGTCGACATGCTGCAGCTATACGCACCCCTCGTGCTGGCCGCGCTCGGCGGCTACCCCAGCGGCCACCCGGAGCAGGCGCTGGCGGCCGGCGATGCACTGGGCCTGGACCTCTATGTCGACGCAGCCTCGACGCCGCTGCAGTTCACGAACATCGACCTTCGCAGCCAGTGGAAGCAACAGGCCATCGATTTCTGGGCCGGGCAGGCGAGAGCCCAGGGCAAGGGCCTGTGGCTGGCCGAGATGCAGGCCCAGCCATGGAGCGGAAGGGCTGGCTTCACGCCGGCGAACCTCGTCGCCAGCGCGGTCGACTACCGCCAGGAACCCTTGCAGGTCATCCTCTTGTGGGGCGTCGAGACCTGGCTGCAGGATCCGGCCTGGATGGCGGCCGCCCAGCGGGCGATGGCCGTCCTGCGCAGCTAGGCGGCCGCCAACTGTCGCCAGCCTGAGTAAAGGACGAGAGTGGCCTTCGAGAGGCATGCGGTGCGCCGGTCTCACGACTGAACTAAAGCGGTTTTAGCCGCGGTTCGCCTGGCGCAGCGCCGACTCGAGCGATTGCGCGTAGGACTCACTGGTGTAGGTGGCCCCGCTGATGATGTCGATGTTCGCGCTTTGCGCCTGCAATGCCTCCGAGCGCAGCAGCGGGCCGGCCTGCTCGCTGATGTAAGCGGAGACTGCTCGGTCGGTGGGAAGCCGCACCGCCTGGACGTCGGTGATGTGCCCGTTGGAGATCACCACGCGCACCACCACGTCACCAAAGCGGTTGGGAAAGTCAGACCCGGTGAAGGTCCCGTTGGCGGCGGCGGGCGAAGGCGAGGGTGACGGTGAGGGCGTCGCCAAGGGTGTAGGCGATGGGGGGGGCGTCACCAAAGGCGAAGGCGACGGGCTCGCCACGAAGTCGCCGGGAGTTGGAGCCACCGCCGCGATCGCGCCCAACCGGTGAGGGGCGATCTTGTAATTCAGGAGCCACGCGACTCCAGCAATCGTCATGCCAGTCACGATGAAGGCTCTTCTCACTGCAACCGAAATGCCTCCGAACGAATCTGGTCACGACGTACACCAAGTGCCTGGAGGGATGTGCGGACGGCCGTCGTCATGCCTGGCGGTCCGCACACGTAGACAACGCGATCAGCGATGTCTGGGACCAGCCGGCCCATGGTTGCGGGTGAGAACCAGGAGTCGCGGCTTGATTGGCGGCCGCCGGCATGGGGGACGAGGTAGTCGACCCGGACTCCGTGGTGCGCAGAAATGGCGTCAATCTCCTTCTTGAATACAAGATCAGCCTCACTGTGAGCCCGGTAGAGAACCTGAACATTGAAGCCGTCGGACGCCATCTCCTCCGCAAGGGGCCGGATCGGAGTGATGCCGATCCCACCGGCGATGAGTAAGACCTTGGGGTTCGTGGGTCGCTCGGTGAACTTCCCGAAAGGGCCGTCGACGAGTATCGGCGTGCCGGGCTTCAAGGTGTGGATGCCCCTCGTGAAATCCCCGATGCTCTTGACCGTTATACGCAAGCGGCGCCCGTCGGGGACTGCGGAAATCGAGAAAGGGTGGGCTTGCCACCAGCGTTTGCGATCGAGAAATCGCCAGATCGCGAACTGACCTGCCTCGGCCTCGAACTCGCCCAGGTCGCGCCCTGAGATGTAGACGGAAAAGACGCCGCGCGCTTCTTTCTCCACGGACTGGACTCGAAAGCGGTGGCGTCGGTATGTGGCGAGCGGCGCGATCACCCGGTAAATGACGAGGGCGCCGCCGACCACGATGTATAGCGCGCACCAGTACCAGACGAACAGCGGGTTCCCCGCGAAGTCGACCCCCGTCGCCAACTGGTGGCTGAAAGCCAGCGCCACCGCGAGGTACGCGTAGAGGTGGACGAAGTACCAGGTCTCGTACTTGAGACGGCGCGCCGCGATCGTGACCGACATCACCGCCACGGCGACGAAGAGTCCGAGGGAGACGATTGCTGCCAGCAGGCCCTGGTAGCTGCTGATGAAGTCGGCCAGCTGGCTGGCCACGTCCTTGCCGTCTCCGAGCTGGTAACCGAGCGTCTGGAAGACCGCGTGGCCGATCAGCAGACCTAATACGAGGTACCCATTCCACTTGTGCAGGACCGCCATCCGCTCCAGGCCAAACGCGCGCTCCAGCCACGGGAGCCGCGCCATGAAGAGCAGCTGCCATAGGACCAGGTAGGTACCAAGTAGGCCGGTCACCCGACCGAGGCCGTTGAATGCGTCGGACGCGTTGCGCGTGATCTCGAAACCCGAGCTGAACCACCAGAAGCCCAGGATCGCGACCGCGTTGAGAGCAAGCAGGCCGTAGATCGAGCCTGGCGTCGCCCAGGCCGAACGATCTGGAACCTGGCGAGGCACGATGGCGGTCTGCGGGGTGTTGGGCGGCTGCTTCAAATGGAGGTATCAGGTTAGGAAGGCTTGCTTAGAGATCGCTGTGAATCGCCGGCACCTTCCCGTCGAGGTCTAGCACCTCGCACAGCGCTTTGAATCCGCGCGTGTAGCTGGCGCGAAGGTGCTCATCGATGGCGAAGGCCTCGTAGCCGGCGGTCCGCCCCACGAACTCGAGGCCTGAGACTCCCATTGCGATGCCCGCAGTCGCGTAAACGTCCGCCTGAAGGATGTCCGGTCCCACGACAGTGAAGCTGATCAACGCGGTGGCCGGGTCTCCCGTGTGCGGGTCGAGGATGTGCTCGCCCTTCTCGTAGGTGCCTGAGGTGGCGACCGCCAGGCCGCTGGCCAGGACGACGCATGCGACCTTGTCGCGTTCAACCGGATGTCGCACGCCGACCCG
>JBGQGS010000035.1:0-15933 GCA_041497555.1 Candidatus Dormibacteraceae bacterium | reverse complement strand
GCGATGTCCACGGTGATGGTCAGGCAGCACTACGTTGCGGACATCGCTGGCGGGCTCATCCTCGCCTTCGGCACCTCGCTGTTCTTCCTTCGCCTGATGGACCCTGAACCTGAAATGGCTAAGGGCGTTCGCTCCGCCTGACGTGCATGGTCCTTCGAACCAGGCGTTCAGGACCTACGTCGAGCGGCCGGGGAAACATGCCGGGTCCGCCGTCGGGTGAGGGAGGGCGGCTGCCCCGAGGCGGCCGCCCTCTCGCTCACTGGCTGACTGTGTACTGGTAGCAGGTACTCTCCAGTACCACAGCCGAGGTCACCGCGTCGATCACGCGGAACTGGATGTCGAACTGCGTGCCAAGCGGGATGGCCACCAGGTCCCGGAACAGGTCCGCCCGGCCGGTTCCCGTTTCGTCCGTCGTGATCGCCTGGGGAACGAGTCCCTGGCCGAGTGTCAGCCACGTACCGGTGCATTCGTCGTTCACGTTCGGATCCGCCGCCCGCTGGAGGTTATAGCTGTGGTTCGGGGCAAGGTCCCGCACCCAGACGTCGAGGTAGACGATCTTGTTGGCGTCCTTTGGCTGACGGAACTTCACCAATCCGAAGCTGTTGTCCGTTCCGCCTGCGACCGGTCGCAGAATGACTTGGAGGTTGAAGTTGGGCGTCGCCGGACCCCACGGCGGGCCGCCCGAGTCGGCCTGAGCAGCCACAGCAGCCACAACGGTCACGGTTGTCAGCGCGGCGAGCACCGCGAAGAGCTTGAGCAAACGCATAGGTTTCTCCTTTCATGAAGCCTGCGACGCCGAGCGTGACCTCGATCGGTTACGAGCCGGTAACGATCGAATGCGCGTGAGTCTACATCGCGTCGGCATCGCGCGCCGATGGAGAGCTGTTCACGCCAATGCCCGCGTGTCCTCCTCCAGGATGGGAAGCCGCTCCAGTGGACGGGAGTGCTGCGCATCGCTCCGCCGCGCTGCTGCCGGCCGGCTTCCGAACCCGGCGAGAATCGTTTCGAGGACAGGCAGCGCATGGAGCACCTGCCTCGACCTGATCAGCAGGTCCCACAGCGGCTCGAACTTCTTCCATCCTCCGGCATAGGCCAGGTGCCGCAACCGCGGTCTGAGTCCGGCCTTGGACGACGCGCCCCGCCAGATCGATCCCCACTGGTAGAAATCTCGGTACGCCCGCCAGTAGCCGGCTTCCAACTCTTGCGCGGTAAGTCGCTGCGGCTTGAAGACCACATGGCGCGTGTCGAACAGATCCCAGTCGTGGTGCACCACCCGGTTCTCGGCGTCCATCCGTCGGTACAGGGCGGTGTCCGGGTACGGAGTCAAGATGTGGTACGTCGCAGTTTCGATGCCATTCTCGACAGCCCATTCCACCGTGCGATCGAACACGTCCGGCCCGTCGTGGTCCATTCCGAACACGAAGCTGCCATTGACCATCACTCCCAAATCGTGCAGGCGGCGGATGGCCTCGGCGTAATCGCGACCGATGTTCTGGTACTTCCGCTGGTCCTGCAGGTTGGCCGAGTTGACCGTCTCGAAACCGACGAACAGGCTGCGCAGGCCTGACCGCACCGCCTTCTCCAACACAACCGGCTGCTCGAGCACGGACTTGACCGTCCCAGCTGCTTGCCAGAGCCGGCCCATTCCGGCCATCCCGTCGAACAGGGCCGCGGCAAAGTTTCGATTTCCGAAGAGATGATCGTCGAGGAAGTAGAGATGCCTCCCGGGTAAACGATCGATCTCCGCGAGCGCGCGATCGACCTCCATCGTGTAGAACTGCTTGCCTCCCTGGAAGAAGGCGACCTTGTAGCAGAAGTCGCACACGTGAGGGCAGCCGCGAGAGACAACGATCGAGTTCGGCACGAGGTACAGGTGCCGCTTGATCAGGTCGCGCCGGATGGGCGGAACCGCCGCCAGGGTTCTCTCGCGCGAAACGTAACGGGGCATCGGCACTCCGCGCCGCAGGTCATCGAGGAACTGGGGCCAGGTGTCCTCGCCAGGACCCATGAAGATGTGATCTGCGTGTGCAGCGGCTTCATCGGGAAGCGACGTGACATGCAGCCCGCCAAGCACGACCCGTGCTCCACGCCGGCGATAGTGGTCGGCGAGTTCGTATGAGCGTCGAGCCGAGGTGATGTAAACCTGGATCACGACGAGGTCGGGCTCATCGTCCAGCTGAAGCCTTTCGACGTGCTCGTCACAAATCGCGATGTCATCGTCATCGCCCAGGTAGGCGGCGAGGGTTGCGAGGCCCAGCGGCGGGAACAGCGAATACTTGATCGGTCGGAAGAACGGGCTCGTGGCTTCGGTCAGGGCAGGAAGGATCATCTTGACTCTCACCGAGCCGGGCCCTCCGCCCTATCCATGCTTCATCAACGGGAATCCCCGGCGAGGAGTTACAGATTGCTAATGCGTGGCCTTCTTCAACAGCCCGTGCGATGCGTCAAGAGGAATTTCGCGGAAGAGTGCCGATTAGCTGTTTCTCGAGGCCCGCTCCGATGTCGCTGCGTTAGGGTCCGCTGTACTCGAACGAACCGACAGCGGCGTAGTTGCCACTGTGGTCGTAGTGCACACCGTTCTGTACTCGGAAGAGCTTTGACGCCGCGAAGCGTGGGTCCTTTGTAATAAAGCCCTGCGGCAGAACCGCGCCTGGCGTGACCTCGGCGCCTGTGACCGGGTTTCTGATCGGCTCCATCTCCAGTTCGAGTAGGTCGCCAGCTTTGGCTCGGCTTCGCTGCTCGGCCAGTTCCATTTCGAACGCCACATATCGCGGCTCATGCACTTTCGTCCATGTGTTCTTGAGGATGCTCCACGGCCCACCGGCCGCCCCCGACACGAGCGTACTAAGTGCATCGCGCTGGGTCTCGTTCGCCCGCTCGTCGATCAGCACGGCCGCCTCGCCATTGCCCTCGTGGATCGCCTTGGGCCAGTCAGCGGCAATGGAAAAAGTGAGTCCGCTGAGGTCGGTGTCCCCGTAGCGACCATCCTGCACATGCCAGACCCACCCGCCCTCACAGTCCCCGTGGGTGGGGAGGGCATTGAAGTTGCAGGGGCAGCCGTAATCGCAGTTGCAGGCAATCAGCACGGTGCCCTTTAGTGTCCATTTCGTCGCCGTCGACTGTGCCATCGCTTAGCCTCCTTGAACTGATCTGACTACATCCCCGTGCTGCCACCGCGAAGCAACATCGATAGTTCCGGGCGCACCGCCACCAGTAGGGCCAGCAACCCAAGCCCAACTCCACTCAACTGCGCGCCTCGCTCGCCGAAAGGCATCAGCTTCTCCATGAAGACAATGAGTGCGATAAGCACCACCCAGAGGAGGCTCATGGCGCCGGAGATCACCAGGACGGCCATCAGGCCCCAGCAGCAGCCCACACAGTAAGCGCCGTGCTCTGCCCCCAATCGGAGAGCGTCAAAGGCGCCCCGACCACGCCAGCGTTGCATGAGGAAGTCAAGTGGAGAACGGCACTTGCGCAGGCAAGCCTTCTTGAGGGAAGTGAACTGGTACACGCCGGCAATCGCGAGGATCCCCACCACGACGTACGGTCGCGAATTACCCAACGCAGGGCTTGCGTGAGCCACCGCGCCAAGCGCTTGCTGCGCCGCGTAGACCAACGCGCCGAACGCCGCCCACACCAGCAAGTAGCCGGCGACGAGAGGGACGGCGTTCACCGCACGACCATCTGCCCCGGCCACCCGGTAGAGCAGCACAAGCGGCGCTGCCGACGGCAGCATCATGGCCGCCATCATGACCACCCAGGCGCCGACGAACCCGGTTGCACCGGCCAGGTCCGGGCCGGCAGGCGGCGTCGTGTTTATCGCCATGCTGCCGCTGGAGGCGGCCGCCTTGGCCAAAACGGCGGCCCAGGCGGCCACCGTCACGGCTGCAAGCGCCGCGCCGACAAGCAGCGTCGTTCTGTCCGCAGGCACGCGGGCTCTGGTAAGAGTCACCGCGGCCCGCGAGCGGTCCTACTCATGCCTGCTTGTGCGCTCGAATTGAGTACCCCAGAGTTCCGAACTCCCTCGCGCTTGCCTCTCCGCCTGCACCCGCGAAGGTGTCGAGCGGATTCGCCAGCTCGACATCGACAAGACCCGCGCCGGTGATCACCGTCTCCCACCCTGCGCACGGCAGGGCACCGGCGATTCAACCCGTCCAGAGATCGATATCCCGGAGGGCCTCTTCTGGTACCGGGCGCTCCGAGCAGATGTCTGCCACAGTCATCCGGCCGCCCGGCCTCAGCACCCGGAAGATCTGCCGGTAGACGCCGATCTTGTCCGGGCAGAGGTTGATCACCCCATTGGAGATGACGACGTCCGCCCATCCATCCTCCACAGGTAGATCCTCGATCAGCCCTTCGCGGAACTCGACGTTCTTCAACCCCAGCTTCTCGGCCATCGACCGGCTGCGCTCGAGCATCTCGGGAGTCATGTCGACTCCGATCACGCTTCCTTCGCTGCCCACCCAAAGCGCCGCCAGGAGAGAATCCATGCCGGCTCCGGATCCAAGATCGACAACCCTCTCTCCGGGTTTGGGCCCGCCCCAATAGAACGGATTGCCCACGCCCGCAAACGCCTCACATGCCTTTTCGGGAAGGTCGCTCAACGGATGAGATGGGTACCCCAGCCGCACAGCGTGTGCACGGCCGGTATGGAAATGATGGGCATGCTGAGTGCCACTCGGGTCGGCGTCCACGTCGCGATACTTTTGACGGACTCGGTGACGAAGCTCGTCGACGTCGACCAGCTCGAGAATGTCAGCCATCGTTCTCTCCTTGTGTGCGCCCGCCGGCATCCGCTTTGTGGGCCATCGCCATGACGACCTCGCCGCTGTACACGTACTGCTCATCATCTGCGCCAGATAACCGTTTGCGAATCCGGCGGAGACAAGCCTCACGGTCGCCCTGGTCCAGGGAAAGAAGCCGCAGTCGCGAAGTACTGCGCATCTGGTAGTCGAAGTAGTCTTCGGGCCGCCATCGATACTCGATCGACTCTGACCACGCTCGCGTCACGATGAAGCCCGCCTGCTCAAAGAGCGCCGTCACCTTCTCCGCGTTGTCGCAGCAGGCACGATTATCGGTGGCAGGCAGCTCGAGGAAGTGGGCCCCAACTGCTTCCAGTTCCTCGTCCCAGATGGCGTTGGCCATCGGCATACGCTCGGCGCCCCAAGTGACCGTGCCGACCGTGCCGCCCGGCTTGAGCACGCGATTGACCTCATTAAGACATCGTTCGGGATTCGGCACGTGAAACAAGACGAAGGCGACAACCGCCGCATCGAATTGGTTGGAATGTAGCGCCAGTTTCTGCACGTCCATAAGCGCAAGCCAACCCGAGTGCTTTTCTCTTGCCAGGCGAAGCATGCCGTCCGAACGATCGACGCCGAGGATCGTCGCGCTTGGGGCCGCCCGCCGAATGGCCGGCAGCAGCGCGCCGGCCCCCGTGCCGACGTCGATGATGCTTCTCGCTTCTTTTAGCGATAGCTGTCTGATCAGACGCTCGCCAACGGGACGGATGACGGGGCTCCAGAGCTTGTCGTAGGCGTCGGCCCTTTCCGAGTATCGCTCGGCGAGAATCGCCGTCTGCTCCTCCCGAGTCAGCTCGGCCGGCTTCATCGATTCATTGTCGAAGCGCCGGCTGTTACCGACTCCACACCGTTGCCGGCAGCTGCCCATTCCGGCAACCCGTCGGTGAGGAATCGGGCAGCGTAACCGTGCTCACGGAGGGTACGAACCGCTTCCGGCGCAAAGGCGCAGTACGGACCGCGGCAATAAGCCACGACCTCGCGCTCGCGTGGTAACTCCCGCAACCTCCGCTCCAGCTCCGCAAGCGGAATCGACACCGCTCCGGCAACATGCGCTGCTTGATACTCCTCGGCGGGTCGGACATCGACCACGACCAGCGGCTCGCCAGCCCTGAGTCGGGCCAGAAGTTCATCACCACTGATCGCTTCGAGGCCTTCCCGTGAGCCAAGGTATGCCTCGACGAGGCCCTGTACGCCTGGCAACCTTTCAGCCGCCAGTGAGCGCAAGGCCACCCAGAACCGGTAGACGGCCGACGAGGCCAGTCGGTACCGCACGCGCGTGCCGTCCCGAGTCGCGGCCACGAGTCCGGCCTCCTTCAAGACCTGGAGGTGCCGGCTGGTGTTGGCGACCGACATGGCGACCTGGCGCGACAGTTCCTCGACGCTTCGCTCGCCGTTGGCCAGCACGTCGACGATCTCAACTCGGCGCCCGCTTGCCACGGCCTGCGCAACCCGGGCGAATTGATCGAAGAGCTCGATCTTCAACGCACGATTTGTCATCGCTCGTCATTATCCCCGCTTCAAGTCCTTCTGTCAAGAACTCAATTGATCTCTTGACAATTTGAGAATACCGGCGGACAATGCCGTGCAACGACTTCCGGAGGTGATTGAGGATGATCGAGCACAGGCGCGTTCCGATGGCGGAGGCAGATGTTGCGGCGATGGCTGAGCGCGCAACGTCGCAGAAGTTCCTGGAGCTGCTGGCCGCGCGCGACTTCGAGCGCCTGGCTGCCACCCTGGCGAGCGACGCCCACGCTCGGCTGCTGCTTCCATACGGGCTGGAGGAGGACGCGGGCAGAGACGCCATCGTTCGCCGCATCGAGAGCTGGTTCGGATCGGCCTCCGTCTTCGACCTCATGTCCTCGACCGAGGAGGCCGTCGGGCTCCGACACCGCCTCAGCTGGCGGTTCAGCGTCGTCCGGGACGGCCGCTCACGCGAGGTAATCGAGCAGCTCGTTTACCTCGACCTCGGGCCCCACGGCATCGAGCAGATCGATCTCCTCTGTTCCGGATTCCAAATCGAGCCGGGCGTCGCTGCAGGCCCGATGCAGGTCTTCGAGGCCGGCACCATGGGCTGCGCCGATGGCTTGGCGCAGGAGTTCCGGCGCCGGATCGCCAAGGTGCCGATAGGCGGGTCGCTGGAGGTCGTCGTCAGCGATCCGGCCGCCAAAGAGGATCTGCCTTCGCTGGCAAGGCTGCTCGGGCAGCGGGTCACGTCAACCGAGGCGCACGACGACGGACGCCTCAGCATCACTGTGGAGAGACAGAAATGAACGAGAAGCTCATCTTTACCTGCACGTGGGGCCGTGAAGAGCCGGAGCGGGCAACGCTGCCCTTCGTTGCCGCCAACATCGCGGCCACAGCGGGACAGGAGGCCATAGTCCTCTGCACGATCGAAGCGGTTCGCCTTGGTTGCAAAGGTGGCAGCGAGGGCGTCGAGGCGGCCGGGCTCCCGAAGCTCCACGATCTCATGACTGAGTTCATCGCCAACCAGGGCAAGGTGTGGCTCTGCGGCGCTTGTGCCAAACCGCGGGGCATCACCGCAGACCAGCTGGCAGAAGGCGTGATCATAGTCGGGGCCGCCAAGGTGGTGGAAGAAGTCGTCGCCGGGGCTAAGACGGTCGCGTTCGCCTGAAGCGACCTACAACAGAACCAGACTCCAGGAGGTGACGGGCGATGATCGAGCAGAGGCGAGTTCCGATGGCGGAGGCAGACCCCTATGTCCTCTTTGGGCTTTTGGGAAAGCAGGTGATCCACCCGGGAGGTCGTCGGGCAACGGAGGAGTTGCTCGAGCTGGCCGCACTGGCGCCCGGACAACAGGTTCTCGACATCGGCTGTGGTGTCGGGACAACGGCGATAGAGATGGCGAAGCGCTTCAAGGTGGATGTGACAGCCGCCGACATCTCGGTCGACATGCGAGATCGGACGATCGCGAACGTTCGGCGCGGAGGCGTCGGCGACCGGGTATCGGTGGGCGTGGCCGACATCGGCGCTCTGCCCTACGCCGATGGCCGCTTCGATCGCGTGGTGGCTGAGGCGGTGACCATGTTTGTAGACCGCGACCAAGCGATCAGTGAACTGGTCCGTGTGTGCCGGCCTGGGGGTCTTGTGCTGGCAACCGAGTTCCACTGGCGGCGGCCGCCAACGCCGGAGGCTCGTCACGCTTTCCTGGGTGAGGTCTGCCCAGGCATGCTCTTCGAGACGGTCGACGATTGGCTCGCCCGATATGGGTCCGCCGGCCTGGTTGACCTCCAGCTCAGAACCGGCCCTTTCGAGATGATGACGGCTCGCGGATTCATCTCTGACGAGGGCATCGGGAACTCCGTCCGCGTGATGGCGCGAGCGATGGCGAATGGAACGGCGCGCCGCCGGATGATCTGGCTCATGCCTCGGATCTCACGCGCCGTCCCGTATTTGGGCTACGTGGTGATCCGCGGCCGCCGGCCAGCTGGTGAAGGCGATGCCGGCTGACAGCATCTCGACTGAGGAGCTACGCGAGCTTCTGGCTACAGGACAGCCAGTGACCGTGGTCGACATCCGGTCGCCGGCCGACCGCGAGTGGTCGATCCCGGGCAGCCTCCCGCTCGACGCGTACGATGCCGTCAAATCTGGCAGCTTGGGCCCGCTCGCCAACCTCGAATTCGCGCCCGGACCCGTGGTGACCGTCTGTGGCATGGGCGAAACCGCCGCCACCGCAACGGACCTGCTGAGAGCGAGGGGAGTGCAAGCGGTGACGCTCAATGGCGGGATGCGCGCTTGGTCGCTCGCCTGGAACACTGCCCAGACGACGATCTCCGGCTGCGAGATCGTCCAGGTCCGGAGGACGGGAAAGGGATGCCTCTCCTATATCGTCGAATCAGAGTCCGAGGCGGTCGTCATCGACGCCTCGGTCGATCCCGACGTCTACGTCCGGTTACTTCGCGAACGCGGATGGCGGCTGGTTGCGGCGGTTGACACACACATCCACGCCGACCATCTCTCCCGGTCGAGACTGCTCGCCCAGCAAGCAGGCGTTGAGCTGTGGATGCCCGCCCAGGGTCGAAGTCAGCATCCCTTTCGACCCTTGGTCGAAAGCGACCGGATCTCATTCGGTTCGGCTGGACTCGTTGCGTTGCATACGCCTGGTCACACTGCGGAGAGCACCACTTACCTGCTCGAGGACGCGGCCGCCTTCACCGGCGACACTCTGTTCCTTGCCGGGGTTGGACGGCCTGACCTCGAGGGCGGTACTCGTGAGGAGTTGGCGACGCGCGCGCGTCTACTCCATGCGTCGATCAGCCGCCTCCTCCTGCTGCCCGAGGCGGTCCTGGTGCTACCCGGCCACGCCTCGGAGCCCATCCCTTTCGATCGCCGGCTTTTGGCAACAACGGTCGGGACGATCCGAGACACGGTCCGTCTCGCGCGGCTAGAGCCGAACGAGTTCGTCGAAGCCGTTCTCACGCGGATCCCGCCCAACCCGCCGAACCACTCCCTCATCATCGAGTTCAACGAGCGCGGCGAACTCCCCGACGATCCAAGCGAGCTGGAGGCAGGAGCCAACCGCTGCGCAATCGCCTGAGGCTGGCGTCGCTAAAGGCGGAGACGAAGCCACTGTTGTTCAAGGGCCACCTTTGCCAAATGCCAGATTCTCCCCGGACGGCGCAGCCGTACGTCTGGTCCAGCTGCCGCGTAGAAATTGCCGCTCGCATAGGCGGCTCTGCCGCCACCCAACTCGACGAAGCAGGAACCGCTGCCATCGAACGTAGCCGAGGGCGTCTCTCCCGCCAGTTCGGCCGCTATCCGACGCGCCACCACCTCGGCCTCGCCGTTGGCGAAGACCCCGGCCTTGGGTAGCGCCTTGCCACCCCCGATCGGGATCGTGGTCACGTCCCCGATGGCGTAGACGCCCTCTACCCGAGTAGCGAGCGTGCCAGCGTCGACCGAAATGTAGCCGGTCTCCGAGGCGAGCTTGCTTGACCGAACCACCTCCGG
Organism: Candidatus Dormibacteraceae bacterium; assembly: GCA_041497555.1. Lineage (GTDB taxonomy): Bacteria > Chloroflexota > Dormibacteria > Dormibacterales > Dormibacteraceae > Palsa-870. The sequence continues at coordinate 6,163 of JBGQGS010000035.1, read as the reverse complement.
AGGACGGTGTGGAGGCACCGCCAGCAGCAGTTCAAACCGCACTCGTTCGCCACCCGCCAGCAACAGTTCTCGCGCGCCGACGTCCACGCTCTCGAAGCTCTTTCCCGGTTGGAAGTCGATCCCTCGCTCACGCAGCATCGTGGCCAGCGCCTGGCCCACTACCGGGCCGGCGGTCGGCATCGGGTAGGGCTCGGGCGTGTAGACGGCGACGCTGAAGCGATCCCCGAGTCCCCGCTTTCGGAGTCGCGCCTGGGCGAGAAAGGCAGTCTCGTAGGGAGCAGCCGGACACTTGAAGGGAAGCCGCGAGACAACGACTACGACACGGCCGCCGTCGAACCTGGCGAGGGCCTTGCCCGCTGCCTCTGCACCCTCGAGCGTGTAGACGTTGTGCCCGGCCTCGTTGAGCCCGGGCACAGCCGCCGGCGCGAGCTCGGACCCCAGTGCGACCACCAGGCGGTCGTAGCGGAATTCGCCGGCCGTCGTTGCGATCCGTCGCCCGTCCAGGTCCAGGTTCTGGACCTCGGCCCGAACAAGCTCCACTCCGCTGCGCTGAAGCCGGCCCAGATTGGCGCTCACCTGAGAGGGGCGGCGAGCGCCGCTCAACACCCAGACGTAGGAGGGCGGGAAGCTGAAGATGGCGTTGCGCTCGACCAGTAGCACGCGGTCTTCGCGCGGGAGAAGACGCCGGAGCCTGGCGGCCGCGACCTGGCCGCCGATGCCACCACCCAGAACCACGACGTCACGTCTAGCCACGCCCCCTCCTTCTTAGAAGGTGATTACCTTGTCGGCCCAGACCGTCCATTTGGTGAGCTCCTCCAGCGAGGAGCAACGGGCGCCCTCGGTGATCCGGTCGTCCGCGATCCCGCGGGCATCCAGGCAGCTACCACAGCAGCCGACCTCAGCTCCCTTGGCCAAAGCCGAATGGAGCATCCGCTCGAGGTTGTAGTAGCCATTCGGCGTCTTCTGGCCGGCCAGCGCGCAGGTCACCGCGTCGCCCATCAGGAAAACGCGCACCTCGGCTCCCTCCTGGCCGACCAGGCTTCTAGCCAGCCGGAAGCCGTTGTAGCTGCGCTCGGTACCGTAGGCAGGGTCGTTAAGGATGAGCAGGTAGTGCATCGAAGTTCACCTCAGCTAGCGACGCCCGCCTCGACCGGCAGCCCGGCGAGGCGCCATTCGGGGAAGCCCTCCTCGAGGCGGCGTGCTCGCAGTCCGGCGCGGCGCAGGACGTCGATCGCCTGGGGGGCGAGCACGCAGTAGGGGCCACGACAGTAAGCCACGATCTCCGAGCCCGGCGAGAGCTCGGGGATGCGGGTCTCCAGCTCCGCAAGTGGTACCGAGAGCGCACCCGGGATGTGACCCGCCGCGTACTCCTCGGCGGGCCGGACGTCGATAACCAGTGTCTTGCGGTCATGAAGCCGCTTCATCAACTCGGCGGCACCGAGCGGCTCCATGTGGTCACGTGCTTGGAAGTAGTCGCGCGCGACCTGCTCGACCTCGGTCAGCCGTGCGCGCGAGAGCTCGCGAAGCGATACCAGGAAGCGGACCACACCCTCGTCGGCCAGCCGATAGATGACGCGCTTGCCCTGGCGGCGGCCCTCGACCAGCCGGGCTCGGCTCAGGACCTGGAGCTGAGCGGAGGTGTTGGCGAAGTCCATGCCGCTAGCTGAGGCCAGCTCGTCTACGCTCCGCGCGGTCTGGGCGAGCAGCTCCAGGAGCTCGATCCGCTTCGGGTTTGAGACCGCCTTGCCGAGCCGACTGAACTGTGCGTAGAGGGCGTCCTTGGCTTCTCTGCCAGTCACAAGAAGATTCTAACGCTCTTTTGAGTATCATCGCTCCGTGTCCTCTCGTCAGCCCACCATTCGTCTGGGACTGCGCGCCAACCTGGCCCAGTTCTCCCTCCTGGTCGGCGTCAACGCCTTGGTGGGTGGCATGGTCGGGCAGGAACGGACGGTGCTGCCGCTGCTGGCGCAGCGCGGGTTCGGCCTCACGGCGCTGACAGCGGCGCTTACCTTCATCGTCGCCTTCGGACTGACCAAGCCGATCGCCAACTTCCTGGCCGGAACCCTTTCCGACCGTTTCGGCCGCAAGCCAGTGCTGGTGGCCGGCTGGCTTTTCGGGCTGCCCGTGCCCCTCCTCCTCATTTGGGCGCCGAGCTGGGGCTGGGTGATCTTCGCCAACGTCCTGCTCGGGGTCAACCAAGGTCTCACCTGGTCGACCACGGTCAACATGAAGATCGATCTCGTGGGCCCGGCGCGGCGCGGCCTGGCGATGGGTCTTAACGAGGCCTCGGGTTACATCGCCGTTGCCGTCACCGCACTGGCGACCGGGTTTATCGCCGCCCGCTGGGGGCTGCGGCCGCAGCCTTTCTTCCTCGGCATCGCCTACGCCGGCTTGGGGCTCAGCCTGTCCGCGCTCTTCGTCCGCGAGACCCACGCCCACGTACGCCACGAGGCCGCATCGCACACCGGCCCAGCCGAGGAGCGTCTTTCGACCCGCGAGGTCTTCAAGCTGACTACGTTCAGGGAGCCGGCGCTTTCCTCCTGCAGCCAGGCAGGGCTGGCCAACAACCTCAACGACGGGCTGGCCTGGGGGCTGCTCCCGATCTTCTTCGCGACCCATGGCCTTTCCATCGCAGCCATCGGCGAGCTGGCCGCCATCTACCCGGCGGTGTGGGGTGCCGGGCAACTGGTGACAGGCGCTCTCTCCGACCGGATCGGACGCAAGTGGCTGATCGTGGGTGGGATGCTGCTGCAGGCGACTGCGTTGGGCCTGCTGGCGCTGAGTTCCAGCTTTGCGGCGTGGGCGGCCGAGGCGGCTTTGCTTGGCGCCGGAACCGCGATGGTCTACCCCACTCTGCTCGCTGCGATCGGCGACGTCGCCCATCCCAGTTGGCGGGCTTCCGCGGTCGGTGTCTACCGGCTCTGGCGCGACCTCGGTTTCGCCATTGGCGCCCTGGTGGCGGGAATAGTCGCCGACCTCTTCAACCTCCAGGCCGCGATCTGGGTTGTCGCCGCCATCACCGCCGTCTCCGGCCTGGTCGTCGCCGTCCGCATGTACGAGACCCATCGCCGCCCGGCACGCGCCGAGCAGGCGTTGACTAGAACCTCACCCTAGGAGGCGTCAAGTGGAGATTCGATCCTTTTTGGCCGACGAGCTCGGCAACAGTTCACACCTGCTTTTGATTCCCGATGCGGGCCTCGCCGTCGCGATCGACCCCATGCGCGACATCGCCCACGACGACCGATTACCAGCGCCCGACTCGGATCAGCTCTGCCTTCGAAGGTGGGATGACGGGCACGTTCCGCTGGGCCTTCGAGCCGCTTGGCGCGCAGACCAAGGCTACTGTCGACGTCGATTACCGCGTGGCTGGAGGAGCAATCGGTAAAGCGGTCGACTCCTTGGTGCTCGAGCGGACTAATGAGAGGTCGATCGAAGGGATGTTGGAGAACCTGCGCCGACTCGCAGTGGAGGCCGGAGCTGATAGCAAACCCTGAGGTCCCGTGAGCTGGGGTGGAGCCATTGACCACGCGCCGTCCGCCGAGGTCGGTAGTCCTTTAAGGGTCTCTGAAAACGCGAAAACCCGGTCCCAGGGACCGGGTTTCGAATACAGACTACCCCTCGGGTGCCTCTCCAAAAAGACTTGGCGGAGGGGCAGGGATTTGAACCCTGGATAGGCTTGCACCTATAACGGTTTTCAAGACCGTCGCCATCAACCGGACTCGGCCACCCCTCCGAAGGGCACCACGGATTCTAGGAGTCACCGAACTCCGATCAGCTCGACCCCGCCCATGTAGGGCTTCAGCACCTCGGGCACCGAGATCATGCCGTCCGCTCGCTGATAGGTCTCGATGATCGCGTCGATCGTGCGCGGCAGCGCGAGCCCGCTGCCGTTGATCGTGTGCGCGAACTTCAGCGGCGCCCCGCGCGCTGGGCGGTAGCGGACGTTGGCGCGCATCGCCTGGAAATCATTGAACACCGAGCACGAGGACACTTCCAGATATCGATCCAGTCCGGGGCACCACGCCATCAGGTCGTACTTCTTGTACTGAGCGAAGCCCATATCGCCCGAGCACATGGACAAGACCTGGTAGCGGAGCCCGAGCCGACGCAAGATGTCCTCCGCGTCGGCGACCAGCTTCTCGAACTCTCCCATCGACGTTTCCGCGGTTGTCACCTTGACGAGCTCGACCTTGGAGAACTGGTGCATCCGGACGAACCCTCGCGTGTCCTTGCCCGCCGCGCCGGCTTCGGAGCGGAAGCAAGGCGTGTAGGCGACGTACTTCATGGGCAACCGGTCACCATCGAGGATCTCGTCGCGGTGGAAATTGGTCAGCGGCACCTCAGACGTGGGCACGAGCCATAGATCCTGGCCCTCGACCTTGAACGCGTCGGCTCCGAACTTGGGTAGGTTTGCCGTCCCGGTCATCGACGCGCTGTTGACGAGCACCGGCGGCAGCACTTCCGTGTACCCGTGCTCGCGGGTGTGCACGTCGAGCATGAACTGAACGAGTGCCCGCTCGAGCCGGGCGCCTTCGCCGACGAGAAATGCGAAGCGCGATCCCGAAACGCGAGCCGCCCTTTCGAAATCCATGATGCCGAGCGACTCGCCAAGGTCGTAATGCGTCCGTGGCGCGAAGCCAAGTTCGGGCTTGCTCCCCCACTCCCGCTCGACGACGTTGTCCGCCTCGCTTTCCCCGATCGGTACCGATTCATGGAAGAGGTTCGGCACCCGAAGCAACAGGTCATCCAGCTCGCGCTTCACCCCCTCGGCCTTGGCCAGCTCCTCTTTGGCGGTGTCGGCCATTTCGCGAAGCCTGTCCTTCAGGCCTTCGTCCCGTGTCTTCGCGAACTCCTTGGAGAGGCGGTTCTGCTCCGCCTTGATCGTCTCCGCTTTGTGCAGGTGCGCGCGCCACCGCTCGTCGAGCTTCAGGATTTCGTCGACCGGCGCCGGCTCCCCTTTCAGCTCCGCGGCTCGACGCACCCGGTCTGGATCGCGGCGGATCAGCTCCAGCGGAAGCATGTCTAAGACTCAGCCTTCATGACCGGGAACAAGATCACGTCTCTCACCGAGGGTTGGTCCGTGAGCAGCATCACGAGGCGATCGATGCCGACGCCGAGCCCTCCGCATGGAGGGAGTCCATATTCGACCGCACGCAGGAAATCCTCGTCCATCGGATGCGCTTCGACGTTGCCCGCCGCGCGCAGCGCCGCCTGAGCCTCGAATCGCGCGCGCTGGTCGACGGGGTCGGTGAGCTCGGTGAACGCATTCGCGTACTCCCGACCCAGGATGATCAGCTCGAACCGTTCCACGAATCGCGGGTCGTCTTCGCGCGGCCGAGCCAGCGGCGAGATCTCGACCGGGTAGTCGATGACGAACGTCGGCTGGCGAAGCCGGGGCTCGACGTGCTCCTCGAACAGGTCGTTGAGCTCCTGCCCCACCGCATGCCTCCCGGTGTGCTCCAGGACCAGGTCGGCCATCCGCTCGCGCCGGAATGGCGGCGTGAGGTTGACCGCCTCCCCCTGGTAGCTGGTCTCCAGCGGACGGCCGGCGGCCATCGCCGAGACCACCATCAGGTCCTCGACCAATCGCATCACATCGTCGTAGTCCGCGTAAGCCTGGTAGCACTCGAGCAACGTGAACTCCGGGTTGTGCCGCGGCGAGAGACCCTCGTTGCGAAACACCCTGCCGATCTCGTACACGCGCTCGAAACCCCCGACCAGGAGACGCTTCAGGTGCAGCTCGAGCGCGATCCGAAGGAAGAGGTCCCTGTCGAGTGAGTTGTGATGCGTCACGAACGGCCGCGCATGGCCGCCGCCCGGCACCTCCTGCAAGACAGGCGTGTCGACGTCCAGGAAGTCGCGCTCATCGAGCAGGCCGCGGATGGCGGTGATGATCCTGCTCCGTGCTCGGAAGACCTCCCGCACGGCAGGGTTGGCGATCAGGTCGACATAGCGCTGCCGATACCTGATCTCCACGTCTTTCAACCCGTGCCACTTCTCGGGCAGCGGGCGCAGCGACTTCGTCAAGAGCTGGAATGACTGAATCTCGAGCGTCACCTCTCCGCGACGCGTCCGGAAGATAGGCCCGGTGACGCCGATCAGATCACCGGCGTCGAGATCGGCGAACCGGCGGAATTCCTCCTCGCCCAAGATGTCGCGGCTC
>JBGQGS010000034.1:0-16139 GCA_041497555.1 Candidatus Dormibacteraceae bacterium | reverse complement strand
GGGCTCGCTCCTGGGGCGGGTTCGCGAGACTTGTACCCGACGGCGGGCTCGGCCGGGTTCATCACGTTGACGTATTCGAGGTCGGCCGAGGAGTAGTTCACGCTTCCACTGATGGCTTTGAGCGCGGTCAGCTTGTCACCCAATGTCGCGAACTCCTCGGGTGTCAGCACGCGGCCAAAGTAAACCTTCCAGCCGCGCTTCGCGACAAGTGTCAGCTCACCGCATGAGTCGAAGACGAAGCCCGCCACGTCCTGCCCGATCAACCCCGGGAGGCCGCGCTGGATGTTGACCAGGGCGGTGAGCAGCGTCGGGTCGATCGCCTGGACGCCGACCTTGGGATCTGCTCCGGCCGGTCCCTGCACGTCGACCAGGGTTCCCCGGTTTGAGGCCGCGCCGAGGACGACGGCCTGGTCAGACAGGAAGAAGAGCTTCGGGCTCGGGCCGGCGTGATATGCGGCGATCGGCTGCCACTCGCTGACCCGGATCAGGACGATTCCGGGCAGCTGCGGAACCACGGTCGCCGCGCGCACCCAGGTCTGGTTCAGCAGGCGCTGGCGGTCTGACTCGCCGTCCACCGACAGCACAGAGGCGCCGTCGGTCAAGCCCGCGGCGCGCGCCACCTGCGTTCGCGTCAGATGCTGGGCGCCCTGAACGTCGACGGTCCGGACCGTCAGGGCCGGCCCAAACCACAGCCACGCGAGCAGGGCCGATTCGCCGATCGCCGCGGCGACCGCCAGCGACCGCCACGCCCAGGGCACATCCGGTTCGCGCAGCGCTTGCTCGGAGCGGGTCCAGAGCTGTCCCTTCAGCGGCTCGGTCTGCTCGAGGCCGCGCCGCCAGTTGACGCGCGGCATCAGTGAGCGGCGGCGCCGAAACCTCATCCTGCGGGCGGCCCCACCCGACGTTCTTGGCGGCCGACCGCATGGTCGACGAGCCGCTGGCACAATTCGTCGAAGGCGATTCCGGCGGCGCGGGCGGCGTCAGGCAGAAGCGAGACCTCGGTCAGGCCCGGCACCGTGTTGACCTCCAGCACCCATGGCACGCCATGCGAGTCGACGATGATGTCGACGCGCGCCATCCCAGCGCAGCCGAGCTCGATGAAGGCGCGTCGGGCGGCCTCGGAAGCGTCGCTCTGAGCGCGCTCTGAAATGCGGGCCGGGATGATGTGATGCGACTTCCCCGCCGTGTACTTGGCGTCGTAGTCGTAAACCGGGTTGTCGCTGACGATCTCCAGCGTGGGCAGCACCTGGACGTCGGGCGTCGCCAGCACGCCGACGGTGATCTCCGTGCCGACGGCGAACTTCTGGACGAGGACTCGACGGTCGTAGCGCGCAGCGAGGACCAGTCCGCTCGCCACCTGGTCGGCGTCCCGCGCGATGGTCAGCCCGATGGTCGAGCCCTCGCGCACGGGCTTCACGACGAGCGGCAGCGCGTACTTCGCGACGAGGCGTTCGACAAGGTCCGGCGCGACCCCCTGCTTGACCTCGACCTCTTCAAATAAGGGGATGTGCAGCCCGGCGGCTGCCATCATCGCGTTCGCGCGCGCCTTGTCCATGCATAGGGCGGACGCCAGCACCCCTGAACCGGTGTATGGCAGGCCGAGGAGCTCGAGCATCCCCTGGATCGTTCCGTCTTCACCGAGCCGTCCATGGAGCGCGTTGAACACGCAGTCGTAGCGGCCGTCCCTCAGCAGGTCCCACGTATTGAGGTCCACGTCGACGCCGGTGACCTCGTGGCCGCGCGCGCGCAGCGCCTGCTCGACCTGCGCGCCGGACATGAGCGAGACCTCGCGTTCAGCCGACCTGCCGCCCCGCAGCACCGCCACCCTCACCGTTTGAACCTCCCCACCAGCTCGACCTCCGTTTCGAGCTCGAGGTTGAACCGCCGCCTGACCTCGACCTGGATTCGCTCGATGAGCCGCCTCACGTCGGCCGCGGTGGCGCCCCCCTCGTTGACGATGAAGTTGCCGTGCAGCTGCGAGACCATGGCATTCCCCTCGCGAGCGCCCTTTAGGCCGGCGGCCTGCACCAGGCGCCCCGCCGAGTCGCCGGGCGGGTTCTTGAAGACGCTGCCGCAATTCTTGGTCTTGATCGGCTGGGTTTCTCCGCGTTCCCTGGTGAGCTTGGTCATCAGCGCCTTGGCCGCCTCACCATCGCCGCGCTCGAGCTGGATCGTCGCCTCGACGACGAGCCCACCTTTGAGCCCTCCATCGCGCAAAGCAGAGGTGCGATAGCCGAAATGCAGATCGGCCGGTTTCCAGGTCCGGCGCCCGGCGCCGGGCATGAAGCCCTCCACCTCGACCAGGACGTCGCGCAGCTCCTTACCCCAGCAGCCGGCGTTCTGGTACACCGCGCCGCCAACCGTGCCGGGGACGCCGATGGCAAACTCGAAGCCGCGCAGCCCCGCGTCGGCCACGATCCGCGCCAGCCGCATCATCTTCAACCCCGCGCCGGCCCGCACCCGCCTGCCGTCGACGTGGTGGTCGCGGTTGACCACCCTGAGGACGAGCCCCTCGACGCCGGCGTCGGCGACGAGGAGATTCGTGCCCGCGCCGAGGAGCAGGTAGGGAATCCCTCTTTGCGTGCAGCCCGCGATCGCGTCCTCGATCCCCTGGGGCCGGCTCATCTCGACGAAGAAGTCGGCAGGGCCGCCGATGCCGAAAGACGTGCGCGACGCCAGCGGCTCGTCCTCGCAGACGGCGGGCAGCGAGCGCAACCAGTTGACCTTAGACGCGGTGCGCCAGCTCATCGCCCAGCTTGTTGATGTCGCCGGCACCCATCAGGAGCAGGAGGTCGCCCGGCCCGACCAGCCCTTCGAGAATCTCGCGCGCTGTCTTGAAATCGCCGACGTAGGTGGCGTTCGGCATCTGGTGCGCCAGGTCGGAAGCCTGGACGCCCCAGGTGTTTTGCTCGCCGGCGCTGTACACGTCCAGCACGAGCACCTTGTCCGCCCCGCTGAACGCGCGCGTGAAGTCGTGCATGAGCGCCGCCAGGCGCGAGTAGCGATGCGGCTGGAACACGACGATCAGGCGCCGGTGGCGCAGCTCCCTCGCGGCCTCGATCGTCGCGCGCACCTTGGTCGGGTGATGGGCGTAGTCGTCGTAGACGGTTGCGCCCTGGTAGACGCCAAGGAGCTCCATGCGCCGGTGAGCGCCCGGGAATGACTCCAGGGCGGCCGCCACGTCGGCGAAGGGGACTCCAATCTCGAGGGCCATGGCGGCGGCCGCCGTCGCGTTCTGGATGTTGTGACGGCCGGGCTGCTTCAGGTTGATGCGGCCGAGCTCGCGTCCACCGTGATGGATCGGAAATGGGCGCACGGGTTCGCAGCGATAGGTCGCATCATGCCGAAAGCCGTAGGTGACTCGCCTCGCCTTCGGCTTGAGCTCTCGAACCAGCTCGTCGTCCGCGCACAGCACCGCCACGCCATCCTCGGGCAGGTTCGCGATGAACCACTGGAAGAGATCGCGGACCGCGCTGACATCCCTGAAGTGATCTGGGTGGTCGAGCTCGATGTTGGTGACGATGGCGCGGCGGGGATGATGGAGCGTGAGAGTCCCATCGGACTCGTCTGTCTCGGCCACCAGCCACTTGGACCGACCCGCGCGGGCGCTCGAGCCGTCGCCGACCAGCACCGTCGGGTCGTAGCCCGCGGTGACGAGGATGTGACCGACCATGAGCGTGACCGTCGTCTTTCCAGCGGTGCCCGCCACCGCGATCGAGTCGGAGTCGTTGATGAGCTGCGCCAGCATCTCGGCCCGGCTCAGCACGTTGAGGCCCATCGCCCGCGCGGCGTCGAGCTCAGGCGAATTCTTGATCGCACCGCTGTAGACGAGCAGGTCCTGGAACAGGACGTGCTCGGGGTCGTGCCCGATCAGGATGCGCACGCCCGCATCCTCGAGCTCCTCGGTCGTGTCCGATGCTTTCACGTCACAGCCGCTGACGTCGTCGCCGCGAGCAAGGAAGACTCGCGCCAACGCCGACACTCCCGCACCGCCGGCACCCATCAAGTGGACCCTCAAGTTCTCGCGACCTCGTGCAGCACCGCCAGGACTCGTTGCGCGGCGTCCTGCCGCCCAGCCGACGCCGAGACCTTCGCCATCGTGCGCAGGCGATCGTCGTCAAGGCCGCCTATCGCAGCCAGGAGCCTTGGTCCGCTGAGCTCGGCGTCGGCAACGCGCACCGCGGCGCCGGCGTCGACCATCGCTGCGGCGTTCTCCTCCTGGTGGCCGCCACCGAAGGTTCCCGGGACGAGGATCATCGGCAGGCCGACGGCCGTGGCTTCGGCGATCGTACCCACGCCCGCTCGGCTGACGACCAGGTCCGCGCGCGCCATCAGTGCCGGCATATCATCGGTGAACGCGAGCCCCGTGTAGCGCGACCGCGCATGCTGCGCCACGCCCGCGGCGCCCTGCCGCCCCGCCAGGTGCACGACCTCTTCGAAGCGGCTGCAGAGATCGTCGAGCACGGACCACACGGCCCGGTTGAGGTTGCGCGCACCCTGGCTTCCTCCGGTGATCAGCAGCCGCCGCGGCGGCACCTCCGGCGTGCGAGGCGTGAATCCCTCGCGCAGCGGGACCCCGGTGAGCTCGATCCGGCGGCCCGTCAGCCGCTTTTCCGTCCCGGGCAGCGTCGTGCAGATCGCGGCCGCCCTGCGCGCAAAGATTCGCGTCGCCAACCCGGGGCGCACGTCCTTCTCATGCAGGACGTAAGGGATGCCGCGAATGCGAGCCGCGGCGATGGCGGGGACCATCACGTAACCGCCCATGCCGAGCACGACGTCCGGGCGGAAGCGATCGACGATGCGAAGCCCGGCGCGCACGGAGGCCGGAATGAGCGCGGGAAGGGCGACGTTCTTCCACACGGCATCGCGGTCGAGGCCGCGGATGCTGACCGTCGCCAGCTCGAAGCCGGCGGCGGGCACGAGCCGCTCCTCCGGACCGCCGCGGCGGCCGACGAGAAGCACCGCACCGTCCGGTTCCTCAGCGCGAAACGCTCGGGCGACGGCGAGCGCCGGATACAGGTGCCCTCCGGTCCCGCCGCCAGCGATCAATAGCCTCATCTGTCCTTCCCAAAGAAGATCCTGTGCCACTCCGGGCAACGCTGAGCAGAACACCGACCGCCGCAAGCGTGGTCGCCACCGCGGTTCCGCCGTAGCTGAAGAACGGCAGCGGCACGCCTGTGATGGGCAAGGTGTTGGTCACCGTCGCCATGTTCAACAACGCTTCGAACGAGATCCACGTCGTGATCGAAGCCGCCAGCCCGACTCCGAATCGGTCCGGCGCACGCAGTGCCGTGCGGTAGCCGCGCAGCCCGAAGAAGAGAAACCCGAGCATGACCAGGGTGGTGCCGACCAGGCCGGTCTCCTCGCCGACGATCGCAAAGATGAAGTCAGTGTGGGCCTCGGGCAGCCAGCCGTACTTTTCGATGGAGTGGCCGATGCCCACTCCGAACCATCCACCCGACGCCAGGCCGTAGATCGACTGCGTCGCCTGGAAGCCGGAGCCCAGAGGATCCCCAAACGGGTTCAGGAATGCGGTCAGCCTTGCGACGCGGTACGACTCGAACAGGGTCAGGGCGACAAATCCAAGGCCGAGCGCCGCCACCAACAGGACCATGTGCCGGATGCGACCACCACCGGCCCAGTACGCGCTGACGAAGATGCCCACCATGACGACTGACGTGCCCAGGTCGCGCTCGAGCATCAGGAGGACGAGAACACCGGCCACCATGGCCGCAAAGGGCACGAAGGTCTTCTGGAAATCGCCGATCTGCGCCGAGTGCTTGTCGATCCAGTGCGCGACGAAGACGGCGAAGGCGAGCTTGCCAAGCTCTGACGGCTGGAACGTGCCGAGCGGTCCGGCGTCGAACCACCGGCGAGCGCCGTTCACCGTCACCCCAAGATGCGGCACCAGCACCAGGAGCATCAGCAGCACCGCCGCCACCGCGCCCGCGGGTGCCAGGGGCCGTAGCCGGTGATAGTCGATCCGGCTGAGCACGAACAACGCGACAAAGCCGATGAGCATCCAGGCCGCCTGGCGCTCGGCGTAGTAAAAGGCCGCCTGATGCTGCGTGTAGGCGAACGCGACGCTGGCGCTGGTGACCATGACGAGGCCCGCCCCGCACAAGAGGACCGTGGTGAAGAGCAGCAACCGGTCCGGCTGGCGACCCTCTTTCGTGATGGCGCTCATGCCGCGAACCGCTTGCGGACCAGGGCCTTGAACTGGTTGCCCCGGTCCTCGAAGTCCTCGAACATGTCGAAGCTCTTGTAGGCCGGGCTGAGCAGCACGACGCCGCCCCGACGCGAGAGGCCGGCAGCCATGACCACCGCCTCCTCGAGGCTCGATGCGCGGAGGACCTTGGGATGAGCCCGCAGGGCGTCTTGCAGCAGGTCAGCTGACGCGCCGATCAGGACGACCGCCTCGGTGTTGGCGAGCACGTCGGCCACCCACTGGCTCAGCTCGAACCCGCTGCCATAGCCGCCCGCGATGAGCACCACCGGCGCGCCGGGGAACGCGTTGAGCGCGACGCGTCCGGCGTCCGGGTTGGTCGCCTTCGAATCGTTGAACCAGCGCACCCCTGCCCATTCGCCCACCAGCTCGAGCCGGTGCTCGACTCCCTTGAAGGAGCGGATGGCGGCGTTGATCGTCTCGTCCGAGAGCCCGGCGATCCGTCCGACCGCCGCCGCGGCCAGCGCGTTCTCCATGTTGTGCCGGCCGGGCAACGGCATCGGCGGCATGGGCTGGTGCTGGTCGAACCAGACGACCTGGGCCCCCGTGCGGGCGGCGAGCCCGTGGACCACATCGTCGCGACCGTTCAGTACGGCGAAGTCGTCCGGGCCGGCGAACTCGACCGCGCGCGCCTTCAGGTCGACGTAGCGCTCGAAGGTGTGGTGGCGGTCGAGGTGATCAGGGGTGATGTTCAGGATCACGCCGACGTGGAGGCGCGGCCGCTCCACCGACTCGAGCTGGAAGCTGGAGAGCTCGAGCACGACCCAATGGCGCGGCGTGATCTCCTCGAGCCGGTCAAGCACCGTGTCGCCGATGTTGCCGCCGACCAGCACCGGACGGTCGCCGGCGGCGAGGACTACGCCGGTGAGCGCGGTCGTGGTCGTCTTGCCATTGGTGCCGGTGATCCCGACCACCGTGCCGGGACACACCTTGAGAAAGAGGTCGATCTCGCTCGAGACCACGATGCCCCGCGCGCGGGCGTCATTCAGAAGCTCTGAATCCCACGGCACGCCCGGGCTCGCGTACAAGACGTCTACCCCGTCCAGGGCACCAGCCTCGTCGCCGAGCTTGAGGTCGACGCCGGACGGCATCTGAGCCAGCGTTTCGCCCAGCTCCTCCGCGGTCTTGCGATCGAACACGCGCACGTTCTCACCGTTTCGACTGAGGTGGTTGGCCAGCGCGATCCCGCTGCGCGCCGCGCCAACGACGAGGGCGGTCACGTGACCAGCCGAGCCACCCCGGCCGCGGCCAGCGCCGAGACGAGCCCCGCGCCCCAGAACGAGAGCGCGATGCGGTTCTCAGACCAACCCTGGTGGTGGAACGTGTAGTGGATCGGGGCCATCTTGAAAACGCGGCGTCCGCCGCTGGCCTTGAAGTAGGCCACCTGAATGATGACAGACAGCGTCTCGAGCACGAACACGAGACCAACCAGGGGAAGCAGCAGGATGAATCCCTGCTGGATCGCCATCGCGGCGAGCGCGTAACCGATTGCGAGCGCTCCGGTGTCGCCCATGAAGACGCGCGCGGGATACCGATTGAAGATGAGAAACGCCACCAGCGCGCCGCAGAGCGTCATCGCAACAGCCTTCTCGCCGGCTGGCGCATGTGGCAGCAGGAGCACCAGGGCTGCGACGGCAATCGCAGAAAGGCCGCCGGCCAGTCCGTCCATGCCGTCGGTGATGTTCACCGCGTTGGCGGTGCCGGCGATCACCAGCACGGCGAATGGAAACACAACCCAGGGTGTCGCCGGCAGGAAGAGCTGATGCGACGGGCCCTGCACGGTGGCGAGCCAGGCGACGGGCACGGCCAACAGGATCTGGATGGGCAACTTGAGCCGGGCAGGAATGCCGCGGGCGCCGACCTGCAGCTTGCTGCGGTCGTCGGCAAGACCGATGAGCCCGCCAGCGACGAGGCCACCCGTCGCTGGCAGCGCTCCCGAATGCCCAGCCAGCGTGGCCAGCAAGCCGCCCGCGACGGCCAATCCGACAAACAGGATTCCGCCGCCCGTCGGGGTGCCCGCTTTCTTCTGGTGAGTCTCCGGCAGCTCGGCCTGGATGACCTGGCCGGCCTTCATTCGCCGCAGCATGCGGATGGTCGGGGGATAGAAGACGAGAGCGATGACCAGCGCGATCGCGAACGTCGCAGCGTCAAGCATCAAGTTGCGTCAGCTCCCGAACCACCTCGTCGAGTCGGAGTCCATGCGACCCCTTGATCAGCACGCGGTCGCCCTCGCGCGCGTTTCGACGCACCCAATCCGACGCGGCCGGCCGGTCCGCCACAATCTCGGCGCCGGCCGATTCGGCCAGGATCCTCGCGAGCTCACCATCGACGACGCACACCGCGTCGAAGACCTCCGCAGCACGACGCCCCACCCGCACATGCGACTCCTCGGACAGCGTTCCCAGCTCTCCCATCTGGCCGAGCACCGCGAGCAGGCGCCCGCGCCGGGGGCTCTCGGCGAGCGCTTCGAAGGCCGCGATCATGGATTCCGGGCTCGCGTTGTACGTGTCGTCGACGATCGAGTAACCGCCCGCCACAGGCACCTCCTGGAGGCGATGCTCGATCGCGACCTGCTCGAGCGCCTCGGCGCCCTGTTCGAGCGGCACGCCCTCAGACGCTCCGACCGCGAGGGCCGCGACTGCGTTCATCGCCTGGTGCCGGCCCTCGAGCCCCAAACGGACCTCGACTCCGCGGACGGAAAACTGCGAACCGCCGCCGGTGAGCGCGCGAAATCCGTCGGCGCGAAAGTCACCTTTCGCGAGCCCGAAGCTCATCACGCGCGCCTCCGTCATCGCCGCCAGCAGGGGATAGAACTGGTCGTCCGCGTTGAGGACTGCGATGCCCTTTTCGGGGAGGCCCGCGACCATCTCCCCCTTGGAGCGTGCCAGCTCCTCACGTGATTTGAAGAACTCCATGTGGACGCTCCCGATGTTCGTGATCACCCCTACCGAGGGCCGGGCAAGCGCAACCAGGCGCGCGATGTCGCCGGGGTGCTGCATGCCCATCTCGAGGACGAGCGCCGTATGGTGCGGCTCCAGGGCCAGCATCGTGAGCGGCACACCGGTCTCGGTGTTGAGGTTGCCGGCCGTGCGCATGACGTTAAAACGCCTGGAGAGGATCGCACCAACCATCTCCTTGGTCGACGTCTTCCCATTGCTGCCAGTCACGGCCACGACCAGGGGGCTGACATGCTCGAGCGTGTAGGAGGCGAGTGCGTACATAGCCGCCCACGTGTCGGGGACGAGGACCTCCGCGATCCCGCTCGGGATGTCGGTTCGCCGCTCGACGACGACTGCGGCAGCTCCGCGCCTGATCGCATTGTCGACGAACCGGTGCCCGTCCGTCTCCGCGCCCCGAAGGGCGAAGAACACCCCGCCATGCGCGACCTCACGCGAGTCGGTGTGAAAGGTCGAGAACGTGTTACCGACCTGGGTGCCGCCGACCTCGCCGCCACCGGTCGCCTCGAGGATCTCGAGGAGGGATAACCGCATTGCTATATGAGAACGGTTAGTGCGGGTCCGGTGTTAGGTGCCAGTCGACGACCATCGTCTGCGCGATCTTCTGCCAGATCGGTCCGGCGGTGATGTAGCCGTCGTTCAGGGTCCAGTCGCGGTCGCTGCCGGGTGCGTGCGGCTTGCGGACGACGACCAGCATGGTGAATCGCGGGTGCTGCGCCGGGAGGAAGCCGACGAATGAAGCCCAGACGTCCTGCGTGTACTGACCATTGACCGGGATCTGCGACGTACCCGTCTTGGCGGTCTGGTCGAGCCCGAAACCCTTCACCACCGACGTGTAGCCAGAGCCGTGCTGCACGACCGCCTCCATCATCGTGGTCATCTGCGCCGCGACAGCGGGGCTGACCACCTGGCGCTGCGGCTGGAGCAGCAGCGGATTGATCCTCGTGCCGACTCTCTCCACGACATGCGGCGGTGCGTAGCGGCCGCCGTTGGCGATCACGTTGACCGCCGCGAGCATCTGCACCATGTTGACGTCGATGCCCTGGCCGAACGCCGATGTCGCGTACTGCGCATCACCCATCTGGCCGGCCGGGGGCGGCAGCACTGTTGTTTCGCCGGCGACGTCGATGCCGCTCGCCTTCGTCAGGCCGAAGCCCTGCAGGTAGCTGTAGAAGGCGTCGTGGCCCTCCGCCTGCATCGCCTTCATGGCGCCGACATTGAGCGAGTGTTCGAGCACGTAGGTGTAATCGATGTTGCCGTGGTTGCGGCGGTCCCAGTCGTAGATGCGATATCCGCCGACGTTCAGGTATCCCGGGTCGTTGATCACAGTGCTCGGCGTGATCGCCCCCGAGTTGATGGCCCCTGCAAGAGTCACGACCTTCATCACCGACCCGGGCTCGTAGACGTAGCTCGACACGTTGTCCTTGAAGAGCGCCGTGTCCGTGTGAACGAAGTCGTTTGCGTTGTAGCTCGGGTAGTCGGCCCACGCGACGATGCCGCCGGTGGTCGGGTCCATGATCAGCACGCTGCCGCTCTCGGCGTTGTCCTTCTTCACGCCATCGGCCAGCGCCTGCTCGGCCGCGTACTGGATGTTGGCGTCAAGCGAGAGGACGAGGTCTGACCCGTTGATCGGGTCCTGGTGGGTGTGCGATCCGAGCACGATCTCGCGGTTGGCCAGGTCGCGGTAGCTCGAGATGTATCCAGGCGTCCCCGCCAGCGCGTTCTGGTAGTAAGCCTCGAGGCCGTACTGACCGTCGCCGTTGTAGTTGACGAAGCCCAGCAGGTTCGAGGCCAGCGTGGTGCCGGAGGCGATGCCGGGCAGGTACGAGCGCTGGGTGTCCTCCTCGAGCCCAACCCCTGGCAGCTTTAGCGCCGTGAGCTTGTCGGCCTTGTCCTTGGGAAAGCGACGGGGGGAGATGTACGAGAACTTGGCGCCTGACCCTAGGGTCGTCGTGACGGTGGCCTGGTCGGCGCCGAGGATAGAGACAAGGGCGCTCGCCACGCGCTGGCGCCATGCCGCCGGCACCTGGTCGGGCGAGACGAAGGCCGAATAGACCGTCGTGTTGACGACCAGCTGCGTCAGGTTGCGATCGAAGATCGCGCCGCGGATCGCGGGCAGCTGAACGACCTCGCGGTACTGGGCCTGCGCCTGCTGCGCGAGCTGGCCGTGGCGCGCGATCTGCCAGTAGGCAAGGCGCGACCACACCATCCCGGCGAGCACCAGCGCCACCACGACCATCGTGAAGATACGCAGGCGGGTGGACCCGACACGTTCCAGACGTGGGGCCCTTTTTCGGACCCCGACCGACACTACCTTGATGCCGCCAGCACGTCGCGCGTGCCACCGACGGTGTTGACCACCGCTGCCACCGCCCGAGCCCACAGCGGCGTGGTGTCGTTCGCGGACGCGCCGACCGGCGCCGTGAGGTCAATCGCCACCGGCTGACCCGTCACATAATCCGAAGGCACAACTCGCTGCATGCCACTCTGGGCAGCCTGCTGCTGGACCTGCGCTGGAGCGTGCAGGGTCACCTCCTGGTACCGGAGCTGATCCTGCGCAGCGATGAGCTGCCGCTGCTGGTCCTGGAGGCGGGTGATGTCGTAGGAGGCCTGGGTGATCTGCGCGGCCAGCCCGAGGTAGAAGAGGACCGCGATCAGGACCGCGCCGACGCCGAGGTAGGCGTGGCCGAATGAGTTCAGCCGCAGCCGTTCGGCCGCGGTCGAGCTCGCCACCTGCACGAAGCCGCGCGTCCGCCGCCTCCGCCGCGGGGCGGGAGCGTGCTGCGCTCCTGCAGCGCTCAGGCGACGTCGCGCCAATATTCGGGTCGATATCAAGACGTATGCCTCATTTCTTGGTTGGACGGTGGCGCCTGGTGACCGGGAGGGGTTAGGCCGGCCACCAGGACTTTTGGAGTCAGAGTCGGTGCTGGCAATGGCCCTCCCCATCTCATGGGGAGGGGTGAGGGGTGGGGATCTTTTCCGCCACCCGCAGGCGGGCTGAGCGCGCTCTCGGGTTCACCGCGACCTCCTCTTCGGAAGGTCGGACCGGACGGCGGGTGACGATGCGGAGGGTGGCCCGGTGGCCGCAGGTGCAGACTGGCTGCTGGGGTGGGCAGATGCAGTCTTTTGACTCGACGTTGAAGAATGACTTGACCAAGCGGTCTTCCAGGGAATGGAAGCTGATCGTCGCCATACGACCACCGGGTTTGAGAATCGAAAGAGCTGCTCGCAATCCTCGGTCGATCTCGCCCAGCTCGTCGTTGACGGCTATGCGGAGACCCTGAAACGTCCGGGTTGAGACGTTGATGTCGCGCGGCCACGCCTTCCTGGGAACGGCGGCCTCGACGGCGTGAGCCAGGTCGCTCGTGGTGCGGAGCGGGCGCCGCGCCACGATGAACTGTGCGATCCGGCGAGCCCATCGCTCTTCGCCGTACTCCCGGAGGATGCGCTCGATCTCGCCGGCCTCGTACTCGTTGACGAGCGTCGCCGCACTGACGCCTGAACCTGGATCCATCCGCATGTCGAGAGGACCTTCGGAGCGGAAGCTGAACCCGCGCTCGGGGGCGTCGATCTGGTTGCTGGAAAGGCCGAAGTCGAAGAGGACCAGGTCGGCTGCTGCAATGCCGTTCTCAGCGCTGATCGAGCCGAGCTCGGAAAAGCGTCCTTGAACGATGACCACAGAAGGCCCAAATGAGGCCAGCGCCACCCGTGCCGCTTCGACAGCGGAGGGATCGCGGTCGATCCCCAGCAGCCGGCCGCCGGGTGTGATCCTCTCCAGGATTTGGCGGGCATGGCCCGCCTGCCCGAGGGTGCAGTCGATCGCGACCGCCCCGACTCGGGGCTGGAGCAGCTCTATTACCTCTTGTAAAAGTGCGGGTTGGTGCGGACTCAGTGCCCTGAGATCACCCTGTCAGCGAATTCGGTAAAGCGCCCTTGCGCGTCGGCGCTGTAGCTGTCCCATCGGCCCTCGGGCCAGATTTCCACCCGAGACCCGGTACCGATCACCACCACCGTCGACGGGGACTCGATCCCCGCTAGCCGGCGCTGTTCCGGCTGCAGGCTGATCCGTCCCTGCCCATCCGGCTCGAAGGTGTCCGACATTGGATAAAGAGTCCGGGCCAAAGCGCGCTGGTCCGGTCCCGGCAGCGGGCTGCGCAGCTCCTGGGCCAGGGCCGCCCACAGGTCCGGCGGGTAGATCGCCAGGACGTTGTCCTGGCTGACCGAGACGAAGCTCCCCTCGGGAAGCTGCTTGCGAAAGGCGGCCGGGATGGCCAGCCTCCCCTTGTCGTCGACCCTCACCCTGTGCGCCCCGGTGAACACTCATCGGGCCTCCCTGATATTCCCCACGAAGTCCGAGGCTTCGCCGTGACTTCGCGGGGATGCCGAAAAGAAACGGCGACGGTCACGCTGCCGGCGGGCGCACAGGCTGCAGCCGCAGCCGTGGAGCTCGAGCGGCAGTCGATTGCCTTCTTTGTCGAAGCGGTGGTTGGCGGGTACCGGATGACCATCGCGGCTGCGGGGAGAAGTGGCATAGAGGAGGTGTATGGCGTGCTGTACCTGGACGTAGGGTGCGACGTATGCTTCAGCGTTGCTTTGACTCACCACTTCTCCCCACTGATCACCGCGATTCGCCGCGAACACTAACGACGCACACTCAGCCTGTCAATACCCTTACCACAACATGTAGAGAGGCCCAACGGGGCCGATGGGGACTCGACCACGACATCTTGTGGCCGCTCGGTTTCGACGCCCTAGATGGTGCGCCGAAACTTGATAGTCCCGAACATTAGTTTGGGTGATGCCTGTGGCGCCGAAACTGGCTTTGAGTGGCTTTCTTTACCCGCTTCGCTTCAAGAGACCGAGCCGTTTGGCCCGGTTTTCGGCCCAACCGAAGACCAGGATGCTGATCGGGATCATCACGGCGCCCATGCCGAGAAGGATGCCGATGGTCGGCAGCTGGTCCGGAAGCCGGGCCCCTTCGAGCAGGCTGCCGCGGATGCCCGCCAGCGCGTAGGTGAGCGGGCTTGCCGCTCCGGCGATCTGCATCGGAACGGGCAGCACGCTGAGCGGGTAGTACACCCCTGAGACGAGTAGGAGGAAGCCCTGCAGCGCGACCGACATCTGCTCGCCCTTCTGCGGCGACAGGAGCGGCAGGACCGAGGTCAGGATGCTGAGCCCGATCAGCGGCACGGTCGAGGCCGCGAGGACCGCGAGGGCTGCGGGGATGTCGGCGTGGGAGAAATCCAGGTTGAACGTGACCGCCGCGATGAGCAGCACGACGAACGTACGCACGAGGCCGTAGCCGATGGCGAACAGGCAGATGCCGAACAGGTGGGTGACACGCCTCACCGGCGCCATGAACGTGTACTCGATCGTGCCCTCCCATCTCTCCCACGCGATGGCGTACGCCGCCTCCATGAAGACCAGCGAGAGATAACCCCAGAGCAGCGCGCCGATGAGCAGGTAGAGCTGGGCCTTGCGCAGGTCGAACGAGCCGCTCGAGGCGCCGAGCGAACCCAGGCCGGAGGCCAGGAAGCCGATCGAGAGCACGCTGACCAGGCTGTAGAAGAGCCAGACGACCTCCCACAGCCAGTAGCGCTTGACCACGTGGAGCTGCCGCTCCGCGAAGCCGTACAGCGCGTTGAGCTCCGTGTGCCTGATGCCAACGTTCATTCCTTCTCCTCGGCGACCTCGAAGCTCTTCCCGGTCAGGTGCATGAAGACGTCCTCGAGGGTCGGGTCCGGCTTTCCATCGGCGTGCAGCCGGCACAGCTCGTCCGGACTGCCGTCGGCCAGGACGCGGCCTCCATCCATCATCAGCACCCGGTCGCAGAGTTCCGCGGCCTCGGCCATGTCGTGCGTGCAGAGCAGCACTGTGACCTCGCGTTCCGCGCGGAGCATGTGCAGCAGCGCCTGGACCTCTTTCTTGGAGCGCGGATCGAGTCCCGTGGTCGGCTCGTCCATCAACAGCAGCGACGGCACGGTGAGAAAGCTTCGCGCGATGGCCACCTTCTGCTGCTGCCCGCGGAATAGCTGCTTCATCGGCTGGTCGACAGTGTCGAGCGGCAGGCCCAGCTTCTCGAGTATCTCCATGACGCGCTGGCGCGTGCCGGCGGCTCCGCCGCCGTAGAGGCGCGCGGCGTAGAGCATGTTCTCCCAGGGGCTCAGCTCCTTGAAGAAGGCGGCCTCGACCGAGACGCGGTTGACGTGGCGCCGCACCGACAGTGGTTCGGCGACCACGTCCCATCCGAAGACCATCGCCCTGCCCGAGTCGGGGGTGAGCAAGGTCCCGAGAATCCGGATCAGCGTCGACTTGCCGCTCCCGTTCGGCCCCAGGATCCCGGTCACGCCGCCCGCCTCAACCACGAGGTCGAGCTCGTGCAGGGCGACCTTGTTCTTCCATTCACGCCGCCACCATGGCGCGCCGGTTTCGCGCTCTCGGCGCCGAAACGCCTTGCGGATCCCGTGGATCTCAATCGCTGTCATGACTCGCTCCTAAATTCACCTCCCCGCTCGCCGGGGAGGTCGGCGCAAAGCGCCGGGTGGGGGTGCGGACAAAAGAAAAAGGACCGTGCGGTGCCCAACGACCGCACGGTCCTCTGTCGGTGCTTCTCTTGCTTTCTAGGTTGTGACTACCGGAAGAGGCTCAATGTGCGGTCAGAAGGCAGACTCCGCCATCGAAGGCGAAGGTCTCCTCCGTGATGCCGCCCATGAGCACACTCCTTGAACAAATCTAGACACACCCGGATGGGTGTAAAGCGAAACCTAGCCTAAGGCTCCGTGGTTCCGAAGTCAAGACGCGACCTGGTCGAGTAAGAATGCCGTGATGAAGGCCTCCTCTCGCCAGGACTCGTAGCGGCCGGACGGCCCCATGTGGCCCGAGCCCATCTGGATCTTCAAGAGCAAAGGCTCATCGTTTCGAGCCACCGAACGCAGTTTGGCCACCCACTTGGCCGG